>JAPKZX010000071.1 GCA_026393575.1 Actinomycetota bacterium
CACTGCGATACACAACGCGAATTGGCGTGTTTGGCATGGTAAGAGTCTGGCCAATCAATGTGTCATCGACAGTGACTGAACCCAATGAAACGGCTCCAACTTTTACTGCGTAAGAAGCACCCTTTGAGTAAGCAACCGACTTGGTCATTGTGCCAGTGATAGCAGCAGAGGCAACTGATGTTGTCTTCTTTGCTGCATCTGTACGAGTGATCACAATCTTCTTGCCCTTGAATCGCTTCAATGCGGCAGCAGTTGCCGTCACTTTCAAGTTGACCTTATTGCCAGACTTTGCGATTGTGGCGACGACACCATGCTTAGTGGCTTTCTTCACTGCTTTGATTGTTGTCACGGTGTTGTCGGCAACAATTGCTGGGTCATTCCAAGCTGTGATTGTTCCAGCAAAAATTTTCGCAACGGTTTCAGACTTGAGTTGCACCGTTGAACCAGCTGGCAAAACACCGTCGAGACGGTATCCAATAGAAATAGGGCCGGCGATGAGTGGAACGTAAACCAAATCGGCAGGTTTTGCCGCTGAAGCTGAATATGCAGACTCTGATCCACCAAACTTGTAAGTGCCAGCTTGGTATCCGGTCTTTCCGCTGCCTGAACCGACCGACGCGTAAGATACGACATGCTTGTCAGGGTTGTAGTTCGTGGTGCGGTTGAACTGTGCGGCACAAATGTCCATCATGTTTGCCATGAAAGATGCACCGCCACCATTCAAGGTAATTGCGTTAGCAGGAATTGCTCCAGCTGCGGTAACCGCTGCGATTGTTGCAAGTGAAATTGCAATCTTCCGACGTAGTTTCATTTTTGTTTTTCCTCCGGGGTTTATGTGTTGTCCCATGAGAAATATATGTCGGCAGGTTTGCGCCAAAGCCACAGACAACTGAACACGAAAGGAGTGCTAGGTGAACACTCGGTTAACGAGATTCAGCCGAAACGACCCTGGACATAGTCAGCCGTTCGCTGATCTCCAGGGTTCGAAAAGATATTGGTGGTGAGATCAGCCTCAACCAGCTGACCAGGTCCGCCATCAGACAAGAAGAACGCACAATAATCAGACACACGAGCTGCCTGCTGCATGTTGTGAGTCACAATCACAATGGTCATTGTCTGCGACAGTTGAACAATCGTTTCTTCCACACGAAGCGTGGAACCAGGGTCAAGTGCCGAGCAAGGCTCATCAAGCAGAAGCGCTTCAGGATTTAGTGCCAAGGCACGCGCAATGCAGAGTCTCTGCTGTTGTCCACCAGAAAGCGAAGAACCAGAAGCTTTCAGGCGATCCTTGACTTCTTTCCAGAGTCCAGCACGAGTGAGGCAATCTTCAAGAAGTTCGTCCTTGTTTTCAACTTTTACTTTTGCCAACTTAGGACCAGCCAAAACATTTTCTGCGATCGTCATCGATGGAAATGGGTTCGGCTTTTGAAAAACCATACCGATTCTCTTACGGATCTCTGTGGGGTCCACCTCAGGCGAATAGATGTCCTCTCCGTTAAAGAGAACCTCGCCTGCCATTGCTGCTTTCGGAATGAACTCGTGCATTCTGTTGAGAAGACGCAAGAACGTCGACTTTCCACAACCAGATGGCCCGATAAGACCGGTAACCGTGTTCTGGGGGAAGTGAAGTGATACATCTGCAAGAGCGTGGTGCTTATTGAACCACGCATGCACGTTACGAACCTCTAACCCTGTGGATCCATTCACTTGCAGATTGTCTGCATTGCGGTTTGTATGGTCTTCAGTAGCCATGGTTACTCCTTGTTGAATACCGGGCAGAATCATTTCTGACTCTGTTTTCTGTATAGAACTTTCATTCATTAGTGCCTGCTCTTTGTATTACGACCACCAAGTAGTCGTGCTGTTACGAACAAAATAAAGACGATGCTCATCAACACTGCCGAGCCACCCCACGCACGAGCAACGGAAGTGTCTGACCCCGCGCCGAGGTTCGCAAAGATATAAGTGGGTAACGAAGCCATTGGCCCGTCCAAAATATTTGTCGTTAATTGTACGAAATACTGTGAAGTCAATAGCAAAGGCGCCGTCTCTCCTGCCACACGAGCAACACCCAGGATTGATGCAGTCACTAATCCTGAACGAACTGTGGGAAGAACAATTCTAAAAACAGTAGAAAATTGACTTGCACCCATTGCGTACGAAGCTGCGCGCAGATCATCGGGAACAAGTTTCAGTACTTCCTCTGCCGTTCGGGCAACAGTGGGCAACATCAAAATAGCAAGAGCCAAACCACCAGCTAGAGCATTAAAACGATTAAACACAACAACAACGATGGTTGTATAGATAAAGAGTCCCGCCACAATTGAAGGGACACCACTCATGGCCTGGGTAAAGAACCTCGCATATGAGGCGAATCTGCCTTTGACTTCGACAATATAAATTGCCGTGATGATTCCTAGAGGAATAGCAACCATCGACGCAATGAAAATGAGAATGAGAGTTCCCACAATTGCGTGCGACAGTCCACCCATATTCAGCGGCTGATCTGAGGAGTTCACCAACATATCTGTTGTTAAGAAACCACTGTAGAAGGCTTCACGGCCTCGATTGAAAACAGTGAAGAGAATGGACATCCATGGCATGAATGCCGTGCCAAAAGCTAAACAGATAATGGCGCTCGCCATCTTGTCTTGTCCGGCTTTCTTGCCATATTTCATAGATGCAAGAAACGCAACTACTGGAAACACCAAAGCAAAAGCTACATAAGAACCAATTACACCGGCCAAACCAGTCACCTGCATTAACAAAGTTGCGCCAACTACAGAAACGACCAACATAACTATTGCTTGACGCCATGCGCGCTTAGCTTGACGCCAAGGTCGTTGAGGTTGAGGAATGCTCGTCGCTTCAATGCTGGAAGTACTCATGCTGTGTTCCTAGCGCGATTAACAATCAAGGTGGCGGTTGCATTGACCGCTAAGGTCACGAGGAAGAGAACTAATCCGGCAGCCATCAGCCCCTTAAGTTCGTATGGAGTAGCTTCACTGAAACGTGTTGCGATGAGAGATGCAACGTTGCCACCCGCTGAAGCAAGAATTTGCAAATTGATTTTGAAGACAAGGTTCAGTACTAGATATACGGCGACAGTTTCACCCAATGCGCGCCCAAGGCCGAGCATTGCACCGCCAACAAGCCCACTTCGACCAAAGGGCATGACAACGGAGCGAATAGCACCCCATTTTGTTCCACCCAAACCGTATGCCGCATCGATCTGGTCGCGTGGCGCTTGGCTGTACACCTCGCGCGCCACCGAAGTTGTGATTGGCAAAATCATAAGGGCGAGAAGAAGCCCGGCAATAAAGGGGGAACGCGTAAAGATTGGTGCGGGGACCTTAAAGAACCAAATCCAATCGAACCATGAATTCAGTGACTTAGCCCATCCGGCGGCAAGATTATTCAAAATCGTGTAACCCCAGATGCCATAAATGACTGATGGAATCGCTGCCACGAGGTCTAGCACCGCAGTAAGTGGTTTACGAATGAAACTTGGTGCGTAGTACTCGAGAAACAATGCAACACAGATTGCAAATGGCAACGCAACAGTGATGGCAATGATTGCTGTAACGACCGAGCCAACAAGCATGGCTGCAATACCGAAACTGGCCGGAGTAACGCCATCGGCACTCCCGCTATCCCACTTAGCGCTCGTAATAAATGAGAAGCCAAAGTCTCTAAACACTTCAAAGCCGCGAAAGAGCAAAAAAGATGCAATGAGAGCTAGCAATGAGAGAGATAGAATTGCTCCGGTCGCCATTGCACGCCTGAAGATACGATCAGCCAAACCTCGGCGAATCACAATCTCACGTTGTTTGAGGTCAGTACTTTCCACCCGCAAAGTCTCTCAATGCCAGTTGTCTCGCAACCGACGGCAAGGTGAACGCAAGGTGAACCCCACCAAGTTTTTTGGGGCTTTTCTTGGGCTCTAACCGAAAGCGAGGATGTTGGTGGCCAGGGCCTGGACATCCTCAGGGTCATGGGAGACAAGGACAACAGAGCCTTGGTAGCCCTGCACCAATGAGGGCAGCAGGTCTCGCAGGCCCTGGCGGGACGAGACGTCAACTGATGCAAATGGCTCGTCGAGAAGTAGGACCGGCGGTCGCAGGACAAGCGCGCGAGCAAGGGCTACCCGTTGGCGCTCCCCGCCGCTGACCTGCCCGGGTTTTCTATCCGCCAACTCATCGAGTCCAACAAGCGTCAACTCTTCTGCAGCTCGTGCGTGTGCCTCTTGTTTTGATAACCCAGTTGCACGCAGGCCATACGCAACATTTGCAATGAGTGACAGGTGAGGAAATAGTCGCAGGTCTTGAAAGACAACACCGCAGTGCCTATCTTGCGCAGGAGTAAAGATCTTTGTGATTGGCTCATCCCACACCACATTGTCAAATGACAATCGCCCACTCTTCAATGCTGCAATGCCGGCGATGGTTTGCAACACAGTTGATTTTCCAGAACCGTTTGCGCCAACGATGGCCAAAATCTCTCCGTGTTGCACTGTGACGTCAACTTCGCGAGAGAACTCTCCCCTGCCCACTTGGCCCTGCAACACCAAACTCATTGTTCATCTCCAGACATCCAGCGATCTCGCAGACCGACCAACACTGCCACTGAGATTGCAACCATCAACAGCGACAACACGAGCGAGAGTTGATAATCGACTGAAACAAGTTCATACACAGCCATCGGCAATGTTTGAGTTTTACTCGGAAAACTTCCGGCGAAGGTAATCGATGCTCCGAACTCACCTAGAGAGCGAGCCCACGACAATGCAAAACCAGCGATGATGGCGGGGCGAGCCAGTGGCAGTGCAACTGTGAGAAACACGCGCAACGGACTTGCACCCAATGTTTCTGCAGCTTCTTCGAGATGACGATCATTTTGCCGAAATGCTGCTTCTACTGCGAGAACAAAAAATGGCAATGCCACAAACACTTGCGCCATTACTACTGCAGTGCGTGTGAACGGAAGCGAAACACCCCACCAGTCATAGAGATACTGCCCTACTACGCCCCGCCTGCCAAACGCAGCGAGTAATGCAATGCCGCCCACAACCGGAGGCAAAACAATGGGAACGATGCTGATGGTGCGTAGAACTGATATTCCTCGACCTGATGAGCGTGCAAGAACCCACGACAATGGAATACCGATAATGCTGGCAATACATGCAGCAATGACAGAGGTTTGAAGTGACACAAGGAGCGCATCTCTTGTTGTTTTTTGGGCCACGATGTCCCAGGCATCAGACCACGGAGCCCTCACAAGAATCGCCAAAATTGGAAGCGCTATAAACGCAACAGCAATTGCGGCCATCGCAAGAACAACTGGAGAGAACCTTTGCTTCATTACGGTGCGCTAAATCCGTGCTTGGACTGAAGAATTGACTGAAATGCGGAAGAAGCAATGAACTGCGAGAACTCTCGAGAGTTTGCCTTGGCGTTGATTGCACCCACGTAATACTCATTAGCAAGGTTAAGTGCTTTGCCATTATGCATGTCCGGGATCTCAACGCACCCACTGCTCTTCTTACGTGTTGCAGAAAAGTGACAATCGCTTTCATAGACGATTCCAGCATCAAGTTCACCTATCTCTATTTTTGAGATAAGATCTTCTACTGATGGAGATTCCGTATCGGCTATTTCATCACGGTTCAAGGATTGATTACCGTACGCCTCCATTACATTTTTCAACACCGAATCTGCAAGTGAGCCACAAGGCGCAGTCTCTACACAGAGACCTACTTTTATGTTTGGGTTTTTACTATCAAGAAGACTGAGGAGCGAAGTGATGCTTTCATTGAAATTCGAATTTTTGTAAAACATAATGGCGGCATAGTTCTTCGCAAATCGAGATGGCGTGGAGATGACTCCTGCACTCGTCACAGTGTCCATCGTCGATTTACTTGCTGAAACAAAAACGTCTCCCGGGAAACCATTCACAATTTGTGCTGCAAGAGTGGCTGAGGAACCAAAGCTAAAAACTAAGTCGGTTACACACGGATGATCTGCGAGATATTCAGGCTGAATCTCCTGAAGAACATTCGACATGGAACTTGCTGCAAGTACGACTATCTTGCCTTGGTCTTCTGGCGCCGGGCATGAAATGGAAGTTGAGTCAGTTGAAGAGGAAGTTGAACTCACGCAACCCGTCAAGCACAGTGCCCCCACCAGCAACGTTCCCAAAAATCTCACCACGTCAGAGTAGTAACTTTTTGACTACTTTCACAACAGGACTATGGTATTCATATGGCCCGGCAAGATGCACAACTAGCAAGAGATGTTGTATTGGCGCTTGTTGTACTTACCCCTCGCCATGGCTGGGCTGTGCATGAAGAGCTTGCACCTAGCGGCACCATAGGTCGTGCATGGACGTTGTCTCGCCAATTGGTGTACCGCGCCATAGATACTTTGGTGGCTGATGGACTAGTGAAGCGTGCAACACCCAAAGATGGTGGCGGCGCCGACAAAGTGATCATCTCCCCTACCGCTGCTGGTAAACGTCATGCAGAGATGTGGCTCAATACTCCTGTTTTACATCTTCGTGATGTGCGTACAGAACTTGTTGTAAAAGTAATGCTGCGCGAACAGTTTCAATTGCCACTGCAACCCTTCGTTACCAAACAACGACAAGTCTTTGAGCCACTGATTGATGCGATCAACAAGAGTTCGTCTCAGTCGCCAGTCGAAATGTGGCGCCGCGAAAGTGCAAGCGCAGTAAAGCGCTACTTAACGCGATTAGAAAAATACGGGAATTAACCGCCGAGGTATGCAGCGCGTACTGCAGGATCTACAAGCAGATCTGCCCCAGTACCTGTCTTCATTACGTACCCAGTCTCGAGTACATACCCACGGTGCGCAGTCTTCAATGCTTGCGTAGCGTTTTGCTCCACCATGAGGACTGAAATGCCTTCAGAGTTGATTTGCTTCACGATGCTGAAGATCTGTGCAATCAACATTGGTGCAAGACCCATCGATGGTTCATCGAGCAACATAAGACGCGGACGGCTCATGAGCGCTCGACCAATAGCGAGCATCTGCTGCTCTCCACCAGACAATGTGCCACCCATTTGAGAAATGCGCTCGCCGAGGCGTGGGAACAAACTGATGACATGTTCCATGTCTGCGGCTTTCGTTGCGCTCTTATAGCCACGGATATAGGTACCCATGTCTAAGTTCTCACGCACTGTCATGCCGGGGAAAATTCCGCGACCTTCTGGAGCCTGACAAATACCGAGCTTCACGCGGTCGTGCGGCGCCATGTTGGTGATGTCTTGTCCTTCGAACAGAATGCGACCTTGAGCAACAGGGCGCACACCAGAGATGGTTCGCATTGTTGTTGTCTTGCCGGCGCCGTTTGCACCGATAAGGGAAACAATCTCGCCTTCATTCACATTGAAAGAGATGCCTTTAATGGCTTCAATCTTTCCGTAGAAAACATGTAGGTCTTGTACCTCAAGCAGCATCGTCTGGTACTCCCAAATAGGCAGCAATCACATCGGGGTTATTGCGCATTTCTTCTGGCAAGCCTTCTGCAATTTTCTTTCCGAAGTCGAGTACTGCAATACGGTCAGAAATCTTCATCACAACGTTCATGTCGTGCTCAATCAAAAGCACTGTGTAGCCCTGTGCACGAATCTTCAAAATCAGTTCGTTCAGTTCCTGCTTCTCTGCAGGGTTGAAACCGGCCGCTGGCTCATCGAGGCAGAGCAACTGTGGATTTGTGCCCAATGCACGAGCAATCTCTAATCGACGCTGGTGACCGTATGGCAAGTTACGGGCAGCGACTTCGGCATATTCATCAATTCCGATGAACTTCAAAAGTTCATGCGCCCGTTCGCGACTTTCACGCTCTTCGCGCTTGCTACGTGGAATTCCAAGGACAGCACCAACCACACTGGTTTTACTGTGTGCATCAATACCCACCATGACGTTCTCTACTGCAGACATATCAGGGAACAATCGAATGTTTTGGAACGTACGTGCAATTCCACGCTTGGTGATTTGATAACGCTTCAATCCGAGCAATGACTTGTTATCGAAACTGACGAAACCTTTTGTTGGTGCGTACACGCCAGTAATGACGTTGAAGCATGTTGTCTTGCCTGCGCCGTTGGGGCCGATGAGCCCGAGGATCTCGCCCTTATTGATATGCAATGAAACATTGTCGAGAGCGGTGACACCGCCAAATTGCATTGTGACCGCGTCGACGCTGAGAAGAACTTCACTCATTCCGATTCCTCCTTGCCGGAGATACCCGCTGCGGCAGTACGCCGAGGAATGATTCCCTGCGGCCTAAAGACCATGACGAGAACTAGTACAACACCAAAGACAAAGTAGCGACGGGTATCGAACCCACGGAAACGCTCAGGTATCCACGCAACCAAAATGCCACCCATGATGACGCCATACATGCTTCCGGTACCACCAAGCACTACAGCTGCCAAGAACAAAATAGAGAGTTGCAATTGGAAGTTGTCTGGGTTGACGAAACCAACTTTGCTGGCATACAAAGCGCCAGCCAAACCACCGATGGCTGCACCAATTGCGAATGCCCACAGTTTGAACTTGAAAGTATTGACACCCATCAGTTCTGCTGCATCTTCGTCTTCACGAACAGCGGCCCATGCGCGACCGACTCGACTGTTCTCAAGTCGAGTCAATACGAAGATGACAATGAGAATGACTGTAAATCCGAGATACCAATATGGCTTTGCGTTCAGTACGGAGAATTCAAAAGGCCCAAAGCTTGGCGGACGCGCAATCTTGTTGATGCCGCGGGGTCCGCCCAACCAATCAGAGTTGTTCGCTGTGATGCGGATGATTTCACCAAACCCGAGCGTCACGATTGCGAGATAATCACCACGCAATCGCAGTGTGGGAGTGCCGAGTACGACGCCTGCAATCATGGCCATCAGAATAGAAAGTGGCATTGCAGCAATCCATGGCCACGAAAACTGACCCGATGTCATCACTGCGGTTGTGTACGCGCCAACTGCATAGAAGCCTACGTAACCAAGATCTAACAGACCTGCGAAACCGACAACCACGTTCAAACCGAGTGCTACGAGGATGAACATCATGATCTGGTCGGTGAGAACATTCTCGAAGCTGGTACCTGGAGTATCTACGATCCAGCCGAGCACAGGCACGTCGGGCCAGTAAGGCGTGAAGTAACAGGCAGCAATAATGATCGCACCGATTGACCAACGAGCCGATTTAGGTAGTGAACGAAACTTGTTGCCCACATGTAACTGCGGAGCAGTGCGGCGACGGAAAGATTCAGTAAGGCTCATACTCGTGCCTTTCCAAGAGACTCACCCAGAATGCCTGTAGGGCGGAACATGAGAACTACTAGCAACACTATGAAAGCGATGACGTCTTTCCATTGGCCACCAAAAATAGATGAGCCGTAGTTTTCGGCAAGACCCAAGACAATGCCACCAAGAAGTGCACCTTTGATATTGCCGATACCACCTAGTACAGCTGCAGTGAAACTCTTGACGCCAAGCAAGAACCCAATGTTGAAACGAGTCTGGTCGTAGACCAACGTAAACATCATTGCTGCGCCACCGGCCATTGCTCCACCAAGAAGGAACGTGACAAGGATGACGGAGTTCACGTTCACCCCAAGAATGCGAGCCGTTTCTGCATCTTGTGCCACTGCACGAATACCGCGACCCAAGCGGGTGCGATTGACGAACAACAAGAGCGCAGTCATCATCAAAATTGCGCCAAAAGCAACGATGACATAGTCGATGCGAACGTCAGCGCCGAAGAAGTTGAAAAGTACTTTCTTTTCTAGAACGCGTGGCGTTTTATAGACAACGCGCTCATCGGGGCCCCATGTAGCAACAGCCTCAGCCATTGCCATAGATGCGCCGATGGCAGAAATAAGGAAGGCAAGACGTGGAGCTTGGCGACCTTTACGAAAGATGCGCACGTACACAACTGCGAGTGGGCCAGTGATGACTGCCGCAATCATGAGATTGGTCATCATGGAATCGGTAAACAAGAAAGAAGCAATTAAGCCCGTGAGAAATGCAAGAACTACGGCGCCAAAAGTGTCGCCCGCTCCGCGCAATGGGCGATACGCCGTGCGTTCCAAGACAACTGCACCTGCGCCAGAGACAACCATGGCCGCAACTGTGCTTCCCAAGAGAATAAGAACAAGAACAATGCCACTGCGATATGGGTACTCACCATCTTCGAAAAGATTGATACCAAATACCTGAGTGAGCGAGATGAGCACGCCGAACGTACCCACCATGAAGATTTCGGAATGTGCAAAGTTGATGAGACGCAGAACGCCGTACACCATGGTGTAACCGAGCGCGACAAGGGCATAAATGAGCCCAAGTGCAACTCCAGACACCGTGAGGTCCCAGAAAGTTCTATAAATCAGCCAGTCGCGCATACATTCCTACGATTGATGTGTCCCACATTATTGCAGTGGCGGTTGGGAATAAATTCCCAACCGCCACGAACAACAATTTTTAGATCGGATTTACCGACCTACTATCACTTGATGTCAGCGACGTAGGTGATCTTTCCGTCTGTGACCTTGTACATGTAAATGGTTGATGCTTCAGTAGCTTCGCCATTTGCAGTGAACTTGATCTGCTTGGTGATACCAGGAGCGTCGTATGCCTTTACAGCTGCGAGCACTGCTGCACGATCCTTCGCGCCAGCCTTGATGATGTTCAAGAGAACGTTTGCTGCGTCGTAATACTCAGCACCATAGGTTCCAGGAACTTCATTGTTGGCTGCTTGCCATGCTGCTGCGAAGTCGGCGCTGCCGTCTTTACATGGGCATGCAATAAGTGCACCTTCAGCAGCTGGGCCTGCAGCGTCTGCATAGCCAGCCTGATCCTTAACACCGTCACCGAACACGAGTGTTGATTCAACACCTGCGTCACGAAGCTGTGTGGAAAGCTTTGCTGCTTCACCGTAGTAACCACCGAAGAAAATTACTTCTGGGTTTGCGTCCTTCATCTTCGAAACAGCAGCTGAGAAGTCTGCAGCCTTTGGATCGATTGAATCGGTTGCAACAACTGACTTGCCAGCAGCAGCCTTAACTGCGTCTGCAAGACCCTTGCCGTAGTCCGAAGCGTCGTCGATGATGCCAACAGATGCTGGCTTCAATGTTTCTGCGATGTACTTAGCAACTGCTGGACCCTGAACGGCGTCGTTAGCAAGAATGCGGTGGAAGACTTTGAAGCCCTGGTCCTGGATGGTTGCGTTTGTTGCAGAACCGGTGATTGTTGCGAGGCCAGCCTCGTCGTACAACGGAAGTGCAGCAAGTGACTCACCAGAGAATCCAGGTCCGATAAGACCAAGAATTGTTGCATCGTCAATTACTGACTGAGCAACACCAGGTGCCTTTGCAGGGTCACCCTGGGTGTCAAATGTCTTGAGAGTTACACAAGCGTCTGGGTTAGCAGCGTTGAACTCATTGATTGCAAGTGTTGCACCCTTGAGCATTGGTGCACCAAGGTTTGCAGCGTCACCGGTCTCGGGGAACTGCAAAGCGATGCTTGCAACAGGGCTTTCACATGTAGTGGCGGCTGGGGCTGTGGTGTCGCTTGCTGCATCATCACTGCCACCGCAAGCGGTGACTACGAATGAAAGGCTCACGAGAACCGCACCAGCACGAAGCAGGTTTGATTTCTTCATTTGGTTTTCTCCCTTAGAGAAGGTGGTGGCAGATGCCACCGTTACTGGGTAGTAGAGCCAAGTTACAGGGCTTCTTTACAAAAGGTCAATGGGAGAGAGCCGTTTTGCCAGTTCAAGAGCATCCCTATGGGTGTTATAGAGAGCCGAAAAACCCACACGGATGAGGTCTGGGGGGCGAAAATCAGCCAAAATCCCTTGTGCCGTAAGGGTTTCAAGCAGAGCCTTCCCATCGGCATACCCCAGGGCTACGTGGCTACCCCGATTCTTGGCATCTCGGGGTGACCGTAAGGAAAATCCCTGTTCGGCAAGGAATTCATCGTAGATTTCGACAAAAAACGAGGTCAACGATTGGTTTTTGGCTCGAATGTCAGACATGGGAACCGAATCAAAGACCTCGAGGGCAGCTTCGAGCGATTTCATGCTGAGAACATTGGCTGTACCCGTGAGAAAACGCGAGATGCCGTCAGCTGGTCGGTATGCCAACTCAAATTCAAATGGCAACGCATGACCCCACCACCCCTGCAAAGGCTGACTAGCTGATTCCAACAGCCGCGGAGCGACATATATAAAGGCAGGAGCTCCTGGTCCACCATTGAGATATTTGTACCCACACCCCACTGCAAAATCGATATCCAACTCCGATGCGTTGAATGGCACAGCGCCAGTCGTATGAGCAAGATCCCACACCATGAGTGCGCCGTGTTGGTGCGCAGTTTGTGTGATGGTTGCAGCGTCGAGAATGTTTGCCGATCGATAATCAACGTGAGTAGCCGTAACGACTGCAGTGCGTTCACTGATGGCGCTAGCAATTTCTTCTGCCGGAACTGCAACTAAATGCAGACCATGCTGATCGGCCACACTTTGTGCGATGTAGATGTCGGTCGGAAAGTTATTGATATCAATCACTATTTCGGTACGGCCGGGTCGTAATGCCACTGCAGCCATTAATGCTTTGTGCAGATTGATCGATGTGTTGTCACACGCAATGACTGTGTCAGGAGCTGCACCAATAATCGGCGCGATTTTGTTACCAATACGCAAAGGCATTGCGAGCCAGTCTTCGTTCCATGAACGAATCAGACGCTCACGCCATTCGACGTTGATTGTGTGGTCGAGGACTTCACGAGATCGAATAGTCATTGGCCCAAGAGAGTTACCATCGAAATACACAACGTCTTTGGGAATATCGAACAGCAATCGAATGGGAGCCAACGAGTCAGCAGCATCTAAAGCAGCAGCGCGATCTGCAAATGTTGACCAACTCATACAGATACCTTTCCTAAAGCCTTAAGAACCCATTGTCCCACTTTTGTGTCTTCGCGCAGCAAGTCATACGGCAAATTGAAATGGTCACGGTGTTCCACCACCTCAACCTGCACATCTGCTCCCGTGGTTGCCAACAATTCTGCGTACTCATTATTTTGACGAATGAATTCAGAGGGCTCATGCTTGCCAACGGCCAATAAGGCACGTGAGACGAAGCTTGGAGGCAACAATTGCGGGCTCACTTCTGCTGCAGATTCATCAGTGAGAAAAAGTGGATCATTTGTGGGTGTTCGCACTATTGGTCGCACGTCGTACACGCCGCTTAACAGGGCGGCCCCATTTAGTTCTTTTCCAATACGTTCATCGCGAGCACACATGGCAGCCAGATGTGCGCCCGCACTACAGCCGGCGAGAACGACGTGGGACGGTTGCATTTCTCTCATCACAGACAGAACATCAGCAATACATTCCTCAATTATCTGAGGAATTCGTGCGTGTGGAGCAAGTGTGTACTCCACCGCATGCAGTGACACTCCATGACGAAGTGCATCAGGTGCATTGAACAATGAATCAGCAGCGGATAGCCGTTGCCAATATCCGCCGTGAATGTAGATCAATAGAGGTTGGCCATTTTTTCGCAAGGCCCGAGCATCGTGGCCCTGGCTCAACCGATGGTATTCATCAAGGTATTCAGCCAGGGGCTTCAACGCATGCAGCGACGGTGAATACTCATAATCCACTTCAGCATCGGTTGCAGTGTGCCAATCAAATGCCATGGGAGTCACAACCAGAATTACGCAACAGGGCGCTCACCACGAACAGTGGTGCGATGTAGTTCTCTTCGGAACCCTGCGTAATCATTAAGCGCATTGTGTTGCGTAGAACGGTTATCCCAAATTGCTACATCACCTACAGACCATTTGTGGCGAACAGTGAACTTTGCATCTGTTGTATGAAGGTGCAGCCAATCCATCAAGCGAAGTTTTTCAATCTCATCAGCCATCCCTAATAGGTCACGCACATACGCACGGTTATAGAAGAGCACCTTCTTGCCAGTTTCGGCGTGCGTAGTGATGAGTGGATGAATCTCCGTGTTATTCGCCGACTCATCGCACACAATGTTCATGCTCGACAAACCTGAATGCAGTGGCTGCATCTTTGGGGAGTATGCATCACGCGCAGTGTGCACTGCCGAAAGGGGCGCCAGTTGTTCTTGATGTTGTGGCGACAACGCCCTATACGCCGCTGTCATTGAAGACCACAATGTGTCGCCACCATATGGAGGTATATCCAAGGCGTGCAACACGGTGAACGACGGTGGTGTTGTTTGAAAACTGAAATCGCTGTGCCATGCTCCTCCAAAATTGAACGCATTGCCGTCACTCGCCTCTTTCAATACCTTGATGACTTCAGGATGATCAGGGCTTGGTTCAATAAATGGTGAATCGGCTGCAGGTCCAAGTCGTCGAGAGAAATCCACTTGTTCAAGCGGGGTTAATGATTGCCCAGGAAGAATGATGACCTCGTGTTCACACGCAAGTGCTCGAAGTTCGGCGAGTTCATCAACTGATAGTTCTTGTAGCGGCCCAACATGTACTCGCGCCCCTAAAACCCCTGTTAATCGCTCTACATGCATCTCCCCACCGTAGAGCACGAACGCCAATAGGGATTTCATCAGGGCATTTGTGCGAACATAAAGATGTGGCAACAAGAGATGGTGACGGATGGGTGCTGTGCACAAAGTGTCAATCTCGCCACTGGGGGCTGCACGGTGCGGCCGGATTACTCCTTGTACGCACAGACATTGAACCTGCTTCAGTTCTGTTGCAACTTCGTGCGGCATGGACACACGGCGGAGGCACATGGGCCCTACCAGGCGGCGCACTCGATTCGCATGAAGAGCCATGGATGGGAGCGGCGCGTGAAGCATGGGAAGAAACTGGAATTGACCGAGAACACATAGAGTTCAAAATGCAGTTCACAGATGATCATGGCAATTGGCGCTACGACACTTTGATTGCTCACACCTCAGTAGATGTTGGCGCATACGAAGCCAACGCTGAATCTGACGACCTACGTTGGGTGCCCATTGACGAAGTTGGACTTTTTGATTTGCACCCTGGCCTACGGAATACATGGCCAACTCTTATAGAGCACGTCAAGACGTCTCTTCAATAGCCGGCGAATATGCGCAAAAGAACTTTGTATTTGCTGCAGGCCGCCACGGCACTGGGGGCCATGAGCTACGGCGTGATGTTTACGGTGTTAGATGACTTCCGCGACGAATTCAACATTGCCGAATCAAAGTTGGGAATCATCGTCGGTATTGGTTTCTTAACAGGATTTCTTTCCCAAATCTTTTTTGCACCTCTCGCAGACAAGGGCCACTCAAAAAAGCTCGTCATAACCGGCATCGTCATCGAGATAGTTGGCACATTGTTCATGGCATTCGGCCATGCATTTCTGCCATTACTTATCGGCCGACTACTTACAGGTTTCGGAGTAGGGATATCCGAGCCAGCACTACGGCGCATCTTGATACTTTCTGATCCCGAGCGAATGGGAAGAAATCTCGGTCTCATCGTGAGTGCAAGTGTTGCTGGGTTTACTGCTGGGCCGATTGTGTCTGCACTGACTGCTGACACTTTAGGACTCAGTGCACCATTCCTAATCGTGGCCGCGTGCTTGTTGCCAGTTATGTATGGATTGTCTCGCTTGAAATTTCAAGAGGCGAACATCGAAGACGCTCCGACACAGCGCTTGGCATTCGACATGCTGCGCATTCGTCCGCTTGCAGGAGCAATCGTTATTGGTCTTGCATTGTTTGCGATGATCGGCACGTTTGATGCGATCTGGTCAGTGATGATGGACGACATGAGTGCGCCAACTTGGGTTGCAAACTTAGGAATCAGTCTGTTTGCGTTTCCAATGATTTTTCTGGCACCAATCGGTGGTCGCATGACTCAGAAGGTAGGCCCCTTTAAGGCAAGCATCGGCGGACTAAGCATCGCGTCGCTATTCATGGTGATGTACGGAGTTTTGTGGTCGCCGTATCCCATGTTGGTCATTGGTATTTTGCACGGAGTCGTGGACGGTCTCACAATTACAGGAGGGTCTGCAGCGGTAGCAATCGTTGCCCCTCGCGACCGTCTTGCTTCAGCACAAGGTTTGTTCGGAGGACTCCAAACATTGACGGGCGGCATTGCGGCGGTTGCTGCTGGCACTGCTTACGGAATAATCGGTCGCAGCACTTTTGTTTGGTGCGCAATCATGATGCTTATTTTCATCGCTATAGGTGCTTGGTTAGCGAAGGACAGTCTGAGAATCACCGGCAAAGACGTTGCTATTGAAACTGCACCTGCGTAACAGTGTGCTATTTGCTGTAACTATTTCTGCACAGACTGAATTGCGCTCCACACATTAAACGCCGTACAAGGCATATCAATATGGGTAACACCTAAGTGACTCACAGCATCGATCACCGCGTTGTGTACGGCCGGAGTTGCACCAATGGTGCCTGCTTCGCCAATACCTTTTGCACCAAGTGGGTTACGAGGAGTTGGAGTTTCCATTGGCACGCGCTCAAAACTTGGTAATTCTGCTGCTGAGATAAAACCGTAATCAGCAAGGTTTGAAGTGATGGGGTTGCCATCAGGGTCGTACGCGACTACTTCAAGCAACGCTTGCGCAATTCCTTGCGCTACCCCACCGTGCACTTGGCCATCGACCAAGAGTGGGTTAATGATTGTTCCTGCATCGTCACAAGCAATATGTCGCACAACGCCGACCGAACCAGTTTCGATATCCACCTCTACAACGCACACGTGAGTTCCGAATGGGAAGGTTGCTCCTTCTGGGACAAAGTCAATCTCAGCTTCTAAAGGCGCGTCGACTGCAACCATGAGATCGGCCCACGTACGCACTGGCGTTGGTGACCCTTTCACGTGGAAACCTCCACGCACCGTGTCGATAACAATGTCTTCTACAGCGGCTTCAAGAAGATCCGCTGCACGTTGACGCGCCTTTTCGATGACAGCATCGGCGGCCAATTTTGCAGCACTTCCACCTACTTGAAGTGAACGTGAACCACCTGTTCCGCCACCGTGATCAATGTCGTCTGTGTCACCGAATCGGAATTCAATTTTGTTCATTGGAATGCCAGTGGACTGAGACACAATCATTGACCAAGCCGTGTGGTGGCCTTGACCGTGCGAAGAAGAGCCGGTGCGAATGATTGCTCCACCATCAGCTGTGATTTCGACAGCGCCGTAATCTCCAGATCCCATTGGATTAGTTGTCTCCACATACGAGGCCAAACCAATACCCAGCTGCACTGGACTATTTGATGCGCGACGAGCAGCTTGATCTCTACGAAGTTCTTCATACCCAGCAGCATTCAATGCAAGTTCAAGTGCTGCTGCATACTCGCCTGAGTCATACTTGGCACCCATAGATGTGGTGAGCGGAAATGCCGCTGGTGCAATGTAATTTTTGCGGCGAACTTCTGCAGGGTCTATTCCACATACGCGCGCAAACTCGTCAATCGTTCGTTCGATTGCTGCAGTTGCTTCTGGTCGACCTGCGCCACGATACGCAACGGTAGGAGTTGTATTAGTTACAACAGAGTGTGATTCGAATTGAACGTTTGCAATGTCGTAGACACCGCCAGCCATCATGCGAGTCATGAATGGAAGCACTGCACCTGCACGCGCATACGCACCAGCGTCTTGCAACAAGTCCAATCGATACGCAGTGATGCGACCATCGCGAGTACCACCCATGCGAGTACGTTGACGCTGCGCACGACCATGACCCATGGAAACCATGTTCTCGGTACGAGTTTCTGTCCATCGCACTGGAACGCCCAATTTACGAGTGGCCCAGCCCACAAGAATTTCTTCTGGATACACGCCGGACTTTGCACCAAAGCCGCCACCGACATCTGGCGTGATGACACGCACATTGGCTTTATCAATACCCAAAATTTCAGCAAGGCCGTCGCGTGCGCCATGCGCACCTTGGCTACATGCCCACTGTGTGAGACGTGAACCATCCCACGACGCAACACAAGCGCGAACTTCCATTGGTGCGGGAGCAACACGCTGATTCTCAATGGTGAGATCAACAACTACTTCACAATCGGCAAAAATATCGTCGTTGCTAGCTGCTGCAAATGTGAGAACAATGTTTGACTCTGCATCTGGGTGCAACAAGTTTTCGTTTTTTACTGATTCATCCATGTCGAGCAACACGGGCAATGGTTCGTAGTCCACAATGACTGTCTCAGCGGCGTCTGTTCCGGTGGTCTTGTCATCACTGACAACAACAGCCACAAGGTCACCCACGTAACGCACGGTGTCAATTGCAAGATAAGGAAAGACAATCCCCTTGTTCATGAATCCGTGTGCAGGTGGTGCAGGGGGAAGATCTATATCTGCGGCAGTCCATACCGCGCGAACGCCAGGCATAGATAATGCTTCGCTCGCATCGAACCCAGTGATGCGCGCATGCGCAATCGGTGAACGAACGAATGTGAGGTGTAGTGCACCTTCCATCGGAAGGTTGCCAATGTAAGTTCCTTCACCTTTGAGAAAACGTGGGTCTTCAATTCGGACAACTCGTGTACCGAGAATGCTCATGCTGACCAACCGCCGTCAACCACAAATTCAGAACCAGTTGAATATGCACTGTCGTCACTACCCAAGTACAACGCAAGTCGTGCGACATGAATCGGTTCTGCTTCATAACCAAGTGGAATACGCGTGCGAACCATTTCGCGCACACCTTCACCTGCTTCGTCAAATGTTTGGAGCATTGGAGTATCGATGATGCCAGGGTGAATGGAGTTAACGCGAATACCAAATGGTGCAAGTTCTTTCGCCACACCTTTGGTCATACCGCGCACTGCCCACTTACTTGCACCGTATGCAAGAAATCCTGGAGTGCCATCGAGACCAGCGACTGACGAGATGTTGATGATGCTTCCCTTGCCGCGGCTCACCATGTGCGGTGCAACTGCTTTCATTCCCAGGAACACTCCGGTGACATTGATATCCATCGTGCGGCTGAATGCAGGAAGTGTGGTGTCGAGCACTGAACCACGTTCGAAGATGCCGGCGTTGTTGACAAGTATGTCGAGTTGACCATGTGTCTTGATGACTGACTCCACTACTGATGCCCAATCATCTTCTTTCGTTACATCGTGATGAATGAATGTGCATACAGAACCATCGGGAGATAAACGTTTTGCTGTTTCTTGGCCTACAGAGTCGAGGACATCAGAGATAACAACTTTTGCCCCTTCATCGATAAAGAGCTGTGCTTCTGATGCACCCATGCCACGTGCGCCACCAGTAATTAGCGCAACTTTTCCTTCAAGACGTGATTTTCCCATGGAGTTGTTCTACTCCATTTGAGGATTAATGAACGACCCCAGCCTTATCGTCGGCTCGTATCTGCAGGAGTAGTCGGACAGCCACGATGATGAGAAGGCTTGCAAACAAGACATTTGACAGCGTGTCTGACATGCGTGCAGAAATCCATCCGCCGGCCATGGCCGAGAAAATGCCACCCAGTCCCAAGATTCCTGCGGCCCGAAGATCCACATTCTTCTTTGAGCGATTGCGAAAGGTGCCCATGATCGAAGTGGGAATGATGACTGCAACCGAAGTTCCTTTTGCCATGGCAGACGGCATGTGCAAGAGCATCATCATGGCTGGCACCATCACCACGCCGCCGCCAACCCCAAGTAGCCCAGCCAAGATTCCAGTTGCAACACCGATTGCTACAAGAGCAGCGATGTGACCTACTGAGAGAACGGCGCGTGTGGGTTCGGATGTAAGAGGTAGGAAAAGTCGCACAGCAGTAACGACAAGTAGCCCGGCGAAACCAATTGCCAGTGCCCGATGTGGCAAGACGTTAAGTAACCGCGTGCCAAGCACAGCGCCAGCGAGTGCGCCCACAGCAAGACATGCCCCAACGCGCCAATCCACGTGATCGTGAGCCCAGTACGACAATAAAGAGGATGCCGAGATTGGCAACACAGCAGCCAATGAGGTGCCGTGCGCAATTCGCTGATCCATCTTTGCAACCAGAACTAGGCCAGGGACAATAAGGATGCCTCCACCGACTCCGAATAGCCCAGAGAGAAAGCCTGCTGCTACTCCAACAAGGACAATCGTGACAATGCTTCCCTGGTACTTACCCGCTGACGAAGAATCAATGGCATCGGGCGTAGAACTCATGACCCTATGTTTCCACAATCGCTGAGAGTTCCGTATCTTTAGGAACTATGGGTCGCTTTGTGTGGAGATTCATTGGTGTTGCGTCTCTCATACTGTTGACCTCCTGCTCAAACACGAAGACACCTGCAACTCAGCAAACAACTGATTTCAGTTCTCTCGTGCAGCGAGTGGCAAGTAACTGCACCGATGCCCCTGTTCCGCGATTGGGCCAAGGAAATTTCTGCATTGATAGTGGTTTTACATTTTCGAAAGATGATTTCTCTTTTGCTAACTGGGGAAGATCGCAAAAAGCTGACGAAAACATCACCATCCAAACTCTCATTGATCTCTTTGGCCATAACTCTGTATGTCTAAGTGGAAACGAGAAAACATGTACGGCTCGCCCCATCACAACCCAAAAACTCATTGAGTGGAATAGCGCACTTGCAGGGGGTCGGTGTGAAGGCATCGCTACATTGAGTGCACGGCTGCACATGGGAATTGATGACCCATCACAGTTCAATCAGTCCGTCACTGTGAATTCAATTCGCAAGAACAACAGACAACTAAACCAAGCACTTGTGTATTGGTGGGCGACACAACTACTACCGGAAGTTGCGAATCGGGCGGAGGAATCACGCTTGCATTCACCGTTGGAACTTCTTGATGACCTCATGAATGGCTTCATCAATAATGATGGCTACACCGTCGGCATGTATTTCAACAATGCTGGTCACTCAGTGATGCCATTTGCAGTTACAGAGCGCGCCAAAACTTTTGTCATCCATGTATACGACAACAATTATCCGGGCGAGCGACGAGAAATAGAGATAGACAAATCATTAAATACGTGGTCGTACAACAACGCACTGCAGCGAGGTGATGGCACGTTTGTCGATTGGCGCGGCGGCACTGGCAGTTTGGAATTGACCCCCATTGCCTCGCGCGAAGGACCGTTTCAATGTCCCTTCTGTCTTGACATCGAGGACGTAAAGAAAACAACCCTCACTGTGTCATCACAGGATCCAAAGAATCCGGTGTACGTTCGCTTGAACAGTCGTCGCGGTGACATCACAACAACTTCAGATTCGACTACAAACACCATTGATGGGGCGACAATTGAAACATCAAAGAATGGCATCAACGGGCTACTGACAATCACACTTCCAGCAGATATTGGCGACTTTGATGTGAATTTCCAGAGCAACAACAACGTCTCGATGACCGGTGATGCAGTCGCCACCCTTGTCCGTCCCAATATGGCAAGTATTCAGATTGCGGGAAACATCGCACTTCAATCCACAAAGAACTCTGAATCGTCCGTCATTTCTGCCAGAAAAGAGTCAACTCAAATTCAGGCACCAAGAGATCGAATTCTGCGGGTGTCACTCGCGGCACGAAATCAAATCACACACAGCACGTTGCGGGGTGGCACGTCGCTCATTGCATACCGACTCACAGACAATTCAATTGAGGTCTCGCTAAAGGGAGCCAACGGCAAGAACAGTTCTCCATCACGTTTTTCTATGCAGCCTGGTTCATTCGTATCTAGCAGCACACTCAGTATGAACAACGAAGGTTCAGTTGTCGTGACCGAATCACGTGTTGATGCGATGCCCGTACTGCCTCAGAGAAAACAGAACTTCACGCCGCAAACAAGAACTTCGACAACTACTGCTGTGGAATCGCCACCAAGCATTGTGATCTACGAGCCGGATTAACGACTCGCACTGATTACGACTTAACGGAAGTGAACTGCTACTTCGTTCCAGAATGTTGCATACGAGTCAAGACGTTCCGATGCAGAATTCCCCAGTGTGAAGTCAGGAACGCAGATTTCGTCAAAACCAAGTTCTTTGTACTGACCTACTGCATCAACGATTTGAGATGGAGTTCCCAGAACAGAACGATCTGCCGGAACCAATGGACGCAATTTTTCAACTGCTTCATCTGAAGCACAAAGAAAGAAAAGCGGTTGCACCGATGTGCGAACAGTCGCAGGATCACGACCTTCTTTTTCACATGCAATTCGCAACTTCTGAATGACGTCGCCAGCTACTTCTGGTGTGCCCCACGTGTTCCACTCTTCAGCGAAACGCGCAGTGAGACGCAGCATTCGTGCTCCACCCGTGCCAACCAAGATTGGCAATGGTGATTGCACAGGCTTTGGTTCACATGGTGCGTTCGTAATCTGAAAGTGCTCGCCATTGAATGTTGTTCGTTCTTGGCTTAGCAAGCTCTTCACGATTTCAATTGCTTCGGCAAAGCGATCAACGCGCGGTTTTGCGTCGAATAACTCGATGCCATATGCCTTGTGCTCGTTGATTTGCCAGCCCGCACCCATACCAAGGACAAAGCGACCATTACTGATTTGGTCAATGGTGGCTGAACGATTGGCAATGAGTGCCGGATGATTCACTGTTGTTGGGGTTACGAGTGAACCCAACCGCATACGCGACGTGGTAGCTGCCAATGCAGACAGAACACTGAAACACTCGTTGAAGTTGCCGGCGATGGGTTCACCATCAGGAGTATTTGGCATGTAGTGGTCGGCATACCAGAAGCCATCCCACCCCATGTTTTCTACAGCTGTTGCAAAATCCCGTACTTCAGTCCATGGGTGGGCACTGTTAGCCCAAGCAGAAAAATACATTGTGAATCAGCTTGGACCGCTGAACATACCGCGGTACACCTGTGGCTTCAGCGGTGATGCTTCGCCTTCGTAGCGGTTGATTTCAGCTCGTGCAACAACACCCCAGTGCACTTCGTCTGGGCCGTCGGCCAAACGAAGCGTGCGCTGGCTTGCGTACATACGGGCAAGTGGCGTCCACTGTGAAACACCTGTTGCGCCGTGCATCTGAATTGCTTCGTCGATGATTGCGCAAATACGAATGGGCACCATTGCTTTAATAGCGCTGACCCAAATACGAGCTTCTGCGTTACCCATGGTGTCCATTGCTTTTGCAGCACGCAATACCATGAGACGACATGCCTCGATCTCGATACGAGCTTTTGCAATAACTTCTGGGTTCTTTCCCAACCGCACGATTGGGCGACCAAATGCTTCACGAGTAAGACCACGACGGATCATCAACTCAAGAGCGCGCTCGCCCGCACCGATTGCACGCATGCAGTGGTGAATACGTCCTGGCCCGAGACGAACTTGAGAAATTTCGAAACCACGTCCTTCACCAAGCAAGAGGTTCTCTTTTGGAACACGCACGTTGTTGAAACGAAGGTGCATGTGGCCGTGTGGAGCATCGTCTTCGCCGAATACTTCCATTGGACCAACAATCTGCACTCCGGGTGTATCCATTGGTACAAGAATTTGTGAGTGCTTGCGGCTTGGTGGACCATCGGGGCTGGTGAGCAACATGACAATCAAAATCTTGCAACGTGGATCGCCGGCACCTGATGCGTAGTACTTGTCGCCGTTGATGACCCATTCGTCACCGTCGAGAACTGCCAAGCACTGAAGGTTCTTTGCGTCAGATGATGCGACGTCTGGTTCGGTCATGACATAGGCAGAACGAATCTCACCATTCATGAGTGGCTTCAACCATTTTTCTTTTTGCTCTGGTGTACCGACACGCTCAAGAACTTCCATGTTGCCTGTGTCGGGTGCTGAACAGTTGAGGCTCTCAGATGCAAGTGGGCTCTTACCTAGTTCAACCGCGATGTATGCGTAGTCAAGGTTTGACAAGCCTTCGCCAGTTTCTGCATTTGGCAAGAAGAAGTTCCACAGACCTTGCTTCTTTGCTTTTGACTTAACTTCTTCCAACAGTTCAAGTTGACCTGGCGCGTACTGCCAGCGGTCTTCACGATTTTCTCCGAGTGCGTAGAACTTCTCTGCCATTGGTTCTACTTCTTCAGCGATGAATTTCTTCACTGCGTTGAACAGCGGCTGTGCCTTCTCTGACATCGCGAGATTCAGAACGTCGTCTGTCTCTAATCCTGAGTGCATTCCTGGCTTGGGCATAAGGGCCTCCTGTAGAAAATCCTCAAATGAGGTAATGACTTGACCTTAGTTCCCACGGGGCAAGAATCTCCGAGGCGAACGAAGCCGTCAGGTACACCTCATTAATGACCCCACTGGTATGCCTAGTAATCTCGCATTGACCCAGAAAGGCCCACCATGGCAAGCACCGAGCAACCAAAACCAGCGTCGACTCACACCAAATCGAGGAACGCTGCTGTCTCCACCCCGATGGATGATGGGGATTTTGAACGCGCCACTCGTGGATTCATCGCCTCATATCCCGGCGGACGCATCGACGATCCATCTGGACGAATGGTGACCGACACCAATCGATATGACTTCATTCGCCAATCCCCCGAGGCACCAGACACCGTGAACCCCAGCTTGTGGCGTCATGCTCGCTTGAACGCCAACCACGGATTGTTTGAAGTAGCCGACGGAGTGTGGCAAGTACGCGGTTACGACATCTCGAACATCACATTCATCAAGGGCACTGAAGGTTGGGTTGTTATTGACCCACTCACCACCGAGGCCACCGCACGGGCCAGCTACGAACTCATCACTAGCCACCTTGGGCATCGCCCCGTGACAGGTGTGATTTACACGCACTCACATGCAGACCACTTTGGAGGCGTGCTCGGAGTGACCACCCAGGCAGAGGTTGACGCAGGCCGTTGCCGTGTGATTGCGCCCGTAGGTTTCTTGCACGAAACAGTGGGAGAAAATGTGATTGCTGGTCCGGCGATGAATCGTCGTTCCACTTATCAATTTGGTCCACTACTTCCTGCTGGCCCTACTGGCCATGTGGATTGCGGTCTTGGAAATTCTGTGCCGCTTGGGCCTCCCGGACTAATTGCGCCAACAGAAGACATCACGTTTACGGGCGAAGAGTTAGTTGTCGATGGTGTCCGCATTGTCTTCCAACTAACTCCCGAGACCGAAGCTCCTGCAGAGATGAACTTCTTCTTCCCGGACTTCGGTTGGCTGTGCATGGCAGAAAATTGCTCGCACACAATGCACAACTTGGTTCCTATTCGAGGTGCACTAGTGCGCAACTCATTGAAGTGGACAAAGTACATCAACGAAGCGATGGAGTTGTTCGGCAAAGACACCAAGATTCTCTTTACATCTCATAACTGGCCGCGCTGGGGAAACGAAGATCTGCTTGAGTTCCTCACGTTGCAACGCGACGTATACAGATGGATGCACGACCAAACAATGAGACTCGCAAACAAGGGCTACACAGGCATTGAAATTGCAAACATGCTGCAACTCCCCGATGAGTTCTTAGCTAATGATCACACTCGTGGGTACTACGGAGACCTCATCCACAACTCGAAGGCTGTCTACCAGCGCTACCTCAGTTGGTATGACGCAAACCCCGCAAACCTCAACAAGTACGCACCAACTGAAGCAGGCAAACGATATGTGGAACTAGCTGGCGGCGCAGATGCGTTGTTGAAGAATGCAAGAGTTGCATTTGACGCAGGCGACTACAGATGGGTCACCGAAATTGTGAACCACTTGGTGTTTGCAGACCCAACAAATACTGATGCAAGAAACTTGCAAGCAGATGCTTTGGAGCAACTCGGTTACCAGGCTGAATCGTCGACATTTCGTAACGCATATCTCATGGGTGCACAAGAACTACGAAAAGGACCACCAAAACCATCATCTAGTGCGGTTCGTGGGCGCGGCCTACTACTGGCAATGACAGTGGAACAGGTATTCGACTCGCTTGCTGTACGAATGAAGCAGGAAGAACTTGGCGGCCTCACCACATGTATCAACTGGAACTTCACAGATACTAAGGAACTGTGGATTATGGGGATCTCTAATCGAACTTTGTATTACACACCGGGTCGTCAGTCAGACAATGCAGATGCCACGGTGACACTGGCTCGCACAACCTTGATTGATGTAGTCACGCAATCCACCACATTCATGGATCAGATTCAAGCGGGCAACATCACCATTGATGGTGATGGCGGTGCGCTTCTGACTGTGTTCGGCAACATTGACATCTTTGAAATGGGTTTCGCAATAGTCGAACCATAAAGATTCAACATTTTGAACGGGGGTACAAAATGACAACAGAACCATGGTCACTTGAAGGAGTCGAAGTCGCCCGACTCATTAAATCAAAAGAGCTCAGCGCCGCCGAGGTTGCAGAGTCGCATATCAATCGCATCAACGACGTAAACAAGAAACTCAATGCAGTTGTAGTGCGCACGGACGTAGAGGCACGAGCACGCGCCCAAGAAGTCGACGCGGGCAATGTTCATGGCCCACTTGCTGGCGTAGCGATTACCACCAAGATCAACACTGACCATCTTCCGTATCCGATGGACAACGGAATTCGCGCACTGAAAGACAATCCATCTGCGTCTACTCACGCAAGTATTCAGGGTCTGCTCAATGATGGTGCGGTGATGCTGGGGCGCACAAACTCCCCCGCGTTTGCACTGCGCTCCCATACAGGCAATGACCTTCACGGCGAGACTCATAATCCATACGGCCAACATCTCACCCCTGGTGGTTCTAGCGGTGGTGCCGGCGCTGCGGTAGCCACTGGCATGTGCGCAATTGCTCAGGGGAACGATGTCGCAGGTTCTGTGCGTTGGCCTGCGTTTTGCAATGGTGTCATCGGCTTACGACCAACAATCGGTCGAATGCCAAGTGGCGGATCTAACCCAAACCCTCGCGGACTATCAGCGATGATGATGTCCACGCAAGGCCCATTGGCGCGCACAATGGCAGATCTTCGCCTTGGGTATTCAGCAATGCAGTTTCCAAATTGGAATGATCCATTCTGGGTGCCAATGCAAAACGATTTTCCCGAAACGAAAGCACCATTACGTGTTGCGCTGCTTGTTGAAGATGGCAGAGACATGCATGAGTCGACACGTCTCGCTATTCGAAAAGTTGGTGTACTTCTAGAAGATGCGGGATACGAAGTGGAAGAGATCTCACCTCCTATGTTGGAAATTCTCTTTGGAATGTGGCTCCGTCTTGGCACACTCGACGTTCAATTAGGGCTCGTTCCTCAACTAGAACTTTTGAATGACTCTGGACTAACTCAAGCAATCCAGGGAATGCTTCCCGCATTTCCCCCGCCAACACCGCAAGTCATTATGCAAGCACTGGCGGATCGGGATCTTCTCTTTAGGGCGTGGAATGTTTTCTTTGAGCAGTATCCACTTCTCGTCATGCCGGTACTCGCGAAACCTTTTATGCGCATGAACGAAGACCTCGAAGGCCCAGAACACATGGCCGACTTGTGGAGCGACCTGCGCTACACCGTCAATCTTGCAGCGCTTGCAATTCCATCTCTTGCTTTTCCTGTCGGACACGAAAATGGCATCCCATTGGGCGTGCAGATTGCAACGCACGCATGGCGAGAAGACCGGCTTCTTGCAGTAGGCGACGCACTAGAAGAACGACTCGGCAAAGTTGCTGTGGTCGACCCCGTGTGGTGATACCGAGTTCAAAACTCGTATTGTTTAGGCATGGCCCTTACATCTGATATTCCTCGCGTCAACACACCCGCTGGAGGTTGGCACGGAGAAATGCCCGGCCCATTTCTTTCTGAATGTAGCGAGCCACTCAGCGCCGATGCACCTGACCTACGTGGCACGTGGCGACCAATCGAAGTAACCATGAATGGCGAACCAGCACCGAAAGAGTTACCTCTCTGGAATCATGTTGAGCGCATCGAACAGGCCGGCCGACGCGTCATCGTGACAGCAGGTCATGTGATTCATGATTTCCTCGCCGTAGATGGAACGCACGAAAATGGGTGCCACGATGTGTTTGAGATGGACCTCACAACACCACTGATTGTGGCTGCGTCCTATGAAGACGGAGTATTGGTGCTACGACCAAAGGATCTGGAAGGAATCGAAGTGCGCCGTCAACGCGATGGAGAATTTCTTCTGTGGCAGTACCACACCGCTTTCACAATGAAGATGGAACGCATAATCTAAACCCCTAGGCACAAAAGGGAACTTCATGGCGCACAAAGTAACAGCACCTGCAATGCAGCGTGCTCAAAGACTTCTCGAACAACGCGTCACTCCGTTTATCACGCAACGACCACTGAACTTCACGATCACTGCAACCGAAGAGTGGTTTGAATCCCCGAGCTACGACACGGCCACATCTTCTCCAGTTCAACCATTTGCAATCGGGAGCAAATGGGGACGCGCGTGGCACACAAGATGGTTTCATCTTCAGGCAGTGGTTCCAGAAGAACTCAGCAACGTTCCTCTTGTTGCATACATGGACCTTGGCTTCGTTGGACGCGGCGATGGTTTTCAAGTTGAAGCTGTTGCCTGGCGTAACGGTGAAATACTGCACGCCATACAGCCAGACCGTCGCCTCATTCATTTAGGAACTCAAACAGCTGGCACGGAAGTTGACATCTGGGTGGAAGCAGCAGCGACTCCCATCATTGCTGGCCACGAATACGGTTACGGCCCCACCACTTTCGGAGACCCAGCGACAGCACCGACCACACCTATATATTCATTGCGTGCTGCGCACATCGCGACCTTCAACTCTGAAGTGAATGATCTGGCGATTGCACTTCATGCAGTCATAGACCTTGCGGTTGACCTTCCCGACAACTCACCACAACGTGCACGCATTTTCTCTGCTCTAGAAAAATGTGACTTGGCACTTGATGTTGCTCATGTAATTGAGACTGCGAGTACCGC
This sequence comes from Actinomycetota bacterium, assembly GCA_026393575.1. GTDB lineage: Bacteria > Actinomycetota > Acidimicrobiia > Acidimicrobiales > Ilumatobacteraceae > UBA2093. Next base: position 28,874 of record JAPKZX010000071.1, read on the forward strand.
ACGCCAAGCTCTTGATGCAGTTCTCACAGTCGGAAACGGACCATCCGCACATCGCATCACGGCAACAGGTCATGCACACCTTGATACTGCGTGGTTGTGGCCAATTCGAGAGACGCGCCGCAAAGCCGTGCGCACTTTTGCAAACGCTGTGCATCTCCTTGAACAAAATCCAGATGCCGTGTACTGCCATAGTCAAGCGCAGCATTATTCATGGGTTGCTGAAGATGCACCAGATATTTTCGCCAAAGTTGTCAAGTTTGTTCAGGAAGGACGATGGGAACCAGTGGGTGGAATGTGGGTCGAGACCGATCTCAACTTGCCCGACGGTGAAAGCTTGTTGCGACAAGTCGTTCAAGGCCAACGTGCGTTCAGTGACTGGTTCGGCCGTACATGCAACGGTGCATTCCTTCCCGATGACTTTGGTTATCCCGGTGGATTGCCACAAATAGTTGCTCATGGCGGATGCAAATGGTTCTTCACGCAAAAACTCAGTTGGAATGAAACCAACAAGTTTCCTCACCACACGTTCTGGTGGGAAGGCATCGACGGAACTTCGGTGTTCACTCACTTCAGCCCCGTTGATACATACAACGCGATCATGACGCCATCTCAATTGCGTTTTGCTGAGCGCAACTATCGCGACCACGTTGGTTCTCACACGTCCTTAGTTCTCTATGGACACGGCGACGGTGGCGGCGGACCTACTCAAACAATGATCGAGCGAGGCCGCTTAGCCGCAAACCTTGAAGGCGTCCCCCAAGTGTCATTTGGAACTGTCAGCGGATTCTTCGCTGAGGCTGAACAGGAATACGGCACCACTGCTCCGCGGTGGGTGGGAGAAATGTATTTCGAAAAGCATCGCGGTACATACTCCACCCAAGTTGGCACAAAGCAGGGAAATCGCAATAGCGAACGTCTCTTGCACGAACTTGAACTGTGGTCTGTTCTTCGTGGCGTGCGGCCAACAGGTATTGACACTTTGTGGCAGCGCGTCTTGACACAGCAATTCCACGACATCATTCCTGGATCATCCATTGCATGGGTGCACGATGATGCAGAGGCCGAGCATGCCGCAATTGCGGATGAAATTGAAAACCATCTTGCAAAGATAATTCCAGTGCGTGGCACCGAAGTTCACGTTATGAATCCAGCGCCAGTTGCGCTTCATGGCGTTGTCGATATTGATGCACAACCAATGTGGATTGATGCACCCGCATTTGGTTCAGCCGCACCAACTAGCGAGCTACTCGGTGGTCATGCACCTGTAACAGTGAGTGTCACTGACGGCATCATCACACTTTCAAATGGGTTGTTTTCAGTGTCTGTAAACACAAATGGTGCAATCACATCGATTCGAAATAGTGAGCGAAACCTTTTCGCATCTGGCGACTTTGCGCATTTCACACTTCGTCAAGACACTCCTGCTGAGTACGACGCATGGGACATAGACATGACAGATGCAAATGCGCCTGCTTTGTTACTCGTTGCAGATTCAGTTCCAGTGGTTGTCGAATCTTCGCCACTACGTGCCACAGTCGAATGTCTCTTCGCTACCGAATCTTCACGATTAGTTGTGCGCTATTCACTGTGTGCGGCTGCAGAACAACTAGATGTGTCACTAGAAGCTGATTGGCATGAGCAGGAACGTCGTCTGCAGTGGACACTTCCCACCGACCTTCGATCACTTGAGGCAACATGTGGAACACAATTTGGTCATGTGCGCAGAGCACGTCATTCGAACACGAGTTGGGACATTGCTCGCTTCGAAGTGTGTGCGCATCGATACGTAGCTGTAAGTGAACCTGCATTTGGCGCTGCAATCCTGGCCGACGGACCACGTGGCTACGACATTCGTGGAAACTCATTGCGTCTTACCGTGCTTCGCTCCCCTCGCTTTCCAGACCCCGAGGCAGATCTTGGTGCTCAACGATTGACATGGGCAGTCATGCTCACACCTGGCGACGCAATTACTAATGGCATCGAGGAAACTGCAGCACGTATTGCGTATCCGCACCGCATTGTTGACGGAACTCCTGGTTTGCCGGATGCAAATTTGGTGATGAATGTTCCTGGAGCACTAGTGAGCGCCATGAAACCTGCAGATGATGACAGCGGCGACATCATCATTCGTTTGTGGGAGACGCGTGGTGCACGCACGAGCGGCACAATCACAATTACTCAGACAGACGATCAGTTACACATGTTCCGATGCGATGCCCTAGAGAATGCTGAGAAGAATTCATTGCCATCGACGGGTAATGAATTCAGTATCACCCTTCGGCCATTTGAAATAACTACATTGCGCGTAACGCAATGACATTTGTTTAGGCGATTGCTCCGAACAACGCCATGAGTGGGCCGGCGGCGCGCATGTCGCCCACCGTGCCGTTACCCATGCGATTCATTACATATGCATAGGTGAGCTCAGCATCTAGATCGTTCACGACGAGTGAACCACCCCAACCGCCCCAGAAGCACGCACGTGGGTTCGGGCTCAACGGTGAATGTTCAGAGTTAAGGCCATAACCCATACCGAACTTCATGGGCACTCCGAGTACTACGTCCATTCCATTTGACTGCTCGGTAAAGAGTGCATTCACTCCTTCGGCAGAAAGGAACCGCTTGCCACCAACTTCGCCATTATGCGAAATGATGGATTGCAATTGCGCAACTGAACGCGCATTGCCATGACCATTGGCGGCAGGGCTTTCACAGCGACGCCATTCTTTTGTCCATGACATACGAGCATCCATCATTGGATTCATATACGTGCGCATCGCGATGCTGTTGGGATCTACTTCTGCTGGCAAACCTTGCTCTGCGGGAATGACCAAGGAAATTCGGTCATCGTGTTCAGCGCCAGTGCCAATATGGAAGTCGGCACCAAGTGGTTCGGCAAAGTTCTCACGAAAGAAATTGCCAAGCGACTGACCGGTCACACGCTTCACTACTTCACCAATGAGGTAACCCTGCGAGATTGCGTGATAACCAGATTGTGACCCCGGCTTCCACCATGTGGCCTGCGCAGCAGAGGCGGCAGCACACTTGTCATGATCGTAAAGGTCTTCTGCAGACAACTTCTGGTCCCATCCGGAGAGACCGGCGGTGTGTGCCATGAGATGACGAATTTCTACGTCTTCTTTGCCATTGGCTTTGAACTCTGGCCAGTACTTGTACACGGGATCTGTGAGTGAGAGTTCTCCGCGATCGGCAAGTGTGAGCAATGTGAGAAACATCATTGTCTTTGTGGTTGACCACACATTGATAATGGTGTCGCTTTCCCATTCAGTTGTGCGTTCCATCTCGCGGTGACCCGCCCAGATGTCGACAACCATCTCACCTTTGTGCATGACTGCGAGAGATGCACCTACTTCAAAATCATCATTGAAATTTGCGGCGAACGCATCTTTGACACCTTCATATCCTGAAGACACTGAACCGTTAACTGACACCATGAGGACCCCCTGTTTGGGGCAACCTTACTTCGGCAGGCGTAGACAGGCGATACGGGACCAAGAGTCGAAAGTGACAACAGTGTTGTAGCGAGAATCTGGCCAACATCCAAAGGTAGGAGCTTTCAGTTTGGCCGAATCCAAGTCGCCCGAAGTTCGGTCGAGTGGCCATTCGCCTGCAAGGTCGGCTGCGGTGAGTTTCCGACTGAGTTGTGCAGGGGTGATGGTGCCGGTGTATGTGCCGTCATCGCTAATTTTCGTGAGTTTCGTTTTCACTTGTGTGACCGCTGAAGAAACCTCTTCGACTGTTGTTGCAACGTCATCTGCTTTTGATGAAGCATCTTCGGCTGCAGTCACTGCTTTCTTTGCTTGTGACAAAGCACTGGTGGCATCGGTTTGTGCATCGGCAAGACCAGTCTCTGCGGCCGTGATGCGCTTCACTGCTGCGTCGAGTTCTTCGACACTTTGATTAACGACATCGGATAAATCATCAATCTGTTCAGACAAGCTTGCGACCAACTGCGTCAGTTCCGAATTGTCCAATGGAGTGCCAGGTTCGATAACAATATTGTCGCCGTCATTCGGCACCGAGTCGTCTGTTGGCATTGTGGTGTCACTGGCGGAGATAGTGCCCTCGGGGTTACGCAATGCAGATGAACCTGCCCAAGCCACCCCCACAACCACAGTGGATAAGGCCAATGCAAAGATTGAGGTGCCGACAATGTTGGATGAGATCCGTTTCATACCTTCACCGTACGCAATGGGTGGTCCGAAATGACCAAAGGGTCCTATTCCTACTACTGTCACACGTGTTGCAGAGCGCAACTCTTTTCCGAGGGGGAACAATGGCAGAGCGATTCGAAAACGGGTACAAGGGACATGTCGCGGTAGTAACCGGTGGCGGTACAGGTATGGGTCGCGAATTAGTGCGTCAGCTCACGGCACAAGGATGTGACGTTGCGACGTGTGACGTCATCGTTGACAACCTCGCAGAAACTGTCGACATATGCGTGAAAGACGGTAACCCTGGCGCAATCCTCACGCACATGGCAGATGTTTCTGACGAAGCACAAGTACTTTCATTCCGTGATGCAGTTGCCGCATGGCGCCCTCATGTAAACGTGGTTTTCAACAACGCTGGTATCGGCGGTGGCGGAAGCATCGTCGAAAGCGACCGCACCGAATGGGAAAAGACATTTGGAGTGTGCTGGTACGGCGTGTACTACAACACTCGTGCGTTTCTTCCTCTTCTTCTGAAAGCACCGTTTGGACACGTAGTGAATACAAGTTCTGTCAATGGTTTTTGGGCATCGCTCGGACCCAACACCGCACACACTGCGTACAGCGCAGCAAAGTTTGCTGTCAAAGGTTTCACTGAAGCTCTTATTACAGATTTCCGTATGAACGCACCCACACTTCGCGCATCAGTTGTTATGCCAGGCCACATTGGAACATCAATTGCTATTAACTCTGGAAAGTTGCTTGGCAACGACCCTAAAGAAATGAGCGCAGAAAAGTTAGAGAAGGCACGCGAACGCATGGCCAAGGGTGGCATCGACACAAGCGCATTCAGCGACGAGGACTTGCGAGTACTCATGATTGCTGGTGGCGAATCTTTCAGAGATAACGCGCCGATGTCTGCAGCCGAAGCAGCAACGTTCATTTTGGACAGTGTGCAACAGGGCGATTGGCGCATTCTTGTTGGTGACGACGCAGTCATCCTCGATGAGATGGTGCGTCTGACTCCCAAAGATGCGTACTTGCCAGACTTCATGGACAGGGTGCGCGAACGTGGCGCCTTCGGCTTCACCCGATAGTCATCGGCGGCCCCCCTACGCTTCTTTGAATAGTCAACTCGTGTTGGCGTGTAATTCACCTTCACGAAAGGTTGCTGCGAGACGATAGATACATGAAGCAACCTTCACGAATCGCAATCGCTCTTCAGGCTCTTTTCTCATATCTCGTAGCTGGCGGGTTAGGCCTTTACCTTGCAGCCGCATACGAGCCAATGCCTACAAAGATCTTGTTCTTTGTCATCCCAGTAGGGGCCATGTTTATTGCTCGTTACCGCACTCAGCCAGCGTCATCTAAGGTGACTAAATGGCAAAAAATATTTCGCTCGGGTACACGGCTGGCTACTGGGGAAGTGGCCCGCCTGCAGGCGCACTAGAAGCAATTAAAGAAGCCGACAAGCTCGGCTTCGACAGTGTGTGGACTGCAGAGGCCTACGGTTCTGATGCTCTCTCCCCTCTTGCATGGTGGGGTTCGCATACAAAAAACATTCGGCTAGGCACTTCCATCATGCAGATGAGTGCCCGCACACCGGCAACAACTGCAATGGCAGCGATGACTATGGACCACCTCAGTGGCGGTCGATTCATTCTTGGACTCGGTGCGTCTGGACCACAAGTTGCCGAAGGTTGGTACGGCCAGCCCTATCCACGTCCGCTTGCGCGCACACGTGAATACATAGAAATCATCCGCGAAATTGTTCGTCGTGAACAACCAGTGAATTACCACGGCGCCCATTACGACATGCCATACAAAGGCGGCACTGGTCTTGGCAAACCGCTCAAGAGCACCATTCATCCGTTCCGCCCCAACATTCCAATCTTTCTTGGAGCAGAGGGTCCGAAGAACGTTGCGCTCTCTGCAGAGATTTGCGATGGATGGCTTCCATTGTTCTTCTCGCCGAAAGAAGACGGTTTCTACAGACAATGCCTTAATGAAGGGTTCGCCAAAAGTGGTGAGGCAAACAAGGCTGACCGATTCGAGATTGCAGCAACCGTCACCATCGTTCCTGGTGAAGATGTAGAGAAGTGCGCAGACATGGTGCGACCGTTCCTTGCCCTGTATGCGGGTGGAATGGGTGCACGTGGTGCCAACTTCCACTTCGAGGTTTTCGCACGCATGGGATACGAAGACGTTGCACTAAAAGTGCAAGATCTGTACTTGGCCGGCAAGAAACAGGAAGCCGCAGCAATAATTCCACTTCAAATGGTGGAAGATGTCGCACTCGTTGGCCCCATGGACAAAATCAAAGATGATTTAGCAAAGTGGCGCGAGTCGTGCATCACCACATTCCTGGTGGGCGGCCCAGCAAACCTTTTGCCCCTCTACGCCGAAATGATTGCCGGATAAGGGCAACCTCAAAGTCCGTTACACGGGCATGAAAGAATAAGAACAATGTTTACTCCACCGGATTATCTGTCACCATCTTCTATTCGTCTGTACCAAGACTGCCCACAGAAATTCAAGATCAATAAGTTCGACAACATCAAAGAGCCACCGTCATGGGCTACTGAGCTTGGAACCTTCACACACGAAGTTCTCGAGCACTTGTACTTGCTCGATCCCTCCGAGCGCACCCACGATTCCGTGAAGACATTGGCTGGCCAATTATGGGCCGACAACGGTTGGGAAGAAAAAGTCCTGTCGCTTGACGAGCCAAAAGGCGACATTAAGAAGTTCAAGCAAACTGCATTTTCAAACATGATCAATCTCTGGAATCTTGAGAATCCACAAGAAACCTTCATCGATGAAATGGAACTCGAAGTTGAAAGCGAAGTCGAGGGTGTTCGCATGCGCGGCTTTATCGACCGTCTTTTCATCAGCGACGACGAGACTGCCATCATCTCCGATTACAAGACCGGCAAAGTTCCAAATCCGCGATACAACACGCCGGATAAGCAGTTCTTTCAGCTTCTTGCATATGCACTCATGCTTGAGTCTGCAAACGACGTTCAAACTTCACAGCTCGATCTTCTGTATCTCACCGAATCAACAAAGAAGACTCTTGAAGTCACCCCTGCCCTACTAGCTACGGCAATGGGAACAATCGTTGAAACAAAAGAAGCTCTCGATAACGCGTGCAACACAGGCGAATTTCATTGCAAGGTCACCAATTTGTGCGACTGGTGCCACTACAAAAAGACTGGACTCTGTCCGGCATTTGCAAACAAGTAACTACTTGAAAATCAAGCAACCATCGTCAAGGTCAACCGCTGGCAAAACTTTGCATTCCAGCGAATAGTTCTGATCGTGTTTCCACTCTTGCTTGTCACCAGATTTTGGCATCAGGTGTTGACTACGCATGAGGTAATTCGGATTGAAGTTGTTCGGATCCATCCAAGGCCCGATTGTCATGTCCGCATCTTCAGGTCGTAGTTGCGGCGTAACGCTACGAACACCTTTAGCATCCATGTGTTTGAACAAGCGTGTGATGAAGTCACCCATGATGTCGACACGTAATGTCCAGCTTGCGCGGAAGTAGCCGAACACCCACGCCAGGTTAGGAATACCCGTAAACATCATTCCGCGATACGTCACTGTTTCCGACCAATCAACAGGGTTACCATCAAGATCGAATGGGATATCGCCTAAAACACTGAGATGGAAACCAGTAGCGGTCACAACAATGTCTGCGTCAATGACTGTTCCATCTTTAGTGACAACACCAGTTTCGGTAAATGTCTCAATTTCATCAGTCACCATGCTGGCCTTGCCAGCCTTGATGCCTGCAAATAAATCACCTTCAGGAACAAATGCAATGCGTTGCTGCCATGGTCGATACTTCGGTGTGAAGTGTTTAGCGATGTCGTAACCCTCTGGGAGGAGCGGCCTGATTCCTTCAAGAAGCGCATCTTTCACCATGTCGGGGTATTGGAAAGCCATATCAGTTACCTGTTGACCATCAAACAAAATCTTTCGGCGCACTATCTCGTGAATCCACTCTTCATCTACTTCGAGTTGGCGCAGAGTGTCGGCTAGTTCATTCGCATTACGACCCGGTATGAAATACGTCGGTGAACGTTGCAGCACGGTGACGTGTTCACATTCAGCAGCCATTGCGGGAACCAAAGTGGCAGTAGTTGCACCAGAACCGATAACAAGAACCTTTTTGCCTTTGTAGTCCAAGTCCTTTGGCCATGTTTGTGGATGCACAATGCGGCCCTTGTAATTCTGCATGCCGGGCCATTCGGGGGTGTAGCCCTCGGAGTGCTTGTAATAGCCCTGACACATCCACAAGAAATTTGCGGTCATCTGGAACGAGTCACCTTTAGCAAGGTTTGTCACGGTGACAGTCCAGCGTTGTTCAAGGCTGTTCCATGACGCTGCCGTGATTTCATGGCGATAACGAATGTGTTCGTCGATGTTGTTCTCAGAAATTACCGCGGCCATGTATTTCTTAATTTCATCAGCACTTGCAATTGGTGCAGATGTCCACGGCTTGAATCGATACCCAAATGTGTAGAGGTCGCTATCGGAGCGAACACCTGGGTACGTATGCATGTGCCACGTTCCCCCAAAGGTCTCATACTTTTCGAGAATGACATACGACCTGTCTGGAGCCTGATCTTGGAGGTGATACGCAGACCCGACTCCTGAGATTCCGGCTCCGACAATCAGAACATCAAAATGTTCAGTTTTCTGAGAATTTGATGTCTTGGCATTGTCTGTCATTGTCATCGCACACCTCCAACATGTTCACCCTCGATACTAGATAGGAACAGTGCAATCTCTAGGTGTCGTGCGGACTATCCCGATGCATCCAGATTGTTCGGTTGCCCTATCAAATTTGTCGTTCAACCCTTTCTTGCCCGAGAGGTACTCACTACACTCGCTAATAGAGAAGGGGGTTCTCATGTTTGATCTCATTATTCGCGGGGGCACAGTTGTCGATGGCACGGGAGCACCGGCATTTACTGCCGATGTTGCTGTCAAAGACGGAGTCATCGCACAGGTTGCGTCCACAATTGTTGGTGAAGCAGCAGAAGAAATTGATGCCACCGGAAAACTTGTCACTCCAGGCTTTATCGATATTCACACTCACTACGACGGCCAGGTGAGTTGGGACACACTGCTTGAACCTTCAAGCGGCCACGGTGTCACCACTGTTGTTGTTGGTAACTGCGGAGTTGGTTTTGCACCTGTACGCCCAGGACGCGAGGAATGGCTTGTGCAGTTAATGGAAGGCGTGGAAGATATTCCTGGCACAGCTCTTCATGAAGGCATTAAGTGGGAATGGGAAACATTTCCCGAATACCTTGACGCGATTGATCGTCGCCGTTACTCCATGGATATCGCCGCTTATGTTCCTCATGGTGCCGTTCGTGGTTATGTCATGGGCGACAGAGGGGCACGTAACGAAGACGCCACTGCTGAAGACATTGCCGAGATGGCTCGCATCGTGCGCGAAGCACGCGAAGCCGGTGCAGTTGGTTTTTCCACCAGTCGAACAATGGGTCACAAAGCAAAAGACGGCGAACCAGTTCCGGGAACATTTGCCAGTAGCGAGGAACTCAATGCGATTGCCGATGCACTGACTGCAGGCGGTGGCGGAATTTTTGAAATCGCTCCCGAAGTACTTCCAGACGGCGGTGATCAACCAACTATGGGAATGACAGAAGAACTTCAGTGGATGGGAGACCTTGCACTTCGTACAGATCTAAAAGTCACGTACTTGCTTCTGCAATACGCGACGATGCCAGACACATGGAAGCAAGCGCTCGACTATTCATCAATGATTCTTGAAAAGGGTGGGTACTTACGACCACAAGTTGCCGCAAGACCATTCGGCATGATGGTGTGCTGGGCTGGGTATCACCCATTCGCAAAGCGTCCAACATTTATTTCGTTAGCAGCTTCGCACTCACTTGCTGATCTGCGCACCGAGTTGGCAAAGCCTTCAGTACGCGCGCAGATTTTGTCTGAGCCAGATGAACCAGTGAACTCTGCAGTGCAGTTTGATGGACTCGGGCCAGCACTTGGCATGATTCCGCATCTCATGTACGCCATGGGCGACAACGTGGACTACGAACCAACCCCTGCAATGTCTGTGAAGGCACTTGCAGATAAGGCTGGGGTTAGCACTTTTGAAATGGCCTATGACTTGTTGAATGAAAACGGTGGCACTGCATCGCTTATGTTCCCCACTTTGAACTATGTAGGCGAAAATCACGACGTCATCTACGAGATGCTTACCCACCCAGCCGCTATCAATGGCCTGAGTGATGGTGGTGCTCACGTGCGCATGATTTGTGATGCTTCAATTCCTACCTACCTATTGACCCACTGGGCACGCGATCGTGCACGTGGACCAAAATTGAGTATTGAAGAGGCAGTGCGCATGCAAACCACCGCAACAGCAGCAGTCATGGGACTCTCTGATCGCGGCGAAGTTGCTGAAGGCAAGCGTGCCGACATCAATGTCATTGACTTTCAGAACCTACGTCTGAACGCACCACACGCGGAGAACGATCTACCAGCGGGTGGCCGTCGCATTCTGCAATCAGCAGACGGATACGTAGCCACAATTGTTAATGGTGCAATCACTCGTCGAAATGGTGTCGATACAGGCGCTCGCCCTGGTCGACTCGTTCGCGCTTAGGCGTGGTCTTCGTGAGTCACCGCTTTTAGGTGACGCACCTCAGATGAAGCCAATGGCAACAAGGCCGCGATAAACACCACCAGTCCCACTGCAATCAGTGCTGTTCGTGCACCGACTAAATGTGTAAACGGGCCAGCCAAGAACAGTCCGAGTGGTGCAAACGCAAGCGAACCAAATGCGTCGTATGAACCAACTCGTGATAACGCCTCTTGAGGAACATTGGTTTGAATCGTGGTCATCCAATTGGCATACATGAGATCGAGTGCAATTCCACCTGCCATTGCCATCAGGAACAACACCCAGATCGGCATAGGCACAGCGAGAGACAAAATCCATAAACCAACAATTGGGCAAACACCCACTGCGAGAACGAGTGGACGTTGCGGTCGCAATTTCAAAGCCAACGCTGTGCCACTAACTGCACCCACGCCGAACCCAAACATCATGATTCCCATGTCTTTTGCCCCACCTAGTGCTTCTTTCATCTGTACCGGAGCAAGCACACCAAGGAACCCTTCAAAGCCCATGTGGAAGAAAGCGAAACATACGACGACAATGACTATCCAGCGACGCGACGAGAACTCGTACCAACCTCCGCGCAATTGCGCAAATATGGTTTCCCTCGCCTCGCCCTCTTCAGGCTGAGCATTACGAGGCAACTTCATACGCAGTACCAAGATGCCTGCAACGAGAAAAGAAAAAGCATCAACCAAAAGACCCCACCCTGAACCGGCAGTGGAAACAAGTACACCCGCGATGCTTGCCCCCACAGTGAATCCTGCATTTGCCGCGAGGCCCACAGTGGAATTTGCTGCTTGTAATAATTTGGCCGGAACAATGATCGGCATGATTCCGCTGAAAGCTGGGTACCACAACGCATTGAGCATCCCAAATATGAACCCGTTAAAACACAAAAGCGGAATAGATGCATGGCTAGTCAAAAAAGACAGCGCACTGATGCCAACAAAGATGCTTCCAACAATGTCTGTAATGCCCACCAATTGTGAACGGCCAAATCGATCGGCCGCTACTCCCCCAACAAGCATGAATAACACGAGAGGAATCATCTGAGCCGTTGTGACATAACTGAGTGAGCCAGCATCAGCACCGGGGATGGAAAGGACGCCGAACGCAAGCGCAATAGGAGTAATCCCGTTTCCAATATTGCTGACGACGCGAGCAATCAGGAGACGCCGAAATGCAGTTATTTTCCACAGTTCTGAGACTTCGCCCATCATCGTTCCAGTTTTTGCCACTCATGCAGAGTAGTGGAAGAAGAATGCTAAGAGTTTTGTATTTCGCGATACTTCAAGAAGCGACCAACGAATTCGTCTGTTTGCTCATCAGACCACTCCACTGCTTGCCAGCCAGTCAGTGATTTCATTTGCTCCCTGTGTTGCTCTACTGAGTCTGGAAGTGTTGCCGTCATCCCAAGTCTTTGCAGTCCAGACCATCGCGTGTACACCCCAGCCATAATCGCTTCAGCCAATGTCGGTGCATCTCCTGCAAGCCACGAAGAAGTAAGCAACCACGAATTCACCGTTTCCATGGCCTTTCCAAATGCCGCACTTGCTTCAGTGATCTTCTCTGGGTCTGTTCCGTAATACACGCCAATCATGGGGCGATACACGTACTTATTTAGCCAAGCCACGCGCTCCATCATTAATGCATGCTGCGCGTCGTCAGTAGGCGCCAAAGAATGTGAAGGGAAAAGTTCTTCTAACCACTGCAATATTGGAATGGAATCTGCCAGATACGTCTCGCCAACTCGCACCATTGGAACTTCTAATTTTGGGCTGTGCGCGATGAACTCTTCGGGTACCACGAATCCTTTGGGTCGCACCGCGCGTGGTGGGACATCTACAACGGAATACGTAATTGCTTTCTGAGCGAGCGCAAACTCGACTCTCACAGAAAATGGACAAATCCAATGTCCAAAAAGCACAACATCAGTTGAACTCATGCCGTAAACAAGATCTCACAGCCAGTGCCTGCCAATAAGGCATCCACGTCACGGCGATCATTAGCCGAAAGTTTTGCGTACTCTTCACGAATCCACTTCAAGCACTTGCGCTGATACACAAACGTTCCTTGGCTATATGGGTGGCCATCAATTACGCAGGAGAAGGTTTCTGCGCCAACTTCCATTGCTGCTTCATTCGCCAACAAGAAGGGTGCATACGTGCGGCCAATCTCTGGCAGTAACGCAAGAACTGTGGGTTGAATTGCGTCGTGAGTAACCCAACCTTCATCGCCTTCTACATCCCACCAAGACAAATCGTCTACACGTTCGACCCAGTTCACCATTCGTGGCGCACGCTCAATGCCGATGCGCACAGACTCTGGATCCCAGCGCAAGAGTTCAATCATTTGCCCGAACAGACCGAAGTCTCCTCGACCCGGGCGCTGGCCCAACAAAAAGGGGTGATGTTCGAGATGCCTTTGCATGATGTCGAGAACTCTCTTGAATGAATCTTCGATAGGTGCGCGATTCTGCTCGGTAGAACCTACTAACGCACGGCGACCAATCTGTCGTTCTGAAATATAACGCTGCGAAGCTTGCCACTTATTTTCAGACATCTGCTGATCACCATCAAGCGGCAACAATTTTCTTGCGCGATCAATCGCATCGTCGTAATACCACCGATAGTGATACATCATTTTTGTTACCCATTCATCGGCAAAGTCCTCTAGGAGAAAATCTATGAATGCAACAACTGCATCTGTAGGTACAACGCTGCGCTCAGAGTATTCACGTTCAAGGCGTGCAATGAGTGGACTGGAGTCAATCATCGTGTCTCCCCCACTGCCATTCACTTCTGGAAAAGAGATGGCAGGGATGAGAGGGAACGGTGGAAGGTCATCCCATTTAGAGCCTTGAGGAACCCATTGAAAAGGAATGCGTCGATAGCGCAGCACAGCACGCATCTTCAAAGAGTATGGGGAACCGTAGTTGCCCCGAATTCGTAACGGTTCTCCTGGACGATTCAACATGTTGCCCCCTTCAATTCTTGAAGTGTAGGACACTTTCCACGCAGGAAATTTGTGCAGAACGAATGGATTATGTTCGTCGTTATTCGAGTGCGCCTAGCAACACTCCGATGAGTTCTTCAGGGTCTTTTGCAACTACATGTGCCCCGGCGGATTGCAATTCTTCTTTTGACCCAAAGCCCCACAAAACACCCATGGCATTAGTGCCTACGTTGACTCCAGCTTCAACATCATGATGCCGATCACCAATCATCCAGCACCGTTGCAGGGGTGGTTCGTCCCCGAGCGAAGTAATAACTTCGCTCAATGCACGCTGCAGCAACAAAGTCTTTGGATGAGGCTGGTCATTCTCTGGACCAACAATGGTGACGAACATGTCTGTAATGCCAAGCGCTTCTATCGCTACGAGTGCTTGCGGTTCAGGTTTAGCTGTAACGACTGCCAAGTAATAGTGATCATGAAGAATTTCTAAAGCATCCTTCATCCCATTGTTGAATTGAGTGCGTGGAAGGTGGTGTGCCTTATATATGGCTCGATACTCATGAATAAAGGTGTCAACAAGTTCATGCGAAATTCCTCGTGGAGCAAAAAGTGTCGGAAGCGACTCCTGTAGAGGTGGCCCAATAACCGTGTGCAGTTCCTCGATGCTCAACGGCTCAGAATTGTGGGACTCAAATACTTCGTTTAAAGAAGCATGAATGCCGGCGCCTGAATCAGCGATGGTGCCATCAAGATCAAAAAAGAGAACGCCTCGTGTTGCCATGATGTCTTAGTTAATGACTTGGCGCGCCCATTTGTGCACCGGGAACGCTGCTCACAAATTTGGGTTTGAACATTAGGAGAAACAAGAATCCTCCAAGCGCAATACAGACTGACGCCACTATCAATGGCTGGCTAGAGGTAACACTAGTAGTGATGTAGCCAACAAGAATTGACGCAGGGACCTGAGCAAGGCTCTGCACACTGGAATAGATGCCCATGGCTTGACCCTGCCGACCAGGTTCTGCCGAACGACTAATCAGGCTTGTCATATTTGCCATAGTGAGCCCGTTAAAGGCCGTAAAGAGTGGAATCACGAAATACAGACCCAGAGGGAATGACGTTGGCACTGCAAAGTAGAACAACATCATGATTGCATTACCAAACAAACTGAACCGCAACACCTTGAAGTCCACCAATTTTTTTGCAACTCGCGCAACAAGTACAGCCTGTGAAAAGGCAATAAATAATCCAACGATGGCGAAGTAATCACCAGTCTTAGATGCAGAGAAGTCGAAATTGTTCTTTAGATAAATTCCGAAGAATGTAGTGAAGAATGTAAAGCCTGAGCTAAAGAGGAATCCTGCTATCAGTACAACTCGAAGGCGTTCCGAACGAAAACCTTGAACAACATTCTGAATAGATTGAGTGGCATTGACGCGACCGGCGTGGAACTTTTCTTTGATGGTCTCAGGGAACGTTGTTAGAACTGCAACGCAGTTGAACATTGCAATAATCGCTGCGAACCAAAATGGTGTAGTGGCACCAAACCAACTCGGAGTATCAAATAGGCCATAGAAACTGACACCCGGCGAACTGAGTTTTCCTCCGAGGTATGGCCCAACGATGAACCCCATTCCAAAAGCCGCTCCGAGGAACCCGAAGTTCTTAGCTCTGTTTTCGTTAGTACTGATATCGCCGATTGCAGCATTGGCAACCGCAAGGTTGCCACCTGTAAATCCATCAAGCGCACGGGCAGCAAAAAGAAGTGGAAGATTCGCAGTGCTGATACCGATTGCGAACAAGACGTACCCAATTGATGTTCCAAAAATGGATACCGCAAGAATTGGTCGACGTCCAAAGCGATCTGACAATTGCCCAAGAATCGGCGAAGCGATAAATGTACAGAATGGGTATATGGCCTGAAGCCAACCCAACATGATGAGACCTTGTGTGAATGACCAGCCATCAGGAGTCACTCGAAATGGTGATTGCTCGGCAATAAGAAGAGGAAAGACTGGGATAAGGATGCCGAATCCGACTAAGTCGATGAATACCGTAGTGAAGATCGCTAGGAGTGGGTTTTTGCGCATCCAACAACTGTACTCATGCGAAGAACTGTATTGCTTCTATTGATAGATCAAGCGATCTGAAGAAACTCCACAAGGTTTCCATCGGGGTCTTCAACAATTGAGATGGTAATTCCCGCACGAAGTTCACGTGGCTTCACTGCCACCTTGTGGCCAGCTGATTCGCATGCTGACGTGATCTCTTCAATATTGCTGACGCTGATTGTGAAGTAGCGATAACCACATGCCCCAGTGATTCCTCCACCTGCTGCTCGTGCAGGATCATCATTAGCCTTCACTAGTTTCAACAAGGTGGTGCCGCATAGAAGGCGGTACATGGTGCCGCCACCTGGCATTGGCATCTCACCTTGAAATTCGAAACCAAGGAGATCTCGATAAAAGGCGAGTGATTTGTCAGCATCGCAAACAACAATGCCGAGGTCTATTGAATCTTTAGTGAGTTGTGCTCGAGTCATGAGCACACCCTAATCAAGAGTAAAGACTCCGAATTACTTGAACGCGCGAACTGGTCGAACAAAGAAGGACGATGTTCGGAAGTTTGTTCCCTGAGTGCCGTCCGACATGAGTTCTGCCCATGCACGTGTGTCACTTGATGAGGTGGAACTCCAATACACACCGTTAGATAACCCAGCAAGTGAGTTGTCCGCAAGGTTATTAAACAACAACTTCAACTCGTCTTTTGATGGCAAGAACCAATCAGATTTCCCAGCACCCGCATAAGCACTTGCTTTAGCTGCAGCGCCATTAGCGCATGTACTTGCCGCGCTGGAGTTCTCAGCGCCTGCTCCTATTGCATTCTTTGAAGCAGAAATCTTTGTTGTCATATTGGAACACCAGGCAACCGATGGATCGCCATCCTTGCCATTCCAATCGGCAGGAGCTGCTTCCAAGTAATCAAAATCTGGAAATGCATTTTCAGCATCGATGAAAAACACCACGCCGCCACCGGGACCAGTGTCTCCCACGGCGTATTCACCAGTTGTAGGGGGAAGAGTTGAACCAGACGATGCAACTGTTGTGCTGGTTTCGGTTTCAGATGGAAGTGTTGTATCCGAAGGTTCCACCGGCACTGTGGAGTCCGTACCAACGCCATCAGGAAGCGTGGTGAAAGCCGTGTTGCGCTGCCTATCTCCAGACCCACCGCAACTGGCCACTATTCCTGCCACCAAAACGGTGGCCACTAGGGCTCTGCCAGCCTTCATCATGATTTTGCGTTGTGCGTGCACGCTGACTTCCTCTCACCCATGTAATTGGATAACTTGTCTAATAATACTCTCATTCTGCCCTAAGGTCTTCACCGTGAACAGTCACCTCAAACCCACACTCCTCATCGGCCTCGTCGTTGCCATACTCAGCGCATGCAGTGGTGGCGGTGCCTCCACATCTGTTTCTGTCCCCCCTCTTGATGCAACGCCAGTTGCCAGTGGACTCAACCCCAGCCCCGACGGCTTTTCTTTCGCCAACTTCGCATCTACTGCGTCAACTGAAGAGTTCAACGCGGACGACATGGTGGCCATGTTTGGCAACGGGGCGGAAATCTGCACATCTACCTCTTCTCCATGCACTCTTACTGCCGAAGCAGCAGCGTGGGCGCGCATGGTGAACCAAGCTCGTTCATCTGGGCATTGCGAAGGCCTCGCCGTGATGTCAGCATCTCGTTTCCAAGAAAAGAGCACTCCAGCAACTTTCAGTCTTCAGAACTCTGGCGATACAACACACGCAATCATTCGTGCATTTGCAACTCAATTCCTGAATGAGACAACGAATGCCACAAAAGCATGGGCGAAGCAGTCACCGTCGGACATTGTTGCGGCACTCTCTGCATCACTAAAGACTGGCAAGCCTGAATTCAGTTTGGGTGTGTATACAGATGGAGGCGGACACGCAATCCTTCCGTACGCAGTGGAATGGCCGTCTGAAAAAGTTGCCAAGGTAAAGGTGTACGACTCGAACTGGCCAGGCGGCGATCGATACGTCACAGTCGACCTTGAATCACAGGAGTGGACATTTTCATTCTCCGGAAAAGATCCCGCTAATGATCCAAATATCTGGAAAGGCGGGAAAGGTGACATCGACATCACGCCACTTTCTTCACGCGTAACTGGAACTTGTCCATTCTGCGGAGAAAAGAGTGGAGTGCAAAAAACACTTCTCCTTATTCGGTCTGCTTCTTCTGACTGGGAAGTAGAGACTCCTGATGGCACCGTCTCTGCTACCAACAGCAGCGCCGGTGAAACAACAGCACAACCTTTACGCTCAGCTTCAACAACGCCAGGCGCGCCAGTTGATTACTTGGTCTATGGAACAACTGGAAAGACAAAAATCACTTCAAAGTCTGTTGTTGCTGTTGCTGGATTCACCGGCTCTGTTGGATTTCAATACACCACTTCAGGCAAGAACGACACAACCGTAGATATTTCAGCATCAGGTATTTCAACAGACGACCCAACAGTCACAGCAACACTTGCTGATGGAAACATCGTTGCAACTGCTTCTGGAGAGAACACTTCTCTTACTTCGACTGGTGAACAGATCGCCGTAGTTACAGAAACTGAAAGCGGACTAAAAGTTGAGGCCACTGCTACCGCAGACACTGGTGCAATTGCAGTTGATGCTTCACCAGATAAATCAGGAGTTGGTT
This sequence comes from Actinomycetota bacterium, assembly GCA_026393575.1. Taxonomy (GTDB): domain Bacteria; phylum Actinomycetota; class Acidimicrobiia; order Acidimicrobiales; family Ilumatobacteraceae; genus UBA2093. The sequence continues at coordinate 47,417 of JAPKZX010000071.1, forward strand.
ACACCATCACGACGCAGTCTGCGCCAAACGAAATCACTGTGAAGTCAGTGGATGACGCAGGAAACGAAACTGAAGTCACTAAGAAAGGTCAACTGGATAGCACCAAAACATCCAATGAACTTCCACAAGGTCTTGAAGCACCCGCAGTAAAGCCTGGACTCCCATCAGTCGCGGTACGTATCGCAGCAGCAAAAGTTTCAGCACGTAGCAACAATGCAGTTTCTACGCGGGGTAACGCAGATATTTCATTCGATACGTCCGGTTGGACCATCGCAAAGACAGCAAGTGGCTCAAAAGGCTTTCAAGCAAATCTCGTAGTGAACGATGGCAGCGGATCTTCAATCCCTGCTTGCACAGATATCTCATGTGTGAAGGGAATGTCGACAAGTATCCTCACCTCAGGTACCGATGCAAAGACTCAGAAGTCAACCACGACATCGATGACGTTCACAATGGCAAACGTAAAAACTGCGTTCTCCGTGAAATGTGGTGATGCACCATGGCAAGTGGCGACACAGTCTGGTTCCACTTACGCGGCGTATTGCGATGCGGCAGACATCACGTCTGATCTCACCATCTATATAAGTAACTCAGTCAAGAACTGAGAACAAGGTCGCAGTTAGCGTCCCTTCCATTCAGGCGCACGCTTTTCTGCAAAGGCTCTTGGGCCTTCCTTGGCGTCTTCGCTGGTAAACACTTTTCTCTGCAACTCACCCATGAGTTGAGGATTGCCATCACCAATTTCATCGAGCATCAATTGCTTCGTTGCCTGCACAGCAAGCGGACCGTTCACAGTGATACGTGCAGCCAATGCGAGAGCGGCGTCACGTAATTCTGCTGCGGGTGCAACTTGGTTAATGAGGCCAAGTTCTTTGGCTCGCACTGCATCGATTGGATCGCCAGTAAGACCCATTTCCATCGCGACTGCAAGTGGAATACGCGCCGGAAGACGAACTCCGCCACCCGCTGCGAACAAACCACGCTTTACTTCTGGAATTCCAAACTTTGCAGATTCGACAGAAACAATGAGGTCACACATCATGACCACTTCAAAACCACCAGCTAACGCATGACCATTCACAGCAGCGATGAGTGGCTTTGAACATTTCCGTAATGCCGTGAAACCCATTCCTATTTTTGCAATGTCTTCACCGGCAGCGAATGCCTTCAAATCCATGCCAGCACAAAAGATCTTTTCTCCAGCACCCGTAACGACAATGGCGCGTACCTCAGGATTCGTTTCTGCATCAGTCAATGCGTTCGACAAACCTTCACTTAGCGCGCCATTCAATGCATTACCTGCATCTGGACGGTTCAAAGTGATGACCAAAATGTTGTTTGTGATTTCTGTAAGAATTTCCATGAGGTACCTCCGGTTGGAACCTAAGCCTTGCATAGCTTTGTACAGCGAATCTATTCCGACAACTTGAACACGAAATCATTGGACTACCGTAAGGTCGTGGGGCAATTCACATCAGACCTTGAGTCTTTACAATCGCATCAGATTCCGCAATGGTACGACGGTGCAAAGTTCGGCATATTTGTCCATTGGTTTGTATCTACCATTCCGGCATTTGCCCCCGTATCTGATGACCCGTTCACCCTGGCTGCCGAGAAGGGTGAACGCGAAGCATTCACAGAAAGCCCTTACTCGGAGTGGTACTGGAACTCACTACAAACTCCTGGCTCTCCTGCAGCATTGCACCACGCAGAAAAATACGGCGACCAACCATACGAAGATTTTGTTCCACAGTTTTTTGAAGCATCACAGGGCTGGCAGCCTGAACGCTGGGGTGCTCTATTTGCTGCTTCAGGTGCGAAATATTGCGTGATGGGAACCAAGCACCACGATGGTGTTCTGTTGTGGCCAAGTAAAACACCGAACCCACACAAAGGTTCACAGTGGACTTCGACTCGCGACATTGTGGGTGAATGCGCTGAAGCAGTTCGATCACACGGTTTGCGGTTAGGGCTGTATTACTCCGGCGGAATTGATTGGACATTCCAAGGCCTCGGCATTGATGGCTGGGCTTCGTTATACAAGGCGATTCCACAAGATGACGTGTACCACGCATATGTTGAGGCGCATTACCGAGAACTCATCAGCCGATATGCCCCTGACGTTTTGTGGAACGACATTGGGTATCCAGGTTTTGGTGCAGGCGCAGCAGACCTCTTTGCACATTTTTATAACACAAACCCGGAAGGCGTTGTAAACGATCGTTTTGATTTTCTTGGCGTAATGCAAGGCACTGCACATGCTGATTTTGTGACACCTGAGTACACCACTACTCCGCCTCTCGAAGGAAAGAAATTTGAAGTGTGTCGCGGTATCGGCACCAGCTTTGGTTACAACGAACAAGAAGATGACTCGTCATACGCATCGTCGTCTGAACTAATTCATATGCTCATCAATATCGTTGCGGCAGGCGGAAACTTCTTGCTCAATGTTGGCCCCATGGCATCGGGCGAAATTCCCTGGATACAACAAGAACGCTTACTTGCAATTGGCCAATGGCTACAGGTCAATGGTGCTGCGATTTATGCCTCTCAACCGCATGAGGTCACACAGCTTTCAACTGCAGAAGGTGACACTGTCCGACTCACACGCGGTGCCGACGGATTCACATACGCAATGGTCCTTGGTCGTCCGGATTCAAAAGTTGTCAACATTGCTGGGCTACCCACAGGCGACACATATTTGCTGGGGTATGACCACCAACTCTCACGCATTGGTGACGACGTAATTCTTCCCTACCGGCCCGACTCGTCTCCCGCGTTTACTTTACGGATTGCATAAGAAACGAAATCAGCCAACTGATGCTGCGGCAGCAGCAAGATTGTTGAGCGTGACTTCCATGTTTGCTTTGTTGTGGATGCCACGATCAGCAACACCGCTCACCCACTTGCCCAGCTTGTTGGCAAATTTGCTTCGGTGATCTACCCAGCTATGAGTGACACGAGTTCCAGATGCAGTTGGCTCTAATTCGTAGACCCAGTCACACCAGTTCTTGCTTCCCACCATGAGCCCGAAAGAAAACTTACGTGGAGCATCGCATGCATTCACTTCCACCGAAGTGGACCATGAGCGCTTCCCACTTTTGTTATGACCCTTGAATCGGGCTCCAACAGCGGGGCCGGTTGCACCTTTTACCCATTCTCCGCCTTGATTTTCGGGGGACCACTCGCCCATACGGGGCAGGTCGGTCACCATGGCCCAGACCACATCGACAGGGGCGGATACTTCTTTAACAACTGAAACAGTGGAACTCATCTGCCCATTCTGGCACGACAGCCACTCATCATTGCCAGCCGTGGCCGCTGTACACGGACCCACTTCGAGCGACTACATTTTCCGCATGGCTAAAGACATAACCACCCTTGCTGACATCGTTCGTACCCACGGAGTTTCTCGTGCTTCCGATAACTCGCTGATTGAAGGTGACCGTACGCGCACATGGGGCGAACTGTACGAACGTTCCATCCGTGTGGCCAACGCATTGCAAGCAGCTGGCGTCGGCGTGCAAGACAGAGTTGCATTCCTCGATAAGAACAGCATCGAACACTTTGAGGTTTTCTACGGTTGTGCACTCATCAATGCAGTATCGGTCGACATCAACTGGCGTCTTGCTCCACCAGAAGTGGAATTCATTGTTAATGACGCTGCCGCCAAAGTTTTGGTTGTGCATGCCGACTTCTGGCCAGTTGTGGAAGCGATTCGAGCCAACCTCACCACCACACAGCTCATCGTGGTAATTGGCGGAACCGGTGGCGACATTGATTACGAAACGTGGGTGAATAGCGGAGCCGCTACAGACCCCGCAGTGGTGTCAGCATCAGAAGACGTTGCGTTCCAGCTGTACTCAAGTGGAACTACTGGTCGGCCAAAGGGCGTCATGCTCACTAACAACAACTTCTTCGTGATGTTGCCAGGTGCTCGCACATTCTGGAAGTTAAGCGACGACATGATCAACCTTGTCGCTATGCCTCTCTTCCACATTGGTGGCGGCGGTTGGGCAACTGCAGGTCAGTTTGTTGGATCTTCATCAATCATTGTGAGAGAGATGGATCCCAATGCAGTTATTCAACTGATTGAGAAGCACAAAATTACTCACGGCTTCCTCGTTCCTGCAGTGCTGCAATTCATGTTGATGATGCCAAGCGTTAAAGAGGCAGATTTTTCAAGTTTGCAACTCATGGTCTACGGAGCATCTCCTATTTCTCTTGAAGTGCTCACCAACAGTGTGGAAACATTCAAGTGCGATTTCATGCAGGTATACGGTCTCACCGAAACAACAGGTGCTACTACCCTTCTCCCATCAGAAGATCATGATCCAAAGGGACCAAACGCACATCGACTGCGCTCATGTGGCGTGCCTGCTCCCGGAGTAGAGATTCGCATCATTGATAACGCAACTGGGAAGGAACTTCCTGCGCGCGAAGTAGGAGAGATTTGGTGCAAGTCGCCACAGGTGATGAAGGGCTACTGGAATAACCCCAAGGCAACAGCCGAATCGATTACCCCCGACGGCTGGTTCAAAACTGGTGACGCCGGTTATCGAGATGAAGACGGTTACATCTATATCCATGACCGTGTGAAGGACATGATTGTCTCCGGCGGCGAAAACGTGTACCCCGCAGAAGTAGAGAGTGCTCTCATGAGCCATCCTGCAATTGCAGACGTCGCAGTCATTGGTGTTCCTCATGAAAAGTGGGGCGAGACCGTGAAAGCAATCGTGGTGAAGAAAGCAGACGTCGCAGTGACCGAAGCAGAGATCATCGAGTTCTCAAAGGGATTGCTGGCTCGATTCAAATGCCCAACAAGTGTTGACTGGATTGATGCATTGCCACGTAACCCGAGCGGAAAAATCCTGAAGAAGGATTTGCGTGCCCCGTACTGGGAAGGCCGTGAAAGAATGGTGAACTAGCGCAAAACGCTAGGGCTTACGAGCCACGATGATTTGAGAACGTGGCACTAAGTAATCCAACATATCTTTCATCTCGCGACCTTCTGGGCAATCAAGCATCTCGTTCCACATACGTGCCCACTTCAAGAGGAATTCATCCTCAGCTTTGAGATCAGGTTCACCTTTTGAATTTATATGCCCACGCATCATCAGCATTGCCAAGCGAAATGTGCTGATAAAGCCGCTGTAGTCATGCTTCAAAATCTCTAACCCCGCGCCTCGCACCAGGTTCTCAAATTGATCACGTTCAATCACGCGAATATGGTTTGGTTTTTCGAAGTAGCTAGGAGGCGCAACTCCTCCGATAATGCGCTCTGCAATTGCGTCAGGCACTGTCAATAAGTACAACGCTCCGCTTTGGCCAACGCGGAACATTTCCGAGAGTGAGTACTCCGGATCATCTACATGCTCAAGTACTTCCATACACACGACACGAGTTGCGTAGTTATCTGGTAGTGGAATCTCTTGTGTGGGCGCTAAAACAAAATCGACTATGCCACCTTGGCTTGCAACAGCATCACGAGCAACCGAGATGGCTTCCTCGCTTACATCAATTGCTGTCACCCGTGCGCCACGCGTACTAAGAAACTGAAGTGGGCCGCCTGAACCACAACCAACATCAACAACAATGTCATCCGCAGTAATCGATACTCCTGTGAACACCTCGCCTGTTTCATTGTTGTAAAAACCACGCAGCACGTCGTCGCGTAATCCCACGCGCTCAGTCTCATTCATATGTGCGAGGCCAAGTTCTTCAAGAGACGGCGCGGCTAATTCTTCAACAATGACTGGTGATGCACTCAACACTCGTTGCATGCGACGAATAACTCTCACAACTGTCTCCTACGTATGTGCACTATCAAACTTTCAGCTACGTATTGGGCTTCTGGAAGTTCTCTAGTAATGAAGTTGCCTAAGGAAACCTACTAGATTTTTCGTTATCAATAGTGTAACGCAACCAACTACTTCACTTCTTGTTTCGCGCGACTCAGTCGTGTTCAACAGCGATGACTTCAGTGGTGGGAACATCTCAAAGAAAGAAGATGAGTTCCTTGATCGTCTGCCCACTCAACCCTGGGATGGTCGACGTTCTACTTTCATGGAAGTTCTTGACTCCCCTAACGCCTTATTGGCGCTCGGCTTTTATGAGTTAGAAGAATGGGGAGTGTGGAGCCGCACGGAGAATCCAAAACTCGTACTTCCGTACTTTGTTCACGGGGAAGTGTTCATCGAGATTGAGACTGTTGGTTTTGGACCAAACATTGGGCAAGACATCCATATGTCCATTGGTGGCGCTTCCTCCACTATCAACTTGGTCCAACAACCCCAAACTTCAATTCATTTCTTTAATGTCGCATCGCCAAGTCGAACCATTGAGTTCAGCAACATCATTCCGTCACGCCTCGATGAGGTGGATGATCCCCGAACCATGGCAATTGGTGTCTCGAAAATATCCGTCGCGGCCCCCGGTCTTAGCAATGCAGTCTGGGATGGCACGCCAACTTTTATTGACCTAGCGAACCCAGCTCATCATCAACTCGACTTTGTTGGTTTCCATTCTCGTGAGTCTTGGGGTATCTGGTCAGAGACAGACCCCTGTCATGTGATTCTGCCGTTCTCAGTTCACGGCGATTGCGAGATTCAATTCTTTGCGCAGGGTTTTGGCGAAAACAACGGAACTCCCCTGACGGTCTCTTTGGGGCAAAACTCGGCACAGTTTGTTTTAGAACAAGAACCACAACAATTCATCTTTCGTTTCAAAACGGAGGAACCCACTCACCTTCTCCGCATCTCGGGCTTTACTTCAAACTCAACTAGGTCCCGTTCTGGCACACGAAGTATGGGAATTGGCATCCACCGTCTGCAAGTCACTCTTCCCCCAGATGGTGCACTTGTTGCTGCAAAGACTAAAAAACGTCGAGCCATTGTCAATGCGCTTGTACCTAAGCAACGCAAACAAAACACACCTCGAGTTGTGAAAACACCGTCAATAGAGACACGCGGATTTACAACTGTTGCCGTGTTTAATGAGGCCTCTAATTCCAATCAGTGGAGAGATGTGCTCTCGGCTTTCCTCTGGACGTTTAGAGAGAACTCCGAGGCAACTCTGGTGATTCAGAACTCCAATGTTTCAGGAGCTTCTTTCTTCTCTGAACTTCTGTTCCTCTTTTTTCGCGTTGGCGACATTAAATGTCGGGTGATTGCGATTCACACACACGACACATACAGATACGCACCTTCTCTCTTGGCTGCAGCCGATACGTATGTTCATGTTGACTCATCTATCACTTTGAATCACGTTGCACCTCATACAGATAAGCGCTCCACACAGTTCATCATCTCAAGCCCAGATGACCTTCAACTTGAGGCCGACAACATCGCCCGCATCACCCCGCTTCGTCAACCAATAAAAACACCTGGATATCTTCACCGTGTCGAACGCGAATTAGAAAATGTGCTTGATTGGGTGCGTCTTTGCGAACAAATGAAACAAGCGCACACTCAATGGCAGGAGCGGACCAATGACTAAGTTTCGTTTGTATGCAACACACAATGAAGGCAATGTTCGCGACAAGCTAGGAAAGAGTGACTACAGCTATTGGTTCGTACTCAAGTACTTCGAATCGTTGATGCCACATCTGGGAGAAACTGAAGTGCTCACAGAAGCACCAGTGCGTCCCGCTTATCTTGATTTAGCGGAGGAAATATTGCTTGCGTTTACTCCTCCACATAAAGTCCCGAACGAAGCGCTTCACTATGCAATTCCCGTATTCGCTTGGGAGTTTGACACCATCCCAAATGAATCATGGCAGGACGATGACCGAAACAATTGGTATCACGTTTTTCGCAATAGTCCAGGAAGTATCACTCATTGCCAGTTCTCGGCAGAGCAGGTAAAGAATGAGATCGGTCAGGACTACCCCATCGCTGTTATCCCCGCACCTCTCTGGGATAAATACGCCCCATTGGCAACTAGACCTCGCATGGACAATTGGACTTTGTCCTTCGATGGGTACGTTGCTGATTCATGGAATCCGCCGGCAGATGCCGAGCACATTGAGAAGACTGCCTCAAACATAGATTTCAACGGGGTCGTCTATACATTTGTTTTTAACCCCAACGATGGCCGCAAACAATGGACTGAGGCAGTTTCCGCATTTATTGCTGCGCACGAGAACAATGCAAACGCAACATTGATTTTGAAGTTGATCCAATCAGACCCTGTTCTAGGAGTGAATGCAGTGTGGGATGTAATCGATCATCTTGGAGAATTTGATTGCCGCATCGTTGCCATACAAAGTCACCTTGAAAAAGACGCCTACGACCAGTTAATTGCAGGCACCACGTTTGCACTGAATGCTTCAAGTGGTGAAGGACAATGTTTGCCTTTGCTCGAATTCATGAGCGCTGGAACCCCTGCTGTTGCACCATGTCATACGGCAATGACTGATTACATTTTCCCCAACACTTCGTTCATCGTGGAAAATACGAAGTCATGGCATAGTTGGCCACATGACCCACGAATGTTGTTGCGTTGCTTTCGATTTCCTGTGGTGTGGGACTCGCTTCGCAATGCAATTCTAGATAGTTACAAGGTGGCTACCGAAGATTCAGTGCGTTACGAGGAAATGTCACAGAATGCGACGAAGTTTATGAAGGACTTCTGTTCTGAAGAAGTGCTTCTTAAAAAACTCGACACATTTATCGCCCAAGTAAAGTCCTACAACTCTTAGGTCCAGATAGTGGAAACTCAAACGAGTCACAGAAATCTAGCCCTCGACTCATTGAGAGGATTCTCCACAATTCTCATTGTCGTGTACCACACATCTTTTGTTTCCGGATACACCGTTGCGCACGCAGATTCAATTGGTGCCTACATTGATCGACTCAATATAGGTGTCGCTATCTTTTTTGTACTAAGTGGATTTCTGATCTTTCGCCCATTTGCCCATTCGTTGATTCATGGTTCACCCCTGCCAAAAACGCGGAACTATTACCTAAAACGTGCAGCACGTATTCTTCCTGGCTACTGGCTGGCGTTGTTTTTATTAGCCGGACTCGACGCCCTCACAATTGTGAACACATCTGGTTTCATCAGGAACGTTTTTATCGTTCATTCATTTACTGAGCACAATGTTTTCACCGGCATACGCCAGGCTTGGACATTGGCCGTCGAGATGTCTTTCTATGTCGTTGTGCCTGCGTTTGCTTATGTTTTTGTACGCCAAACGAGACGACGAATCGCTTCGGTATCGGTGGCAACTCTCCTGAAAGCACTCAGTGCTCTCTTCCTCGGTGCCTACGCATTTCGGCTTTTTATACATCAAATAGATTTTTGGTTTCTCAATACGGCGCATATTTGGCTGCCATCTCATATGGACACTTTGGCACTTGGCATGGGTCTCGCTGTGTTGGTTGAGGCTCCTGCGTCAGCAAAGACGCTTTCGAAGCTGAAGAATTTCATTGCGAATCACACCGGATCGTTTGTTGTGTGTTCAGTTTTTGTATGGCTCATTAGCGCCAACATAAATATGGCGATTGGATTAAACAGAACAGAGTTCCACATTGACCTTCTCGGTCATTTTCTGTACGGCATTGCCTCTGTTTTACTTGTCGCTCCATTCTGTGTGGACTCTCAAGCGTTACTCGTGAAAGCCGTATCGTTTCGACTCTTCACCTGGCTGGGCACCATCTCATACGGCGTTTACCTGTGGCACATGGCTTTTCTTGGTGGCAATTTTGCAGAAAAGTACATGCCGTACACCGAGAATGATGGTCAGGTCCTTCTTCGATTTCTCGTCGTACTCCCCGCAAGCATCGCCATTGCATCGCTCAGTTACTACGTGCTTGAGCGGCCAATCATGCGCACCGTCAATAGACGCTTCACTCTTAACAAAGAATTGCGTCTCTAGCGATTACCAGGAGCCATGTAGAACCAGACGGGAAACTTCGCGCCTGCATCTCTCATTGCCGTGCGAGCCTTCAAAACAGTTGCTCCCGCTTCTGTCTTTTCAAAGAACCAATTCTCCATGGCTCTTCCGCCTGGTGCCGGCCCGTCAATCAATTCGAGTGCGGCTTCTTCGTAGTACGTACGAATGTCATGACATAACGACATGATGTTGCCACCAGGAATTTCCGCGGTGGTCCAATCTTGCCCATTCGCAATCGCATGAAGAACCGCTAACGCGTTCGGTACTTCATCTGCGGCAATACTGCGACCGACTGAAGTGACTCCCCTGCGTTCTAACGCGCGCACATAGGCCTTCTTGATTCCCCGAGCTTCGTCAACGCACGGTGGAAGCGACGCATCAAACCGAGGCGGAATCGCACAAGAGACTGGTTGCTCATCTGCTTCAATCACGACTGGGTGGTCAACGAGGACAGGGCCAGATGGTTCCGTCAACAGCGCGAAAGCTCTACGCAGTACATCCATTTGAAATTCAACATCATTTGGAATTCCTAATGGGCGCCCGAGCGGAAACTCACAATGCAATGCCCGTGGAGGTGCAACCTTTTGTGCAACTTCACGTACGGAAGACAACACAACTGTTGCAATTCCTGCAGCTTCAAAAATATGCGCAAGCACACTCACGGTGCGCGTACAAAGAGGTCAAACAGGGGTCAAGATGACAACATCGACGCCATCTTGGCGGAGTTGTGCAGCTGCTGCCGGGCCAGTGTCTAAACGAATAGTTGAAACATCGTCTGGCTGATTTCCTGCAAAGGAAATATGCCTTGGCGCAACAGAACCAATTATTCCCTGTGCGGCTAATTCTTCAAGACGATCAATGGGATACACCACATTGAGATCCATCTTCACGCCCATCTGGTCAAAGTTGGGACTCCAGTGACCAAGCACTAAATCACGACGTTCGCGATCAATGATTCGGTAACCAGTGTCGACGGCAGAGAAGGCTTCGTCACCGGCTGCGTACAAAGCTGCCGACGTCACAATGGCAACCCGCGCGTTGGCTAACGCAACAGGGCTTACCCATGCAGGATTATCGAATTGTGGCGCGGGAAGCGTGGCTGAATGCGCCCTCATCATTTGATCACCGTTCATCGGTCCCCCTCGATACGAAGAGTGTATGCCATCAAGGGCCAGCGAGAGTCACTGACTACGCTCGTGGAATGACCTATATCGAAGCTAACGAAGCGGCCATCGATGCGATGCGGGCGCTTGATCCCAATGAATCAATCATCATGCTGAACCTATTGAAGTTTCGCGACAAAGCACTAGAGGGCTTCGGCGTGGACGGTATGTCGGGTGGCGAGGCATTTCGTCGATACGGCGAACTGAACGACGAAGAGGATGTGAAGTTCGGCAGCGACCCAATCTGGGTGGGATTAGCCAAAAATACAGTCATTGGAGGCGAGGACTGGGATTTAGCGATTCTTGTGCGCTACCCCACGCGCCAACATTTCATCGACAAGCTGGATAATTCAAAGTACCGAGAGATTGCAAAAGTTCGACATGCTGCAATTCTCGATAGTCGAGCCATCGAACTCTCGCAAATCATTCCCGCTGTATAACTCTCTATAAAGACACGGTGAGTGCGTCGTACTCGTAGACCCAATCAAGAATTGACATACCGGGTGGGCTGATGGAGAAAATCAGATCTCTATCTTTTTGTTCTTGACCATCCACCATGTGAAACAGATCTCGATTCATGAGCGACGACGTTTGAACTTGTGCCGTGCGACCCTGACGTGCATCTTCATATCTGCGTAGTGCGATTGCAGCGTCGCTGGTATTCGCTTCCTTCAGGCAACGCGCAAGAACAATTGCATCTTCTATTGCTTGGCAGGAGCCTTGCGCCATAAAGGGAAGCATGGGGTGGCAAGCATCACCTAGCAACGTGGTCGTGCCCATTCCCCACTTCTCTAGTGGTTCACGGTCATACAACGCCCATCGAAAAATCGGTTCTTCTACTCGACCAAGAAGCGAGAGAAAATCTGGAGACCATCCTTCAAAACGTGAGTACAAATCTTCCTTTGTTCCTTGTTCGGTCCATGATTCGGTTTCCCAGGAATCCTCAGGCGAGATGCACACAAGGTTGAGATGACTGCGATTGCGCCCAATGAAGTAACTCACAACATGACGGTCTGGCCCCATGCGATTAGTTACGTCAATCGGTAGATCTTCCACTGCACTTCGCGGCACCAACGCGCGATACGCAGCCGAGCCACTAAATCGCGGTTTATCGACGCCGCCCACACATGGACGAACTACTGAATGAATTCCATCTGCCCCAATCACAATGTCAAACGACTGCGACGAACCATCTGAGAACTGAACAATTGATGCCGAGTCACCTGGTTCAACTGCAACAGCATGCGCAGAGAATTTCATAGCAATGTTTGAGCGAGCAGCGACTGCATCACCCAAAATTTCCACCAATTCATTACGCGCAACGTTTGCTAGTGGTACGTGGTGTTGAGTGAAAAAATTCTCGTCAAGGTCAGTGGCGCGAATAATGGAATCATCTTCCCATCGACGAAGGACAACTCGATGTGGGTGTACCGAAATCTCTGAATATGCCGCACCGAGCCCTAATGAATGCAAAAGCCTTCCAGCGTTAGGGCTGATTTGTACTCCGGCACCGATTTCTCTAATACCTGCCGAACGTTCGAAGACCGTGATGTCGTGTGTGCTTTCAGACAGCGCAAGAGCAGCGGTGAGCCCACCAATTCCTCCACCTACGATTGCAATCTTCATTACTGGCCGTCAGTTAGCAAGACTGCGCCGTATTTATCAAGTGATTGATTTGTCGCAACGAGATGCTGGGCTGAACCTTGCGCGTCTCTAAAGCATCGCTGTAGCGGACTTGTGTTGAACAATGCACCAGCCCCAGCAAAACTCATCAGTCGTGAAATTGCCGACACTGCGGATTCCGTGCAATACGCGGTCATAGCAGTTACGCCAGCTTCATCTCTCGCGCTAAATCCACCACCATTTTCCATGGCTTCGTCAACCTCAGCAAGCGTGGCAAGTGCATGAGCTTGTGCAGCTTTCAGTTGTTGAGAACTGCGACCAAGTTCATATTGAAAGGCACCGCGATCGGCGAGTCGTCCATCAAAACCTCTTGATTTACCGCGTGCATACACAACTAGTTCGTCAATAAATCGTGTGCATGCACCAAACGTAAAGCCCAGGTTTTCACCGGCTACAAAGACTGGGTAGTTCAACCCAAAGATTGCTCCACCACGTTTAGGTGGTTCCATTGGATCAACGGTTAGTGCTGTAGGTACAAAGACATCTTTCGCGGTAATCGACACGCTGCCGGTTCCCTTTAATGCCATCACATTCCACTCGCCATGCACGTTGGCTTCTACTGTTCGAATGACAGCCAGTGTGACTGACGGCTGATCTGACGCTTCTATAGCAGTAAGCATGGCCCAATCTGCGTGGCGTACACCACTTGCATAATTCCATGTGCCGTTCATTAACACTCCACCATCAACTTTGGTGAAGGTTCCAGATGGTGCAGCCACTGCCGCAAGAAACGGCGACGGATCGGAGCCGAATAACAATTCAATTCCTTCATCGCTCAGACGAGATCCGGCGGCAGCAGCGGCACCCGCGTGGTTAAAACCAGTCCACGCTGCTGTTGCATTTGAATAACTCAATGCTGTGAAGTAGCGACATTGGTTTGCTAACAACAGGCGATCACCACCAGCTTCAAGAGGCGCTTTAATCATCGGCACGCGAATCTGGCGCATGAGATCTACTAACGCTGGTGGAGCATCACCGATTTCTTCGGATTCAGCTGCAGTTGCATCAAATTGCGAATGCAACTCTGCAATCTCGCTGACCAATTGCTCAATCGGTCGGGCTACATGACTACTTGCACGTGAACTTGTCATTGTCATCAGAAGACTCCTTCGTAACTGCCGCCATCGAGTTGCAGGTTTTGACCACTTATGTATCCGGCTTGCGCCGCACAGAGAAACGCGAACGCATCGCCAAATTCTTCAGGACGCCCAAGTCGACCCGCTTTGATTGAGGCAATCTGCTGTGCCCGTGCCTCCTCGTATGTGATGCTGAGAAACTTCATCGCAACGTGGGCCATTTGTTCCTGGCGTGCAGTATCAAAACGTTCAGGCAACAACTGGTTCACCGTGATGTTGAACTTTGCAAGATCTTTCGACAAGCCCTTCAAGACTCCTGTGAGGCCGAGCCGTGTTCCGTGCGACAAACTCATCAACGAGTTTGGTGATTTCACCATTGCAGAACTCACAGCGACTATGCGGCCGAACTGGCGCTCTTTCATTCCTGGCACGACTCGTTGCACAAGACCCAACGGCCCAGTGAGAGCCTGAACTATGGCGCTATTCCAATCCTCGATTTCAATATCAAGAAAGTTCTTCGGTGAAGGCCCTTGTCCGTTCAGCAAAACAATGTCTGGCTGCGGGCAAGCCGCCATCAGTTCATCTTGCACGCTCGACGTTGCCGAATCACCCATCACTCCAATCGCTTCTATTCCATAACGAGATGTGAGTTCTTCAACAGCGACATCAATATCTGTTTGAGTGCGGCCATTGATAACCACATTGACGCCTTCTCGCGCAATGCTCTCTGCACATGCACGGCCCAATCCTCTACTTGAGCCAGCAAGAATTGCCCATCGGCCTTTGATTCCCAGATCCATTGGTTACTTCAATCCGTTTGCTTCGCGCGCAGCGGCAATAGAAGGGAGATCGGGTGGGCTAAAGAAAACTTCTGGCGGTTCATTCGGACCCCACACTGCAAATCCGGCGGGCCCATCTTCGCCTTCCCAATCGAGACGGCGATGGACGCGGTCCCAAACTTCTTCGTCGACAATCTGATCCATGTCAGAGAAGAACTCAAACATGTTTCCCGATGGATCTTGCAGGTACCAAAACACATTGGCTCCGAGATTGTGCCGTCCAACACCAATGATGCTCGAGACCCTTTCATCCTTCAACGCGTGTGAACCAGCAAGTCCTACAGCATCAATGTCATCTACTTCGACTGCGTAGTGATTCAAGTACGAAGTAGGTCCAGGCTGAATCATCAAGTTGTGGTGGTCAGACTCAACGCGCATAAACGTTGCAAAGCCCTTCATGATTTGGTCTGAGATGCGATAGCCCAAGACATTGGAGTAGAAGTCAACTGCTTCTGCAAGATGCGGTGTACCAAGCACAACATGACCAACGCGACGCACGACTGGCATCTCTGTATGAAGCACAGCGTCTGCGCGGGTATTGACACGAGTGAGTTCACCTGGGCCGTTGAAGGCACGTTTTTGTGTTGGCGTCAGCGAATGCGGTGAACCGACATCAATCACGATTGCGTGGCCAAAGATGGGGTCGACACATCTCACGCTTGTGCTGTCAGATGTGGATGTGATTCCGGCATCGGTCAAGCGTTTTGCAATCGCGGCTATATCTGCCTCGGAGTCGCAACTGAGATGCATGGAAGAGAGGTGACGATAAGTTCCTTCCGCTATCTGCATCTGCACGGGGCGATCAGGCGTGCCAAGTACGCCATCTGCAGTTGCGCCCATTCCGTGCTGTAACCAGAAGTCGAATAACTCCTGGGGATTGGGAACCGCAATCTGAATATCTAGTAATCCGTTCAGTGCCATGTCTGAAACCTCCCTCGCCGCTGCCGCCATTGTCGGCATTGTTCCAATGGCCCTCGCCGAGCCAAGTAGAGAAATAGTACGGCATCAAACTATTCGATGTCAAAGTATCTGTCTAGAATGGGGCTATGGAAATTGGGAAATACGTAGATGAGACCGTTTCAGGCTGGCAAGAGCAAAGACCTGACCTTGATTTCGTTCCCATGGGCTACATGCTGCGGTTCCACGCCATGGCGGAAGCTGCGATGGACAAGATTCAGATCATTGCCAAGTCACATGGCTTAACTGTCGGTGAGTTCGACGTTTTGGCAACTCTTCGTCGCCATGGCGTCGCCAGCACTTTGTCTCCGTCATACATCGCTGAAGTAGCAATGGTGTCCCCTTCTGGTCTCACACACCGACTCACGCAGTTGGAACTGTCTGGTCACATCACACGAATCGCCGACGACGCAGACCGGCGTAGTTCGCTTGTTTCGATTACGAAGACTGGCGCTAAAACTGCAGACCTCATCATCGAACAGATTGCCGAGCAAAGTGCCCGAATGTACGACGCAATACCAGCGAAACATCTTGCGCAGTTCAATGAAGTTGTAGCTCATGTATCGGCACAGTTGGAATCGGACGTACTTTCATTATGACAACGACAGTCACACTTACTGGCACTGGTTTACCCAACGTTGCACCAGGTCGCGCGGGCGCCGGCGTGTTCGTAAAACACAATGATGTTGTGGTGCAATTTGACGCAGGTCGAGCAACATGCAATCGACTGATTGAAGCCGGACTCAAATTGGCAGATCTTGATGCAGTGTTCATCACGCACATTCACAGCGACCATGTTTTTGGATTAGCTGAACTTGTTTTATCAAGATGGATTGAAACTCAGTTCGACAAAGTGGCTACTCCACTGCCGATATTTGCTCCTTCTGGGGGCGCAGCGCGTTTTGTGAAACGAATGCTTGAACCTTACGAAGAAGACACCCACATTCGCCGGGAGCACACAGGCTCACGTGAAGTGGTTCTTGATGCTCGTGAATTTCCCGCCACAGTCACAATCGCAGAACTCTGGGCATCTGCAGATCGGGCAGGAATTGTGGAATCCGTCGCCGTGCATCACGAACCAGTACCCGATGCAGTTGCGTACAGAGTCACCACGCCTGATGGTTCAGTAGTCATCTCTGGCGACACCCGTGTGTGCCAAGAAGTAGAAGATTTCAGTCGCAATGCAAATGTTCTTGTTCATGAAGCATTTCGCCGCGCCCCACTGGAACCCTTTATGGAGACCTTTCCGCGCATCAATTCAATTCTTGAGTATCACTCCGACTCAATTTCATTGGGAGCCATGGCTCAACGCGCGCAGGTACAAACCCTGATGCTCACCCACCTTGGGCCACCACCAAATAATGAAGCTGACGAGAAAGCATTTTCAGATGACATTAAAACAGGCGGCTACACCGGCCATTGCCTGGTCGGCCGTGATCTCATGTCTGTCACGTTCTAACCACTTGCTATTCGATGAACTAATACGAGTATCCAATACTCCCGATGAAACCTGATTGACCTATTCGCCTACTCTTGTACGTATGCGGATTCGCCACAGTTATCTCTTGGCAGCATCTGCAATGTTTGCTTCTGCTGGCAACTCAGCTGTACACATTGCTATTCCGTGGCTTGTCCTTGAAATAACTGGCTCTTCTGCAAATGCTGGTGTCGTGCTTGGCATCAGTGGCTTCTCGGTCATCTTCACAGCACCGATTATCGGTGGGCTGATTGCCATTCTTGGTCCGCGACCAGTTTCTATTTGGGCCGACATCATCTCAGCTGCGTCAGTTGTACTCTTCCCAATCGTTGGAACTTTGTTCGGACTAAACCTTGCATCACTCCTGATAATCGCCATCGCCGGTGCATTGTTTGATCCGGCAGGAGCAACCGCACGCAAATCACTGATACAAGCAGTAGCTGAACGAGATGGTTTGTCGTTAACTAAATTCAATGGGACCTACGAAGCAGCCGCCACCATCGGAACCGTCATTGGGCCTACTGGCGCAGCGCTAGCCATCAGCTTTGTCGGTATCAACACGACTTTTTACCTCATCGCAATTGTCTTCGTCCTCGCCTCTAGTCTCGCAATGTTCATCCCAGTTATCACCAGCCATATTCGGACAAAAGAACCATTTTCTGTTGGCAACGTATTCAGAGAAACACGTATAGGCATGAACGCACTGTGGCGTGACAAGCCGTTGTTGTCGCTTGTCGGCTTGTACACATTGCTCACCGCGATTTACATGCCTGTTGAATCAATAGTTCTTTCGCGTTACTTCCGTGACCTCAATGAGCCTCGAACATTGGGGTTTGTTCTGTCGGCGATGTCCGTGGGCATTGTGATTGGTGCTCTTCAATTTCACCGAGCAGTACGCACCTTCTCCCCCGGCAACTTGGTCATCATTTCAATGACGCTCATTGGCGCTGTAGTTTGCGCAATGGCGTTCCTGCCTAACGCCATCATCTTTATTGCTCTCGGTCTCGCACTTGGATTGGCATTTGGCCCCGTAAGCCCGATGAGTAACTACCTTGTTCAAAAACGAATGCCACAACATCTACACGGTCCGGTTTTTGGCACACAGTTCTCACTCATGTACCTGGCAACACCTGCGGGTACACTTGCTCTTGGACTCATTGTTCAATCAGTATCAATCGCGCCATTGCTGTTTGTGATTGGCGCACTATTTATTGGTGTCACATTGTTGGTTGGCTTTACGGGGCCTCTACGCCAACTCAGAATTGAAACGACATCTCAAGAAGTCGCCGATTGATCGCTTCGTTTTATTCGATGCGCAGGCCAGAGATTGCGCGAGCAATCACCAACTGCTGAATCTCTGAAGTGCCCTCAAAGATGGTGTGAATCTTAGGGAAAGAGACTGAGCAGTGCATCAAACAAGGCTTTGGGCAATTTTGCTGTGTCAAAGTGACACAGACCCGTTCCGAATTCTTCCGCAATATTCCA
>JAPKZX010000076.1 GCA_026393575.1 Actinomycetota bacterium
GATTGACTCGCACTGGTTGGTCCACAACACACCTCCACGGCCCCCATATATATGGTGACCATTTGTGCGCCCTCTGGGGCTCGAACCCAGGACCTGCGGATTAAAAGTCCGTTGCTCTACCAACTGAGCTAAAGGCGCGGAAGGAACGAAACCCAGAGCGAAACTCGCGGAGGGAGCCGAATACATCCGTTTTTCATGATAGTTCACCGAAACCAGAAACTTTCATTCCGATAGCAAGGTCACAGGGCTACAGCCCATTTCAGACAGATTTGAGGGCTTTCGGAGCACACTTCTTGAAGCTCCTCACTGGCTCTATATTTTTCCTATGGCTCGTGTTGCGAAAACCAAGAATGGTCACAAGCCGAAAATTTGTGCAGCCTGCGGTCGACCATTTGAGTGGCGCAAAAAGTGGGAGCGGGATTGGAACAACGTTCGTTGGTGCAGCGACGCTTGTCGCTCACAGGGTGTTTAGTTCGCAACTACAGGACGACCAACCCACGAACCATCAAGAATCATAAGAGTTCGCTAAGCGAGCGAAACCTTCATCGAGGCTGATGCGAGGTGCCCACTCCAATAACTTTCGAGTCTCTGAAATATCAAACCAATGCGAGATGCCTAATTGGTAGGCCGTGAACTTTGTGAGTGGTGGCTCGCTACGCGGGCGCAACTTGAACACTGCTTCGATGATTGACCCAAGAACAACGGCGGCGCGCAAACTCACCGACCGCGGTGCATACGCAACCCCGGCTGCTGTGCAAATGGATTCGACAAGACTCGCAACTGTTCGTGGCTCGCCATTGCTCACCACAAGTGCTCGGCCATCAAGATTCTCTTGTATACCGATGCGTTCTGCGGCAGCAACTAATGCTTCAGCCACATTGTCTATATACGTGGAATCCACAACTGCATTGCCGTTGTTCACCAGTACAAGACGACCTTGTTGGGCACGTTCCACAATGCGCCCCACAAGTTGTGTGTCCCCTGGTCCCCACACAAGATGAGGACGCAATGCAACAGAAGGTAAACGATGGTCATTGAGCACGGCGCGTTCTGCGCCTGATTTGGTGCGCGAATAATGTCCCATCACATCGTCGATGGCTGGAGGAGAAACTGCACCCTCTACTGGAGTTGTGCTGTAAGAGACCGAAGGAGAAGAGACGTACACCACTCCCCGACACCCTGCATCGGCAGCTGCGTTCATGATGTTTTCAGTACCCGTCACATTGATTGAGAAAAACTCTTGAAAAGATCCGATCAACCCAACTTTTGCTGCAGCATGAATCACTACATCACATCCATGAATTGCTGCGCGCACTACATCGCTGTCACGAATATCACCACGAAAGACTTTTCCAGGAAGCTCTGATTCTCCACGCTGCATGACATGCACTTCGTGACCACGGTGCAGCAGCTCTCGCACTGTGCACGCACCAATCATTGAAGTTGCCCCAGTAACAAGAACTCGCATCACTTGCTCAATTGGGTAGTTGCCCACGCACTCAATGCAGTGCGATCAATCTTGGAATTATGGCGTCGATCCACTGGGAGAGTTTTCTTGTACAGAACCGATGCAACTTGTAGTGCAACACCACGCACTGCATGCCGCGTCGCAATATCTGCCACGCCAGTCGTACTGCCGTCACACAACACGACAACAAGAGCATCGTGTCCATTAGTTTTCACGCCCACTGCTGCTGCGGTGACGCCAGGCAAGATCTCCTCGACTGATTGCTCAATAGGCACTGGAGTCACTTGTGTTCCGGCAATATCAAGCACGTGCGCAATGCGACCTTCCACGAACAAGCCATCTTGCACATGTCCCACATCTCCGGTGCGATGCCATTCATGCCCTGCATATTGCACACGCGCATCTCTATTGCGTGCCCAATGCTGGTCATAACCCACCGACAACCATGGGCCAGTCACAAAAATCTCGCCTGTTGTACCCGTGGCAACCGGCTCTAAATCATCAGTAGCAACACATCCGAATGGGAACACCACTACATCAACACCAGGCAATGGACGCCCGACTGGAACTCCGCGACTTCTTGTTGAAGATTCACGAATTCCATCAGTGATGATCAACATTTCTGTCATTCCATAGGGACTGAAAAGTTCCGCATCAGGAAATGATCGTGCAACGTCACGCAATAACACATCGCTCACTGGTGCACCCGCCGACATCACACAACGCACATTGGAAAACCGTGCACCATCTTTAATGACATTTCGCAACGGTGCTGGAGCTGCAAACAGAATTGTTCCGTTTACTCCATCGAGGGCTTCTCGTAAATTCTCTGTGGATAGTTTTCCCGGAGCAATCACATTGATCTTCGGTAGCCCTACTGCTACTCCCCATGCAGGCCCGTACAAAGCAAAAGGAATGTAGGCAGCCGCAATACCGTCGTCATCCGTAATGGAAAACTGTTGTTGAATTGCTGCAGCTAAAGAGCGAAGTTGACCATGCGTGTACACCACACCTTTTGCTGGCCCAGTGGCACCAGAGGTATACAACACAGCAGCTGTTTCGGAATCAGCAATGCTGTTCCATTCAGAGATGGTGTGCCGTCCTGGTTGTGTCATCGCAGTGAGATCAAGTCTTTTTGCGCGATGCGCTAGATGAAGTGCTCGTGCTGCGATACGAGTAGCCCGAATAGTCACCACAAATGCAGGTCGGCTCTCACGTAGCGCACGGCGCATGTTGGCAATACCTAAACCTGGGTCTGCAACAACGGGAACAACCCCCTCGGCCCAACATGCATACACAAAGGCAATCGTTCTGGCTGTAAACGGAGCAAAGATCGCCACACGTTCACCAACACCTACACCGCCGTCCACAAGATGTCCACGGCAATGCAGAATGAGTGCCTCTAGTTCGCGCCATGTCGTCGTGATTTTTTCTTTGGCATCAAAAACTGCAACTGCATCGGGAGTTGCTTTGGCACGTCGCCGCACCGCATCATTCAGATCTGCGCTACCACTGGGCTGACCACCAGTTGTTGGCGCACCTGATGCCAATAACCATTCACGCACCAATCGTGGCGCATCAAGGTGTTCCGGCGAGAGATGACCCGTATCTAACGTGATGGTCTGGGCGTGTGGAAAAGTGCGTTGCACATCCGCCAGTACCCCAGTGTGAAAGACAAAATCGCGCACTCCCCACATCAATAATGTGGGAACTACGAGCGTTCTGGCGCGCGCTGCTAATTCCCGCAGCACAGGTGCGGTGACATGGTTTTCAGAAGTCGGAATATCTGCAACAAACTGCCCGATAGCCCGACGACGACGTGAAGATTTATACGGCGCGGAATACGCCTTGCGAATACTGCGCGAGATTCCACCAGTTGTGACCACAGCGCCTGTAATGAATGCTTTAGTCCAAGTACAAATTGCATTGCGCAAAATCGGAGTGTTCGAGACTTGAATGAGTCCGGGGATTCCCGATGTAGGAATCTGAGTACCTGTGTTAAACAACACGAGTTTTTCCACGCGCTCTGCATGCTGTGTCGCCCAACCAATAGAAATAGGCCCACCCCAGTCGTGTGCCATCAATATAACGGGCCCGTCCACCTTGGCTTCTGCCAGCAATGCGTCTAGATCTTTGATGCGAGTGGCGAGTGTGCGCGTTTTTCCAGACCGACTCGAAAAACCCATACCCAGTTGATCGATAGCAATGACGCGCCACTGTGTACTGAGTTCGCGGACAAAATTACGCCACATGAATGACCAGGTGGGATTGCCATGAACGCACACAATCGTTCCACGTGGTTCCAATGGTCCCGCCTCGAGAACTGAGAAACTCTCAGCAATGCCATCTCGATCAACGTTGTAGGTGCGCACCCACGAAGAGTCAATTTCGGGTAGTTGCGAAACGTCTGTCACCATTGCAATTCAACAAAGCTGACATTCAAACCTGAGCCAATTCCCATGCACAAAATATTGTCGCCTGCAGCAAAGAGATGTTGATTGTGCGCCATGGTGAGTGGAATTGCAGCAGGCCCCACATTTCCTAATGATGGATACGAGACGGGAACTTTTTCTGGATCAATTCCAAGACGTGCACACACACTTTCGGTGTGCACTTTGCTTACTTGATGCAAGATATACCAATCAATATTCTTCAACCATTTTTCGTGTTGTTCAGCTTCAGTGAAGCAATCATGTGCAAGAGCAATTCCGTTTGCCAAAAGACCTGCAGTATCGGTTGTCATTTTGTCAAGCGAACCAATGCACAGTTCATGATGTTCTGTTGCGGCTCGGGACACTCCACCCACAATGCGGTGCCCACCTAAATCTGCTGGTCCCAACACTGCAGCCACAGCGCCTGAGCCCAGTGTGAGAGACGCAAATTCAGCAAAGATGTCCTCGGCGGTGGTGCCAGGCATTTGAAGGCGACGAATTGTCTCTTCTTGTGTGTAGCGACTTCCCTCTCCATCAACAATGAGGACATAGCGCACTTGACCAGAATCAATAAGTTGCGACGCAAGCCAAATGGCATTGATGAAACCTAAACATGCATTTGCAAGATCAAAGTTCATTGCAGATGACGGCAATCCCAATTGATGATGCACTGAAGATGCCATGGATGGTTCAAGGTGGTGTTTGCAGACCGAAGTGCTGATGAGGACGTCGATATCTGACGCACTCACCCCAGAATTCTTCAGAGCAACACGTCCAGCTTCTGCCGCTACTTGGTCGAATGTGGTGCCCTCGGGCCACCAACGACGACTGTGAATCCCAGCGACTTTTTCCAACAGCCCCGGCCGAACTCCACACGAGGCATAGGTCGCGGCTAACTGCTCGTCGATCCAGGCAGATGTGACCTCTTGGGGAGCATCTACTGCTCCTAGTGCCACTAGCGCTGTGTTGCGTGCTGTAAACACCGCGTTCGTCATGACAACTCCATTTCTCTAGCGTAATGAGCGACTGCTCAGATAGGAGAAGCGTCACACTTCCCCTCATGGGCACTCTTTCGGGCTGTGGAACGGTTTTCGGAGTGAAACTGGCCCCAAAACGCCAAAATCCACCAAATTCCGGGTGATGTAGCGGTGTTGTGACTTCGGTAGGGCGATGCTAATCCCCCCAAATTGTGAATTATTTTGAGATGACCAGCCAGTCGGCCGGGCATCAAAGTTCACAGGAGTGAAAACATGAAAAAACAATTGTTGCTATAGCTGCAGCTTCAGTTCTGTTGCTATCCGCATGTGGAGCAGACGATTCATCTTCAAATACCACCGTCGCTGCAGCTGATGAAACAGAAATGACTACTGAAGTAGGCACCATCGTTGAAGTCGCTCAAGGCAATGAAGACTTCTCCACTCTTGTTGCTGCAATAACAGCTGCGGGCCTAGGCGAGGCACTTTCTGGAGCCGGACCGTTCACAGTTTTCGCACCAACAAACGCTGCATTCGAAGCATTGCCTGCAGGACTCCTCGACAAGCTTCTCCTTCCAGAGAACAAGGACGTTCTCACAAAGATCCTCACCTACCACGTTGTGTCAGCCAAAGTTATGGCCGCTGACGTTGCCGCAGGTGATGTCGCCACTCTTGAAGGATCCACTTTCGCAATAACAACAGATGGTGGCGTCAAAGTAAATACCTCAAATGTGACTGCGACCGATGTGGAAGCTTCCAACGGTGTCATTCACATCATCGATGCAGTTCTCGTGCCTGCATCAGTTGATGTTGCATCACTGTAAGTAATAACGAATGAATAGAGCCGGTGAGAGAGTTCTCTTGCCGGCTCTATTTTTGTCTGTAGCCAAAAGTACGCTTCGTATTCATGTCATCTAACATCACGGAACTCATCGGGGTCTACGATGCCGATGCCTCATTATTGGGTGAGGTGTCTTACTGGGTGGGTGCCCGACTTGGAATCACTCATTGCTCGCTCTGCGAACTCACGCACGGCCTCTTCACTAAGAAGTCTGAATGGAACCAGTGTGCAAATTCGTTGAGTGTTCCCTTTCGTCTGTTTCATCGAGACGATGCTCCGAACGACATCAAGCTTGCACTTGCCGGGAACTTTCCTGCTGTCTTGCAGCGCACGAACGAAGGCGTGACAACCATCTTGACCAAAGACGAACTCGAGCGCTTCGAGGGACGCACTTCAGACTTTGCCCAGTGGATTACGGAATTCCTCAGCCACACATAAGTGTTTACAATGAGCATCAGCGAAGCAGAACGGTTCGACATGCAGGTCGGCCTGCGATCACACCTAGGAGACCACGTGGCCAACATACTCATGGAACATCTGCCACCCTCAGGCTGGTCAGACGTTGCCCGCAAACAAGATTTTGAGCCCATCAGTTACCGCATCGGCAACATTGAGAAAGATCTCACGCGAATCAACAGCACCCTAAAAGTGATTATCGGTGGAGTGCTCACAGTCTCCGCAGCAATCATCGTGCTTCTGATTCAACTGAACCAGAACATCTCATCGCTATAAGTCATGGTGTGCTGCTTTCGTGGTGACAGCAGATTACAGGCTTATGCACATTGGGGCTCTGAGTAGGTACTACGCAAATCTCAGGCAAGTAGATGTCGCACTACTTCGTATGAGACCGCGTCCCATTTCTCAAGGTCAACAACGCCAGGATTCATTTCTGCAACAACGCGACCATTAATTTGGCCGTGTAACCAATATGCCGTCGCCATTGGATCGAGATCTGTACGCACCCACCCCTTTTGCTGCGCAGTTGCCAAAGCATCAGCAATGCTCGTGAGGAATTTTTTATTTACTGCATTGATTTTTTCGCGCAGTTCAGGATTCGTTTGCGCTGCCCCCAAGACACTGATTCGGATGGATCGAGTTTCAATTCGGTCGGGCTTATAACTCCACGACATTGACTTCAACACCGCACGTAGATAATCCTCTTTCGTATCGACAAGCATCATGATGTTGTCCACCGGCACTTCGAGTTTGAGACAGCGCCAATACCACTCGCTATATGCCTCGGTAATTAACTCACTTCGATTCTTGAAGTGATGATAAATGGATGGTTCAGAAATTTCTAAGGCTTCTGCGACTAATGCCAGACGAACAGATGAATCTCCACCTGTGGCAAGGAGGTCAATCGTGGCGTCAAGAATGCGCATACGAGTGTCGAGAGCAACTGCCATAAATCACATACTAGGCAAGGTTGTATGGCGCTTGGCAGACGAGGCGCTAGTCGAAACCAACAAAAGAAGCCGCTGCATCGTTTGGCGAACGGCGGGAGCGAACGTCATTGGCTACAAAAGATTCATCCGGGAACCCCATAGCTACACAGGTCATGATGACTTGGTCTTCGGGGATATTCGCGTGTTCACGTACGACCTGTGACTGCATGATGCCCTGACCGTTGATAACGGAACCAAGACCTTTTGAGCATGCAGCAAGCACCAGACCATATGTTGCAGCACCGCAATCGAAATGAGCGATGGTGTCATGTTCAAGTGCCTTGTCAACTGTGATCACAATGGATACAGGTGCGTCGAACTGGCGAAAGCCGCGCATCACCCAATCTTGACGGCGAGCCTTGTCGTCGCGTTCGATTCCCATTGCTTCAAACAACTGAACTGCAATTTCTACTTGACGATCTCGGTGTGGCCCTTCGTACCCGTGATTCAATTTGATCTCTCGGTCAACACTTGATCCAGACATCATGCGCTCGGTATTGCCTTTGCGAATCATTTCAAGTGGCTCACCAGTTACTACGTGGAAATGCCACGGCTGAGTGTTCATGGACGACGGCGCGCGCTTTGCAATCTCAATGACTTCCTCAATGAGTTCACGAGGAACTGGAATGGGCTTATACCCGCGAATACTGCGGCGTTCATTAACGACTGTCTTGAAATCTGTATGCACATCTGGCGTTGCCATGTGGGCCTCCTTGGTCGGTGAGAAAACCTTATAACTCACTGCACTTCAATTCTGAATCGAACGCAATCTATTCATTGCGCTGAAATTCAAGTACCCTCAAATCATGCGCCGTATTTCCCTTTTAACAGTGACCGCCTTTGTAGCAATTGCTATCGGCTTCACCTCTGCCTCCCCCGTCAAAGCGGCCACAAAGACGGTGTACATCTTCAACACCACACTTGCGAATAACAAGGGCTTGGGCTTCTGTTCTACAGATAACTCCAAGGGCTGTATTGATTCGATATTCGTCGATGGTGTTGAACTCACCCAGGTCGCAACACAAATGACTGCCGACTACACATTTGCTGGCGGTGTGTACTCCACTCCGTGTCGATTCCTAGAGACCACCGCTACCTCTTGCGAAGCCCCTTATATGGTGGTGTATCCAAAGGTTGCATCAGTGCTACCCCGACTGGGTCTCAAGTATTGGGCGAAGTCACCATCAATTTCCGCCGTCAACCTGGTACCGATCCAACGGCACGTGTCGGCACAGTGATTTCAAATGGTGCAATTCAATCGTTTACTCCAGCAGCACCTGGCGTACGTGATGTTGCAACCATCGTGGTCAAGCCAACTCTCACTCAGAATTACGGCGTCGGCGCCAGCAGTTGTTCAGGCTGGTCCCCTGCAATTGAATTATGTGACATCGGCGAGAAAGCCACATATGCATCAGCAAACAGACTCGTTGCATTCTTGCTTCCTGGTTTTCGTAATTCCGTAGTTCCTCCAGATGATTTATTAGACGGTTGTGTTCGTAATGCAGACGGCAGTGGTTGCATAGTCAACGTGTTCGATCCCGCAAGTTTTGGTGGATGGATGGATACTGATGCTTCTGTCTTCGGACTCGCTTCAACAGACCGTCTCACAGGTGCTGCACAATTAAAGATTGCTGGACCCCATTTTCAAATGGATCAGTACGAGACAATCAGCACACCAAATTCGTGTCCATGGAGTCCCAGCATCTGCGCCGGATCTCCACCGAATCAAGATTGGGGATCTACCACTACACGTGTTGTGAAAAACACAGAACCTATATTGAATCTGTCAACATTCCGTGCATTCATCCCAAGTGAATACCTCATGAACTCGTTTGGACTCACGCCTGCCCAGGCCAACATCAGCACACTTCCAGTAAAACGCACAACGAACTCCACCGATAGTGCTGTGGTTCCGACAACCACATACACCCCAGTTGCCGGCGGCATTCAAATAGTCACTACTGGAATTGGCTTTTCAGTTCCCACCATTTCAATGGCGCGCATTCTTACTGTGAAAAAAGGTAGCAAGGTCTCAACTACTTCACTTCTTAAGGCAGCAGGAGTTTTTCAAGCCAAACGATTTGGATCCATCACAATTGCAACGAGCGCAAAGAACGGCATCACCGAATCTGGTTCTAGCTATAAATTCAGCAAAAAGAAGGCAATCACTTTGTCGCTTCGCTACAAGCCAAGCAAGAAGTCAGCGGCCACTCGCACATTGCAAATAGTCGTCAAATAACTACTTGTATTGAAGTATTGCGTCGGTTGACAAATATCAGCCGTGGCCAGGAATGCTCTTCCAAGGACCACCGTCTGCACGAGGTTCCTTTGGAAGACCAAGAACTTGTTCGCCAACAATTCCACGCTGCACTTGGCTCGTGCCTGCATAAATTGTTCCGGCGCGAGCATTCAAGAACACGCCCACCCAGTTAGCACTGTCGTTTGGTGAACCAGGTGAATCAGTGGTGAACGCTGTGTGTGGCGTTTGACCAACAGGCACAAGAGCATTGGCACCAAGAATATCGATAGCCAATTCAGTGACTTCCTTGTGATATTCACTCCACCACAATTTGCCAATTGATGCTTCAGGTCCGGGCTGGTTGCCACTCATAAATGCTGTGAGCGTGCGGTACCCGAGGAAACGCATGATCTCCACTTTGATGTGAGCTTGAGCAAGACGCTGGCGAATGTGTGGATCTTTTGTGAGACCCTTTTCTTGCGCCAATGCATTCAACTTGTCGAGTTCACCACGGAACGAGATGCTGCTAACAACTGCGCCAGCGCCACGCTCGTTGCCGAGAAGCGTCATCGCGACCATCCAGCCGCCATTGACTTCTCCCACGACATTTTCTTTTGGACAACGTGCATCGGTAAAGAACACTTCGTTGAACTCTGAATCACCAGACATCATCTTGATGGGACGAATCTCCACACCTTTTTGACGCATGTCAACGAGAAGGAAAGTAATGCCGCGGTGTTTTACATCGTCTGGAGATGTGCGAGCTAATACGAAAATGTAGTTAGCGAGATGACCAGCTGATGTCCAGATTTTCTGACCATTGATAACCCATTCGTCGCCGTCGAGTACTGCACGGCAACCAAGGTTTCCTAAGTCGCTTCCTGCTGCAGGCTCGCTGTATCCCTGACACCAACGATCTTCACCAGACAATGCGCGCGGCAAATAGTGGCGCTTCTGTTCTTCTGTGCCGACAGCGATGATGGTGTTACCCAACATACCAATTCCGAAACCATCGTTTGGTCCACCTGCAGGAACACCCGCACGTGCAAATTCTTCAGCAAGAACAAGAGACTCAATGTGTGACAAGCCTTGACCGCCGTATTCCTTCGGCCATGTGATTGCCAGAAGACCTTCTGAGTACAACTTCTTGCGCCAGTCTTCAGTCCACTCTGCTGCCGCAGCATGATTCAATGCACCGATGCCCTTCCAATCTTTCGGAAGGTTGGCATCAAGAAACGAACGCACTTTTGTGCGGTAGGTATCGGCTTGGGGTGGGTACTCAAAATCCATAACCGCACCCTAGTAAGGCAATCGCCTGCCCTTGGTATCCGAGCCTGTACATGGCTCTCCAACTGACAGTGGAATTGCCCCAGGGGCTATTTCTGTAATTCCAGACCAGCGAAATCGCCTTGTGCACGCCACGCTTCAAGCAGTCGCACAAAGGCCACAGGCCCACGGCCGTAACTGCCATTTTGTGCAGCGCGTTCAGCCGGCTTGCCCTCATTGTTGTAATAACCGGGCGTGCATGCTTCCAGGAACTTCAGGTTCATGGTGGAGTTTGCTTTGATCTCCTGCACCCAATCTTGTTCAGCCTGCTCAGCAGTCTCTATTCGAGTCACGCCTTCTTGCGTTGCATGCTTCACCACGTGAGCAATATGTATTGCTTGTTCGTTCAACATGTGTGGGAAGTTCACGGAGAAACCAGATTGAGCAGTCGACACGATGAATGCATTGGGAAATCCGCGAGAGAAAAATCCGTGGAATGTCTCAACACCTTCAGCCCACTTGTCGGTAATGGTTAGGCCATCGGTACCAAACACTTCGTATCCAGAACGACGTGCGTAATCTGTGCCCACTTCAAATCCTGTGGCATAGATAAGGCAATCAAGTTCGTATTCCACTCCGTTTGCCACGATCCCTTTTGGAGTGATTTTCTCAACACCACGACCACCAGTATCAACAAGCGTGACATTAGGACGGTTGAACGTTGGGAGATAGTCGTCATGGAAACACGGACGCTTGCAGAACTGTCGGTACCAAGGTTTCAAAGCTTCAGCTGTCAGCGGATCTTTCACAATGTCGTCAACACGTGAACGAACTTGATTCATCTTTTCAAAGTCAGCCACTTCGACAATGGTGCCAATCTCTTCCACACTGGTGCCAAGACCGCCTTCTTTACGGGCGCGCAACATGAGATTGCCAATAATTTCTGTCCAACCGTCTTTAACAAGGTCTTCGCTGTCGAACACACCGGAAGTGAGGTTGGTGAAGTTTTCATTACGGCGTCTCTGCCAACCAGGTTCTAAAGAACCAGCCCACTCAGGATCAGTTGGTTTGTCATTACGCACATCAATCGAAGACGGTGTGCGTTGGAATACGTACAACTCTTTTGCACCTGCACCAAGATGCGGCACACACTGCACAGCAGTTGCGCCCGTACCGATAATGCCTACGCGCTTATCTTTAAGACCTGTCAATGCACCCTTACTTGTGCCACCGGTGTATTCATAATCCCATCTGCTGGTATGAAATGAATGCCCGGCAAATGTGCCGACACCTTCAATACCAGGCAACTTGGGCCGGTGAAGAGGACCGTTCGCCATACTGATGAAGCGTGCGCGAATCTCGTCACCACGATTAGTACGAATTACCCAGCGTCGATCGCTTTCGTTCCAACGAACCTCATTTACTTCGGTTTGCAATATTGCGCGTTCATACAAATTGAAGTGGTTCGCGATGCGGTGGCAATGGGCCAGAATCTCAGGCGCAGGCGTGTACTTCGATGCAGGAATAAACCCGGTCTCTTCTAACAACGGTAGATAGATATACGACTCAACGTCGCATGCTGCACCGGGATACCTATTCCAATACCAGGTGCCACCGAAGTCGCCACCCTTTTCAATAATGGTGAAATCATGCACTCCGGCTTCGTGCAAACGAGCGCCCACCAACATTCCACCAAAACCGCCGCCCACGATTGCAACTTGCACCTCTTCCACAATCGGTGCACGCTCTTCAAGTTTCATGTACGGATCATCGAGATAATGAGCGAACTCTCCTGCTACCTCTACGTATTGTTCGTTTGCCTCAGTGCGAAGTCGCTTGTCTCGCTCTGACCTGTACTTGTCACGTAGTTCGTCTGGGTTGAAATCAAGTGTTGTCATAATTCCTACTGATGTGATGAAACTTTTGCGCGTGGAAGAACCCGCATAAAGTTTCCTGAATTGAATTTTTGAATTGATTCTTCTGGCAGACCCTGCATGCAGGATTCAAAACGAGCAATCGGGTCTCTGCCGCCTTCGGTGTGTGGGTAATCACTAGAGAACAAATAGAGATCGTCATTTGAATGTTCAATCATGCGACCTACGTTTTCAAACACGAACGGCGTAAATGCACATTGCTCTCGTATTTGTTCAGAAGGTTTGCGCGTAAATCCCTTGAGACGTTCATCCACACGTGAGTACGCCTTGTGAATGTCATCAAGACGGACAAGCATCTCAGGAACCCAACCGGCGCCAAGTTCGACAGATGCAAACTTTAAGTTCGGGAAATCTTCGAGCACGCCATCAAGAATCAACATTGAGATGAATGTTTCAATACCTTGTTGCAGAACTGCTGCATCTCGAGCACGAACGTTTTCTCCGCCACCCATCCAATCTTTAGTGACACCGCGACCGGTGTTGCTCCAACCAGGTGACAGCTGTAGTGGATTGCCACCAACATGGAACACAACCGGTACTTGTGCTTCCTGTAACACCGACCAGATGGGATTGAAATCAACATGAGTTGGAGAACGTTCACCAGCTAAACGATGTGGAACCCACATCGCGTCAAGACCATTATCGAGACTCCACATCACTTCTTTCAATGCGAGTTCAGGATTCTCAAGTGGAATCGCGGCAACACCCATGAGCCGATCATCAATGGAACAAAAATCTGCCATGTGGCGGTTGTGGGCACGGGCGCCGCCATAACGAAGCGCATCTGAAATCTTGCTGCTCGGCGAAAATGGCATGTGCAAGCTATGTGTTGCAAACACAAGCTGTTTCTTGAAGCCCAACATGTCGTTGGCAATTACTCGGTCATGTTTTTCGAAAGCACCAAGAGCTTGAATCTCTTTGACTTCGGTGATCATACGATCACCTAGTGCAATGAGTGTCTGCTTGTGATCCTCCGAATGTTGTGATCCATTCTCCATGATGACGGCGACTTCTTCGTCAGTCACCAATGATCGTCCGTAATCCACCAAAGGCAATTGGTCACGAATTTCTGGGTCCGCAAATTTCTTCAAGAAATCGGGTAACTCCATAATGTGAGTGTCTGCGTCATACAGCACCCGCTCGCCTGCGTAAGTCATATGGTTTCCCCTTTCACACTGGAATTTACGGTACCACCGGACTTGTTTTGACACCTCAGTGAAAGGTTGCGTCTACCTCTTGGCAACCCGAAGCAAGTAAACATGGGGTGTGCGCATTCTTGTAACTAACGACGACGGTATTGATTCGATCGGGCTTCATGTCCTTGCTAGGGCCATGCGCTCATTTGGCGAGGTCGTCATCGCCGCCCCCGACCAGGAGTACTCCGGTGCTGGAGCAGCCATTGGTGCACTGCACATCATTCAACCCGAAGTGCAGCGCCGTCATATTGAAGGTATCGATACTGCGTGGGCAGTAACTGGCCCGCCGGCATTGTGCGTATTCTTCGCGCGACTCGGCGTGTACGGTCCGCCATTCGATCTTGTGGTGTCGGGAATTAACCCTGGTGCAAATGTTGGTCGCGCTGTGTATCACTCGGGAACAGTTGGTGCGGCCATAACTGCACGTAATGGTGGAATTAGTGGAATTGCAATCAGCCAAGCAGTTACCGGATTCGGAGTTGAAGGCCAAGGTTGGGACGACGCACTCAAGGGACAAATGTGGGAGTCAGCAGCCACCGTTGCACAGAGTGTTGTTGAAGGTTGGATTGCAGATCGTCCAAAAGAAGCTGTAGTTATCAACGTCAACGTTCCGAACTGTGCAGTGAGCGAAATGAAAGGCTGGCGTCGCACAGACATTGGTCATGTAGTCACGCGTGCAATGGCAGGAGCCGAACTTGAACCAAAAGAAGGTCACGACGGTGCGTTCTATGTTCGCATGACATACGGCGACACCATTCAAATGCCTGGCGATACCGACGGTGGAGCAGTTGAGAACGGCGAAGTGGCTATTACATATATCGGTCGATTCAATGATGTGCCTTCACAAGGTTCCGCAGCAGTAAACAATGCATTGACTTCCCTTGTAGGTGAAGCGAACACTCTGCACTCATAGCCACGCTCTCCCTTCGCCACTACGGTGAAGCAATGACCGATTGGCAAGACCTCACTCGACGCGCATCATTTACGTCGCACCAATTTCTAGGTTGGATCTTTTGGGATCCACGTGCCAAAGAAAACTTGGCGGCACTTGGTGTTCCTGATGGCTTAGGCCACTACATCATCAATCGCAGTGCGCCGCTTGCTATTGCCGGACCTGAAGCAGTGTTCGCAGCCTTCTACACAATCAAACGCGAGTTCATTCAGTTTTGCCTCAACCACGCATCGCCACATATCAATAATTGGCACGATGTCACGGTTGCTCGCGATGCAGCTGTTCGTGCTGGGCTCGAAGAGATGACGCCGCAGATTATTGAACCATTTGGTTTGCTCGCCGAAGATCTTTGGAAGACAGTTGATGCCATTCCTGCAAGTGGGCGCGTTCTTTTTGCCACGCATAAATCATGGCCACGACCTACAGACCCATTGATGTCTGCATGGAATGCGCTGAACTGCATTCGCGAATGGCGCGGTGACACGCACTTCGGAATCTTGTTGAACGACAACATTGATGTTGTAGAAGCTGGGCTCTTGCACGATGCATGGATGGGTTACCCCAAGGAATGGATTCCTCGCAGTCGTGGCGCCGACGACGTAGAAATTACTGCTGCACTCGAGAACTTGTCAGCACGAGGATTTGTAACAGATGGTGTTGTTAACGATGAAGGCGTCGCATACCGCGTAGAACTGGAACGTCGCACTGATGTCTTGTGTGAAATTCCATGGCGACATTTCGGCGAAGCGAACACATTGAAGTTGTTGTCGATACTTGAGCCTGTTGGTGAGCGGTACGTGCAACACATCAACGAGACCGCGGGCGATAACTGGATGCCAGCCGCACGCGCACGTCGTCACTAAGCCGAATGCGGTAACCCGATTCGTACTGATACACCGGGTGAATACAACACATGCGCCGGACCAATTGGCGCGGGTAAACCAGAAGCCGTCACCAGAGTGTCATTGAGGTACTCAAGTGTCGCCGAATGCAGAATCCATGTTTCGTGATCAACAGGTGCATAACGAATCTTGGAACCAAATCCTTTCGAATATAAACCCCATCGCGCAGACAAAAACACTGACAACTCATCAGGCGTTTCAATACGATCTCCGATTGAAATCTTGATGTGAGTCGATGCGCTGCTCGGCCATCTGCGTTTCACAGCCGTCTCCAGAGATTCTGAATTCACAACATGTGATGCACTCCCCCAGCAATACGGCAAGAAATACGATGCACGTGCAACTAACGCAGGAATGAAGCGATTGACATCAAGAGAGAAAAACCACACTCCTGGTATTCCGTCTTTCTTTACATAGGTACGCACATTCACTTCAGGGAATGAACCGAAGTACGGAATAGCCGGCGTTCCCGGAAATGAGATATTGCGCATTGAGAATGGGATCAGGCCAACCCATGCGTCTCCATCGAAAGTGTCCACTTCGAGACCTACTGGCAATAACGCCTGCACCACCGCTGGGTCATAACGCCAATGGACATACGCAAGTTCTTGCCATTGCTGTCTCATTATTGGTCGTTCCACCGGTGCGGGACAGAAATCCTTCATACCTCATACCTTATGAACAATTCCTATAAGTCGGAATGGAATCCTTGTCACGGTGGTTGGATGACGGTATGGCTCGTTACGTGACAACTATTCCTTCATCAAAATCCCCAGCTGAGGCATTTGCATATATGGCTGACTTACGCAACTTTGCAGAGTGGGATAAAGGAATCATCCGCGTGGAACAAATCACGGGCGACGGGGCCGGCCTTGGCACAGTTTTCGATATCACAGTGAAAGGATTTGGCGGACAAAACTCTGTCTTGCGTTACGAGACAACTGAATTTGATTCCCCCACCAATGTTTTGGTGAAGGGTAAGAACTGGATGTTTACATCAATTGATCGAGTCACTGTTACGCCAACTGCAACAGGCTGCGATGTCACTTACGACGCAGTACTCACTGCAAACCTGATTGTGTGGCCAATGAATATCTTGCTTGGTCGCATCTTTGACAAAGTGGGTGACGTTGCTACTCGCGGTTTGAAAAAGGTTCTTGCCTAAGGGCAACCAAGACCGTGCAAGTTTGCACACTCTCTACACAACCATGCTTTGCCGTCTGCAGTACTCCATGCAGTTGCAAAAGGTGAACCGCATGACATGCAGTCATGTTTTTCGTTTAGTTCAGGTCGAACTTGAAACTGCGGCACCTTGTCATCGGACATACCTCAACTTTAGTGGCATTCATTTACCAGCAGTGGCGTAGTCGGTAATTGACTCGGCACTCGCTCCTGCTCGGTAGCGCAAGACGAGTTCATCGAAATTCACATCAATACCAATTGGGTTCGCCGCGAACAGTGGACCAGACATGAAAGCATCAGCCTCATTCATAGACATTGCATCAACTTGGGTTTCAACTTGATTGCCATCGGGGTCGCGGTAATACGCAGACAATGTCATGCCGTGATTGATAGTCCAATAGGGAGATATTCCTTTTGCTTTCATGCGCTCATATTGATCAAAGAGATCGTCGAGCGATGCATAAGTAAACGCAAAATGCTCCATTCCTTCTGCCGTTGCCGATCGAGGTTCCAGGTTTGGAAAATTCGCAATTGCAATCCGGTGATGCTCATCGTCATACGACAGAAACGATATGAAATCGTCTCCGTGACGCACTGCGCCATCTAGAAAGTCCACCCACCAGGCCACCATCTCCTTGTATCGCGGTGACTTCAATACAACATGTGCGAACTTGATTGGCGAGGCCATGGGAATCTCCTTAGGTAGTCAAACGACTATCTATGACTATCGTGGCACATATGACATTGCGATTCGCTTCCAAGAACGGCCGAGCACAACTAGTAGTCGGTCCCAACAACAACCTCGTCGACCTTGCTGAAGTGAGTGGTGGTCGATTTGATTCAGACCCCATCAAGGCGTTCCCACGTTGGAGTGAACTCCGCGAATTCGCCGCGACCATCACCGATGGTGGAACGCCTACCAATGTCGACGAACTTGATGCACCATCACCCTGGCCATTGCAGGTGTTCGCCATCGGTTTGAATTACAGATCTCATGCAGAAGAAAGCGGAATGGGCCTTCCTGCTGTGCCGCTTACTTTCACAAAATTCACATCATGTATCGCAGCCCCTAACGCGAACATTCCCATCGATGCACCAATGGTGGACTGGGAAGTCGAACTTGTCGTGGTGATGAGCAGCGGTGGTCGCAACATCAAAAAAGCAGATGCCTGGAAACACATCGCTGGAATCAGCGTTGGTCAAGATATCTCAGATCGTGCATTGCAATTCGCTGCACAACCTCCCCACTTTGATCTTGGCAAGAGCAAAAAGAATTACGGACCTTTCGGGCCATGGCTTGTTGACGCCGCAGAAGTTGCAGACCGTGATGCACTTCATATGACATGCACACTGAACGGTGAGGAAGTACAAAATACTCTCACTGATGATCTTGTTTTCAATGTTGGCGACATCGTTGAATACTTGTCAGGAATAGTGGAGCTACTTCCTGGTGATGTGATCTTCACAGGAACTCCTGGTGGAGTTGGAGTGTCACGTAAACCTGCTGTCTTTCTGAAGCCAGGCGATGTATTGGTGTCAACTATTGAAGGTATTGGCACCACTACAAACAAGTGCACTCAGGGTTAAGAAAGACTTATTCCGAGACAAATGGCGTAATCATCTCATTGCACCATTGCCATAGATTTTCTCGGGCATCACGAGTGTCTTTGCGGCGCGTCGATGGAAGTTTGTGAGTTGGTCTCACTTCTCTATCGGACCAGAATGAGCCACTTGCACCAGGAATAACTGTGACTGCAGCCAACCACGCAATGGTGTCTGCACCTTCAGCAACTGTGCGCAATATTGGTCGGGTTATCTGACGGAAACGCGGAATGGAATCTTGCACTCCTGGAGTATCTGCCCAACCCGGGTGCATACAAGCAAACTGCACTGATAGTTCCTGTTTGGCCCACAGTGCATTCAATGTCACTTGAGCACGCTTAGCAATTGCGTATTGCTTTGTGCCGTTGTAATTGTCAGTGCGCATTTCGAGTGTTCGGCCGTGTCCAACCATTGGTAGTTCTGCCGAATACATACCACCCGAAGAGACAGTCACGACGCGCCCTTGTGCTGCGCGTATGTTCGGCATCAACACAGTCGTCAAAAGATGTGGACCTACTACGTGTGAAGCAACCGTCTGTTCAAGTCCTTGTGGTGATTCTTCTCGTGAATTGAGGAGCGCCCCGGCATTGTGCACAAGCGCGGAAATTTGTGGGAAGCGCGTTGCAATTTCTCTTGCTGCCATTCCAACAGAATGAAGATCGCCCATCTCTGCCACCACACATACGGGGTCTGGTCCCGTGCAGATTTCACGAACAGATGCAATGACGGCTTCACATTTTTCTTTGTTACGAGCAACTAAAACCAACTGCGCACCAGTTGGAGCAAGAATACGAACACACTCTTTGCCGAGACCAGATGTTGGTCCAGTTATCACAATCACTTTGTTGGTCAAGTTGTAACTCGAGACCTGGTCCCAATGATTCAGACGAGAACGTACAAAGAAACCCACGCGTGAAAACCCGGGCACAATCGCTGTATCCAAAAGTGAACTTACAAAATTACTCATCATTTACATTCCTTGCACAAGCATTACGGCAGCGAAGAAGCCACACATTGTCCACGCAATTGTTCGAGGCCAGTTTGTTTGTACAAGTTCACGACCCACTTGTGCATCTGGAGTCGTAACCATGCGCGCGTGTCGCGGTACCGATAAGAAGATGGTGCACAGAAGTGCCACTGCCAAGAATGCGCCGTTCACCCATGTCAACCACCACGAGACTCCTGATGGTGTATTTGCCCACAAGAGCAAAGTAGTTACGCCTTCAACTGCCATTGGTGGCCCCACCACAAAACCAGTCCATCGCTGATGTTTTTCGGCAACTTGTGTCGCGCTCTCTACCGGCACAACTGCAAGCAACGGGTAATGCACTAACTGCACAAACCAAATGACTCCCACCATGATGCACGTTGAAACAAGGTGCAGTACCAATACGAGATCATCCATGTCAGAGTCCGTATTCCGAAACAAGGACAGGCCGAGACTCATCAATAGATTTATGCGCGGCCGCGCCAATCACTACGGACCACAATCCATCAGCAACAGTTACTTCAGGTGGGGTGTTGTTGATAACCGCATCAACGAATCGTTTGCACTCAATGAAACTGGCGCCGAAGTGAAAACCCATATGTGCAATGTCTGGGTCGGTAGGAACATCAATTTCTTGTACGGCACGCGATGTGCGATCCCCCACAAAGATCTTCCCATTACCAGGAATAAACGCTTCAAGTTTTCCTTTGTCACCCACCACGGTGATTTCCTGTTCGTGTTGTCCACCTTCAGCGAACATCGAAAGGTCGAGCATGGTGCGCACACCATTGGCATATTCAACAATCACGTAGGCATTGTCGAGGATGTCGCTACGTTCACCGTTGTAGACCTCGTCTAGATGATTCACATCTTGGCCACCACTTGCCATCACTCGTACTGGCTGTGAACCCACAGCAAGATTCATCAAATCAAAAAAATGGCAACACTTCTCTACAAGCGTGCCGCCAGTGTTTTTGGTGAAACGATTCCAGTTATCCACTTTGACTAAAAAGGGAAAACGATGTTCACGGATAGACATCATCTTCATGTTGCCAATGATTCCGCTGCGAAGTTCTTGCAACAAACCTGCAATAGGTGCCATGTAACGGTATTCAAGACCAACCCATGTGATAGCTGAACGAGACTCTTGGGCTTTAACTACAGAAATACAATCCTCCACGGTGGTGCACATCGGCTTTTCCACCAGCACCGGAATATCCGTCGACAAAATGTCATCGAGTATTGATCTATGTGTGTAGTTCGGCGACGCAACCAATACGGCATCAACTAAACCACTAGCAAGTAAATCCTCATGCGAGGTGAACTGGGTGACGCTGTTGGCTCTGTCCCCCAATGTCTTTGCAGCCCAACGCAACGGCTCTTCGTTCGGGTCGCTGACAGCAGTAATGG
The DNA here is from genome assembly GCA_026393575.1 of Actinomycetota bacterium. GTDB lineage: Bacteria > Actinomycetota > Acidimicrobiia > Acidimicrobiales > Ilumatobacteraceae > UBA2093. Next base: position 20,832 of record JAPKZX010000076.1, read on the forward strand.
CCACCGAATCAAGCCCGATGAGATTGCGCAAGTGCTCGCACCCCATCATTCCGGTGCCAATAAGTCCCACGCGCAAATCAGACATAACCCAAGCCTACGAGGTGATTATTTGCCTTCGCCCCAACGGCTACTAGTGTTTTTAGTTATTGCTCCGGGGGAGCATTACTAAAGGGGAATCTCATGGCCATCGTCGATCTGCTCACATCCGGACTCGGATTGCTCGCATCGGAAAAAGACATCACACCGCAATGGGTTGAAGGGGTAATGCGCGGCAGCGGAAGCCTTGAAGATGGGGTGACAGTCACTTCTGTTTCAACAGAACGCATTGGTGAAGGTGTTGGAATTCTCAGCATTTTGCAACGAGTAAAGCCCACCTATTCCGGTGCTACAAAAGCACCGCAGTCTTTTGTGGTGAAGTACCCCACCGATGATGTCACTCAACGTTTCACAGCCGATGCACTAGTTCTCTATATTCGAGAATTGGTTTTTTACCGAGACTGCGCCCAAATTGCGCCTTTCAAAACTGCAAAGTGCTATGCGCAGGCCATCGAAGGCGAGAACACCAACTTCACAATTGCCATGGAAGACATCGGCCACTACCGCGGATTGAATCAAATTGAAGGAGTCGGCCTGGCTGAATCAAAGATTCTTCTCGAGACTCTTGCCGACTACCACGCCATGTGGTGGAACAGCCCCAAGTTGTCTGGCATGCAAGATGTGTTTCAGCCCTTGCTGAACCCAACCTATGAAGCTGTGCTTCCGATGTTGTGGGCGCAAGGTTGGCCAAATGTTGAGCAATACGCCGGGCACTTACTTCCCGAGAGTGTTCGAGGTATTGGTGACATCTGGGGAGGAAAAGTTTCGTGGATGCTCGGCAATCTCATGGCGCCTTCAACTCTTTGTCATGGCGACTACCGCGCTGACAACATCATGTTCGACGGTAACGACCCTGCCGTGATCGATTTCCAACTCATTGGAGTAGGTTCAGGCATGTACGACGTTGGTTACTTCATCAGTCAGTCCATTGCTACCGATGTTCGTCGTGGGCACGATCAAGAACTCGTAAACACATATCTTGATCGTCTCGAGAAGCATGGAATCACAATTGATCGTGATGAAATGTGGCGTCAATACCTCATCTCAGTTTGTTTCTGTGTCACGTATGGAGTGACCACCTTCGGTGGATTCGCTGAACAAAACGAACGTGGCCAACAGTTACTGCAGGATATGTTGTTGCGTGCACTCAATTGTGTCGCCGACAACGATGCACTTACAGTGTTTGCATGACAGATCACGTACACGACCACGGCCGAGGCGTACTCGCCCAACTTGCGCCCGAAGGGCGCGAACTGAAAGCTCTCATTCCAGGCGTCTATGACGGTTTCGCTCAGTTGCACAGCGCAGCATTTGCAGAAGGTGCTGTCGATAAAAGGACCAAAGAGTTATTGGCACTTGCAATCGCGATTGCTGTGCGATGCGATGGTTGCATTGCTAGCCATGCTCGTGGTGCAGCTCTCAATAAGGCCACAGAAGCAGAAGTTGCCGAGACAATCGGTGTCGCCATCGCAATGAGTGGTGGACCAGGCACGGTCTATGGCCCACGGGCTCTTGCTGCGTTTCGAGAATTCGCTCCGAAGCCTCAGTAACTGTTCCAGTAATACCCACTCCATGAGGTGGTTCTAGATTGCTGTTATGTCGAATCTCGAAGTAACAATTGATCCATCTGAAGTGGGGCTAGACGCCGCTCGTCTTGCACGCATTCGTACTCACTTTGGTAAGTACGTAGACAGTGGCAAGTTGCCCGGCTATCACATCACTGTTTCACGTGGTGGCAAGTTGGCCTACAGCGACATGTACGGACACGCCGATGTTGAGAACAAAAAGCCAATCGCGGACGACACCATTTATCGTGCTTACTCAATGACCAAACCCATCTGTGCAGTTGCTGCACTTATGTTGTGGGAAGAGGGCTTGTTCGAAATGCATGACCAAGTGAAGTGGTTTATTCCATCATTCGCTGATCAAAAGGTATTCCGCTCGGGCACATTGACTGCGCCACGTTATGAACCAATTACAGAGCCAATGGAAATGTGGCATTTGTTTTCACACACGACTGGCATGACATACGGCTTCGTATATTCAAACCCTGTCGACCAGATGTATCGAAATGCAGGTTTTGAATGGGGCACACCACCTGGTGCATCGCTCGCAGACATCTGCGACATCCTCGCTGGCCTTCCACTCATGTTCCAACCCGGAACTGAATGGGCATATTCAATGTCTATCGATGTCCTTGGTCGCGTTGTAGAAATCCTCGCTGGCATGACACTTGGTGAGTTCATGAAAAAACGAATCTTTGATCCGCTCGGCATGACCGACACTGCGTTCCATTGCTCAGCAGATAAAGCTGACCGTCTTGCAGCGTTGTACGTACCAAACCCAGCAGACAAAAAGATCTTGCGCAACGATGCCGGAGCTGCCGGAGCGTTGAACGAACCTAATGCGCACATGGGTGGCGGCGGACTCGTTTCCACTACAAGTGACTATTTGAAGTTTGCAGAGATGTTGCGCGGAGGTGGCGAGTACAACGGCACACGTATCTTGTCGAATCGCACTGTTGCGTTTATGGCTTCAAATCATTTGCCGAACAATGCTGACCTCACTGAGTGCGGTCGCCCACTCTTTGCAGAGACCGCATTTGATGGCGTGGGTTTCGGACTTGGCGTTAGCGTCACGCTTGACCCTGTCAAAGCAAAAGTGCCAGGAAGCGCTGGAGATTACGGTTGGGGCGGTGCGGCAAGCACCAATTTCACGGTTGATCCGAAAGAAGAACTTGTGTACATGATCATGACTCAGCTCTTGCCGTCAAGCACTTGGCCACTGCGCCCACAACTTAAGCAGTTGGTGCATCAGTCTTTGATCGACTGACGGCTCGTTTCATCTGAGCACCAAGAACAGCAAGGACGACAAGTCCAGACGCCACAATGGCAAGCCCTTGAGCAATGTCATTATCGATTGTCTCAAAAACTATTGAGAGAAGACCGGCAAGTACACAGAAGGCACCAGCAAGCAACATTTCTGGGGCGAGTCGTTGGATACCGACTGCAAACAGAACTGCTCCAATTACTAGCGGTATCGCTCGCCCCGCAGCGCCAAAATCACTGCCTAATGTCATGGCGCCAATCAGCACATACAGCGAACCTGCTGCGCGTGGCGCAAAAGCAAAACCCATAACTCGAGTGCCTTGAAAGATCAGCAAACTTCCACCAATGACCATAAGTAAGCCCAATAAGCGTCCGTTGTTCTCATCTAATCCCGCGGCGAACGAAACAATAAATGTTGGAACACCAGCTGAGATAAGAATTGCTCCAGCGATCTCAGATTTATTGGAACGAAAAAGACCCCATCCGATGGCCACAAGCGCAATCACTGCTACCGACCACTTCATTTCAAGATCTGCAACATTGCAGACAATGCCTGTAGCGATTGCTGCTGACAAAGTCGTAGCAATTTCGAGAATTTCAGAAACGCGAGATTGAATATCGCTCTTCCCGCTCAGCCGTACCGACACAGCACCAGTTACTAGTGCAAGAAGATACAAAAGCGTTGCAATGGCGGTTTCGGAAACGTCAACCAATGCCGCGGCCACGGTGCGAATCACGCCAACAGCAATGATGAGTGCCGCAAGATACGAGAGTAATTCGCGAGGGGTGTACGACCAACGAGGTGCATGCAGAATTTCTTCTGATTGTTTAGTTGACAACACTCCAGATTCAATGAGGTCGTTCAATGTATTGGCAAGTGATTTGCGTTGCTTCATACAAGCAGTTCTACACCTATTCAGGTTTGCGCGCGTACCACTCAACAAATTCGGCGATATCGGCATCTAGCAGTGGCGCAATGAACGACGCGAAGGTCACAGACATGTGATTGTCATCTCTGTACACCATGATGTTGCCAACAACCGTCGGGCAACCGTTCGTCGCGCAGAACCAATTCTGTACCCATAACATGTTTTCGCCTGCCTCATCGAAATCGGCAACCATTTGTTGCATGTCATCTCGATAAGCAGAGGTCACTCCAGGTGTGCATCTATGAACATTGGTGTAGTTGCGGCTCAGACACGTTGGAACATCTTGCCCGGGATACGGCGTGTCTTGCATCAGGACTGGGACGATTCCTTGGCCCTTCAGCGCATCAACTGTTCCTTGTAGACCTTCTCGCCATTCTTTCTGCCACATTGGTTTACGTGTTGTGGCAGACAACAGTCGATCAAAGTGAGCAACAAAGACAACCGAAACACCATCTTCTTTCATCTTTGCAAGTGCATTCTTTCGCCAGGGTCCACACTCCTTGTACACCTTGCCCAATACCTTGCTGTACACCGTTATGTCTGCAGGCGGGCATCCACGTTTTGTATACGTAATGAGTTTCCAATTGCGTTTGATAGCAACTTTTTCAAATGTTGGAAACCATTGGGCAGCGTGAGAATCTCCGTATAAACCAATCACAGTTGTGGATTCTTTGTTACCGAAAACACAATGCTTTGGAGTAACCGAAGAAAAACCAACATGGCAACCGTTGTTGTAGATAATGGGCATATCTGACAATGCACCTTGTAATGAAGGTGTGATGTTTCCGGGTAATCCAGTTGCCTGCATTGCATCGATAATGGGAGCGATTGGGGCAGACAGCCCGGGAAGTTGTGGTGCAACTGGGATAGTGGTGGAAGAGATATTGGTGGAAGTAGTTGTCACCAACGTTGGTGTTGTAGCAATAACTCCCGTGCTTGTATTCGGAGGATTGTTCTGAGCCAATACACCAGCACCGCCAACAATCGCTACGAGCGATACAGCGAGTGCAGCGGCACGCACGCCACGTATCTGATGGTTCCGCCTAATCGGGTTTTCAACAATTCGATATGACAATTCCGACAACATAAGAGCAGCGGCTATACACAACAGGCCCTCATTCACAGTGAGGTCACGTTCAAGCGCAGGGACTGCGACGATCAGAATCGGCCAATGCCACAGGTATGCGGAATACGAACGCGAACCAAGCCATTGAAAAGGAGCCCACTTCAACACACTGTGAGGCGACCATGAAGTTGTATTTCCGCCTCGCAAAACGAACGCAGTTGCTATTGCGGGCACCAATGCCCAAGGTCCAGGGAATTTTGTTGTCTCAGTAAACAAAACCACACAACAGCACACCGCGATTAGACCAACCCAAGCACTAAGGCCACTGAAGATTTTTGCTGTCTTCCTAGTAGCAACTGGAAGGACAGCGAAAAGTGCACCAATCGACAATTCAAATGCACGGGTGTGAGGCGCAAAAAATGCCCACGGTTGCGACGTGTTCATGAGAACCGTGCACATTGCAAATGAAGATACTGAAACAACAGTTGCGAGTATGCCAACTCTGCGACGTATAGAAACGCGAGACGCCGCACCTATACATACGAGCGCTATTACGGCAGGCCACACGAAGTAGAACTGTTCCTCTACGGCAAGGCTCCAATAATGCTGCAGAGGCGAAGGGGGCAAAGTCGACTGCAGATAATCCGCTCCACGACTTGCAAAGACAAAGTTAGAAGAGAACGTTGCCACGGCAATCACATCATTGGCCAATGAACGAAGCCGCAGTGGTTCCAACCACACCCACGATGCGAGCACGGTGACTACAGCGACAAGAGACGACACCGGCAGAATTCGACGGGCTCGCCGCGCATAAAACGCTCCAAGAGAGATGCCGCCATCTGTCTCGCGCTCACGTACCAGAAGTGAGGTAATCAGGAATCCCGAAAGCACGAAAAATACATCAACACCGATGTAGCCACCTTCGAGGCGTGGAACCCCGGCATGAAACAGAAGAACTGCAAGCACTGCTATGGCGCGCAAGCCTTCTATGTCTGATCTACGTTCCACGTCTACGAGTATTGTCGCCCAAGGCCTTTGAACTGGGGCACGTGTCACAATTGCGGCTCTATCTAATTCTTTTTCACTGCATTTCCCCGTAAACGAAGTTGGTAGCCCTCTGCGTCTAGTGGTCTAAGGTTGTACCAGCCCAATACAGGGCACTACCAAAGGAGTCACTCATGGCACGTAGTTCACGTTTGCTTGCAGCTGTTGCAGCATTATCACTTGTCGTCGCAGCGTGCGGCGGAAGCGATTCATCATCAACCGAAGAAGGTGCTCTTAGCACCATTGCAGAGGGCAAGCTCACAGTGTGCTCCGACGCACCATATGAGCCATTTGAATTCCAAGATGCCGACGGCACTTGGACCGGCTTCGACATGGATGTTGTTCGTAAAATTGCAGAAGCAAACGATCTCGAACTTGAAGTCAGCGTGCAACCGTTCGACGGAATTTGGCTCGCACCAGCAGCTGGCACATGCGACATGGTTGCATCGTCAATGACAATCACAGCAGAGCGCGAAGAAGCAGCAGACTTCACACAGAGCTACTTCGATGCATTCCAGTCATTGCTCGTTCGCAGTGCCGACGAAGCAAAGTACACAACTCTTGAGTCACTCGCTGGAAAGACAATTGCTGTTCAAACAGGAACAACTGGCGAAACTTTTGCAAAAGAAAATGCAACTTCTTCAACAATCCAATCATTTGATGAAGCATCCGCAATGTTCCTCGCTCTCGAGTCTGGTCAAGTAGATGGTGTTCTTCAGGATTACCTCATTAATAAGGAACGTGCCGACAAGCAGGGAACTTCAGTAGTTTCCATCAAGTTTGAAGACACACCAGAGCAATACGGATTTGCAGTTGAGACCGGTAACACAGCGCTCCTCGAAATCTTGAACAAGGGCATCACAGACCTCAAGGCCGACGGCACATACAAGACCATTTACGACAAGTACTTCATTGGCTGATCTCTGATCACCCAATAACTAATACCTAACGACGAAGAGGGTCATGGCACTCAGCAAACGCAAGAAAGCTATGTATATGCGCTATGCCATGTACGTAGTCAGTATCGCTTTTCTGATTGCTGTGATCCTCTTCATCGATTGGGAGCGCTTAGGAAATGCGATGTTCCGTTGGAACATCGTGAAGGAACAGTTCCCAGACATACTGACTAAAGCCGCGAAGAATACTGTTGTATTTACAGTGCTTGGTTTCGCAGGCGGATTGTCCTTCGGTCTTCTATTCGCTCTCATGCGACTCAGCAGTATTCGTGCTTACAGATGGTTTGCTGCCACATACATTGAGATCTTTCGTGGCATTCCACTCTTAGTGACATTGCTCATCCTCGGTTTTGGTATCCCCATCGCCACCGGATGGAAATGGCCAAATCCTTATCTTCAGGGTGCTATCCCCTTGTCACTAGTTGCAAGTGCCTACATGGCCGAAACTATTCGTGCAGGCATAGAAGCAGTACCCAAAGGTCAAATGGAAGCTGCACGTTCACTTGGTATGTCATATACGCGCGCAATGACCACCATCATTATTCCGCAAGCCCTTCGCATCATCGTTCCACCACTAACCAACGAATTTGTTCTTCTCATCAAAGACACGTCGCTCATTTCTGTACTCGGCGTTACTGCAGCAACAAAAGACTTAGCGCGGTTCGGTCGAGATGGAGTTAATCAAACAGCTAACGCTACGCCACTGATTGTTGCTGGATTGGTGTACTTAGCAATGACGCTTCCCCTCACGCAACTAGTCGCATGGATGGAACGTAAGACAAAGGCGATGAGCCGATGAGTTCCGACGTTGTTGTCTCTCTTCAAAATCTCCATAAGTCTTTTGGTTCTAATCACGTCTTGCGAGGAATTGATTTAGAAGTAACGCGGGGCGAGGTGGTGTGCATCATTGGTCCATCTGGTTCCGGCAAAAGCACTCTTCTGCGTTGCGTGAACATGTTGGAAACACCGTCATCTGGAACCATCACAGTCCTCGGGCGAGAACTGACAGATATTGATTGCGACATTAATGAAGCGCGTTCAAAAATTGGCATGGTGTTTCAATCATTCAATCTTTTCCCTCATATGACCGCGTTAGAAAATGTCAGCGTTTCTCAACGAAAAGTTCTCAAGCGAAATGCAAAAGAAGCACAAGAGATTTCACGTTCCCTTCTTGCACGAGTCGGTCTTCAAGACAAAGAGAATTCATACCCTGCTCAGTTGTCTGGTGGGCAGCAACAGCGTGTTGCAATTGCTCGTGCATTGGCGATGAACCCAGATGTCATGTTGTTTGACGAGGCAACGAGTGCTCTTGACCCAGAGCTAGTGGGCGACGTCCTTGCCGTCATGCAAGCACTGGCGCAAGAAGGTATGACCATGTTGGTAGTAACTCACGAAATGGGTTTTGCCAAGAACGTGGCTGACCGAGTGGTGTTCATGGATGCTGGCGTGATCGTGGAACAAGGTTCCCCACAGCAAGTCATTGGCGCACCGAGGGAAGAACGCACTCAGTCATTCCTTTCAAGCGTTCTGAACCACTAACCACCCTTCATCTATTGTCCATGCAATGAGTTCTCAGCGCGAGCGCATCCAGTCACTTCTGTCTCTCGCACAGCACCCCAACACCCCTCAGGCCGAAGCCGAAACTGCCCTGGCAATGGCTTCGAAACTTATGCAAAAGCATGGCCTTAGCGAAACCGACATTGCAGAGGTTCCCGACGAAAACGTCTCCATCGTTTCAGAGTCAGTAGTTGTTACAGGGCCGTACCGGGTGAGGCGTGTCAATGTTTTATACGTCATTGCCAAAATGCATTCCTGCGCGTCGTATCGAGCACATGATTCTGTCGATGGGTGCGTCCTTGTTATCTACGGACGTCAATCAGACATTTTTGCTACACGCACGCTGTTCGCCGCAGCCGATGCTTTAGGCGCACGCTTACTTCCACGTGGGTCACGTTCATGGCGCGTGTCGTGGTGGAGCGGTTTCCAATCAGGAATCGAAGAATCGTTAAGCGGTGCACGCAAAGAATTCATTTCTGAAACACAAGGTGCCGGTTTGGTTCTTGCTGATCGTATGAAACGTGCAGAAGACACCATGTATGTATTTGCTCCACCACTTCGTGGAGGTACGTACTACTCCGACACTTCTTCTGGCGCTCACGCAAGTGGCAAAAATGCAGGACGCGGCTTTGGGGCATCTGGCCGTTCATTTACTTCCGGTGTGCGCGGCGAACTGCAATGACCCACATCAGTGAATACGCCGTACAAGCAATTGCACTCTCTGCTAAATATTCAAAAGCAACTCCCGAGACCGCACTTACATACGCTTGCGAGGCCATCGCCGAACAGGAAATTGGTGTTAGAGATTTGAAGTCAACCGATATTGACGCATGGGTTGAGGCCATCAGCCATCGCGAAGATATCGATGTTCCAAACATTGTGGTGATGCGTAAGTCGCCAAGCATTCTCGCGACCGCTCATTCAGATATTCACACCATCTGCATCCGCGGAGCCCACACCAACCAAGTCACTGTTTTGCATGAAATCGCTCATCTCAGTATTGGTATTCCAGCTCACGGTGTTCTTTTCAGAGACGAACTAGTTCGACTTACTCGTGCTCACATATCAGTTGAGTTTGCTTCTTTTCTCTATTCCTTGTACCAATCCACCGGACTTGAAATGTCTCCGTGGCCAGCGAGCGCTCACCAACGTTGACACGTGAGCTTCATGCGGTCAGACTGCAGGCATGACCAACTCAACTGACTTCTACGACATCTTGTCCACTACTCGCTCAATTCGGCGCATCAGTGACAAACCCATCGATGACGAAGTTCTCAACCGAGTGTTGCAGGCTGCAATTTGGGCTCCTAGCGGCGGCAACAGACAACCGTGGCGCATCATTGCTGTTCGCGATCGCGCCATCAAACAGCAACTCTCCGACATCTATGCACAGCGTTGGTCTGAATACGTAGATATGAACATGAAGCGCGTAGAAGGCATGCCAGAAAACATTGTGGAAGCCACTCGCAAAGGTCTCGCAATCGGCACACAGTTGGCTACTTCACTCGCAGATGTTCCGGTAGTCGCAATGTTTGTTCATGATCCTCGCGAGGTTTTTGTAACTGACGGAAACCTAGGAAGAACTCCAGTCGTTGGAGGCGCGTCTCTGTACCCAGCGGTACAAAACTTTCTTCTTGCCGCTCGCGCAGAAGGTTTGGGTGGCGTTCTCACCACTCTTATCTCGGCCAGCGAAAGCGAAGTTCGGCCCATTCTTCAACTGCCAGAACCTTGGGGTGTCTACGCCATGGTTCCACTCGGCTACCCCAAAGGAAATCATGGGCCGTTACGACGCGCACCACTTGAACACATGGTGAAGTTCGATGTGTGGTCTGACTAGTTGCTAAGCAGTCGGCGCATTATTGCGCCAGTGCACACCCGATGGCCATCGACCAACGCCACCATCTTCTACAAGTAAGCCAGTGTTCTGGCGATTGGCATGCTCCATTCGCCACACCAGCATTGCCCGCGCTTCGCGTGCAATCACTGCATCATCATTTGTAGTTGTTCGCCACGTGGGGTCTGCCTCAAGGTCAAAACATACGTATTCACCGTCGCCAAACTGCACATATGCATGAGTGTCTGAACGTCGAACAGCCAAATTCATTTGTTCTAAACGACGTTGCCACGGCCACTGATGCTTGTCGTGAGGGATTAGAACAAAACGCCAGTCATACTCCCAATGCGCCGCGTCACGCCACCATGGTGGTTCTGTTCCCCGCACAAAATGCGTGAGAGGAACGCCGTCGCATTGTGCCGGAATGTCAATACCCATCACATCACACAACGTTGGAAAAACATCAACGTTCTCAGTGAACTTGTCAATCACTGTTCCGTGCGTGTCTGCATGCCGCGGGTCGCGCACAATTCCTACAATGTGCTGACTAGTTTCCCAGTATCCAAGTTTCTCTTTCAAACCGTGATCACCGAGAAGTTCAGCATGGTCGGCTACAACGACAATGACCGTGTTCTCCCATTGCCCAGTCGACTCAAGAAAATCCCACACACGTCCGAGTTGAGAATCCACTTCGCTCACCATGCCAAAGTATTGAGCGCGCATGTGCGCCAGTTCATCCACATCCGTAGGTGCTTTTATGCTGTCCAATTGCAGCATCACTTCGTGGAACGGTGGAACAGATTCAGCGCGTGCAATTGGCTGACCAACATTGTCTGGCGAATACATAGAACCAAAGTGCCCCGCTGCTGAATACGGAGGATGTGGTCGAATAAAACTTGCGTGAGCAAACCACGGTTCAGATTGCTCGCCCATCCAACTAAGCAATTCGTTGGTCATGAATGCCGACACGCTCATGTCTGCAGGTCGTTCATGCTCGGTTGAAAGTAGATGCAATACCCCGCCAGAGGCATCATGTCCGTTGGTCGCTAGGAAACGTCTCCATGGTCCATATCCACGTGTGAGATCCACAATGGAATCAAAACCGGGAAGCACACCTTCATACGTTTGAAGTCGCGGATCATCTGCTGACTCTGTAACGCGTGGATCAATGGACTGGTCTGTGTAGCCAAACAGAGCTGGCGCATAACCAGCACGCCGTGCCGTACGAGCAATGTTGTCGAAACCGTCATCAAGTGGCGTGCCATTAGCTACAACACGGTGATTCATTTGATACATGCCGGTGTACAAAGACGCACGCCCCGGTGCGCATGGTGATGCCTGGCTGTAATGGCGACTGAATCTGACTCCGGCCCTACTTAACCGATCGAGTTGCGGTGTCTGCACAACGGGGTGGCCCGCAATAGAAAGACAATCTCCTCGAAACTGGTCAAGAGTGACAAGAAGGATGTTTGGTTTCATGATTGACCGCTTTGCACCGACGAATCGCCACTAAGAAAAGCCCACAGATCTTTTAGGGCCAACTTGTCTTGCGCCACGAATATATGGCCACCCTCATATTCGGCCATCGTTGCGTGTGGAATTCTTTTCACAATTTCGTGAGAGTTACTGGGCGGCGCAATTCCGTCGAACCGACCTGCCATCACAAACGTTGGCGACGCCACCTTGTGTAAACGATCTGCCACATCATGACCGATTCGAGCAATCAATTGCAGACGTTCTCCACGAAGCACTTCATCTGCTTTGGGTTGCGCTGCTTGCTCAGCTCGAAGTCTCATCATCTTCAAGTCAGACGGGTGAGATGCCAACCACTCTTCTGTAAATCGAGAATCAGTCAGCAGCAGAATTTTCTGGTTTCTCTCTTCAACAGATAGTGCACCCAACTCGTGTAGTGGATACGACGCCCCCGCATCGCCACCAGCAGAAGTACACAAGAGTGCAAGTCGTTCAACGCGTTCTGGATATGTGACTGCAAATTCCTGCGCCACCATTCCACCAAAACTCATGCCCACAACTGCACAAGTAGACCAACCCACGTGATTCAGAAGTGCATCTGCATCTTGTGCATACTGCGCCATTGTGTACGGGCCATCTGGAATAGAAGTTTTCCCCAGGCCGCGTTGATCGTGCGCAAGCACTTCGCATGTTTGTGCAAGCGCACCAATGAACAAAGCTGCAGACTCAAGGGTTGCACCAGAACCATTGAAGAACAACACACGCGGGCCAGAACCAACAATCTCATAGTTGATGCTGATGTCCTCGTGAACAAAAACTGGCATGTCTTATTCTCTCACTTACTGGGGTATCCACCATTCTCAGGCCACCACAGACAAACATTCTCATGTGCAAACAATCGTCGACGGAGTGAAACGTTCTCTTTCCGAGAACCACGACACACTCACCTGGCGACGAGTAACAATGCCAGGCCTCGACGTGGCATGGGTAGGCATGAATGTTCCTGCCCTCGACACTGGTGGTCGGCCTTGGGTATGGGAGATAGTCACTCCTTCTCAATATGAATCTTCCGCGCGACTACAAGAAGATCCTTTGGTATTAGCGGTTGCGCAAGACACCGTGGTGGCAGACATCAATCACAATGACCACTCGGGCCCCATCATGCGAATGCAAGTTCCGGTGCGTCAGGCTCCCGACGCCATCAGTGTGATGACGGGCCTTGACCCCTCTGGCCCCTGGTCAATTCAGCTCGAGGCTGGCTGGACAGTGCAAGCTCTTGGCTCGGCAGCCCAATGCTGGATTGACCGCGAAAGCCCGGGAAGTGCCCGTTTGCAGACCCCCGAGCCCCAATTGGCCCCGCACCAGCTCTATCAATTACACCCCGCCATCGATATCGAGTCGGCAGCCTTCGACCGGTTGCTTACACTCGACCCTGATGATGCAGCCGTGGTCACTTCCCTTCTTGCCTCGGTTCACGAGGCCTTGCAGCCCTACCGCTAGGCCGCAGGCGGTGACGCCATGATCACCACGTACGCGCTCTCTCTCACTACTGCTGACTGCAACGAAGAACAACGCATTGCACTCATCGATGTAGTGAGCGATTGGATGTTGCTTCATTACCCGCTCGATGCACGTGGGCCTGGAACTTCAGTTCGAGTCACCCGCGAATCATCCGACGACCCTGTATTTCGAATGATGATTACAGAAAGTGGAGCTGCGAGTACACATGTCGAGACACTCACCATCACTGTCGTTCTCTTGAGTGGTGTTCTCACCTTTGACATTCGCATTCTGTCCACCCCTACAACGTCAAAGGTTGTCCCGTACACGCCACAACTAGTACCACCGCGTATTGCTCGCCTTGTTCGCGATGTTCTCACAACAGTTCCCACTGAAGATGCGAATCAATTCATTACAGATTCTGTGCATGTTGCAAGCACGGAACTTGATGGACAAAACATTGCCGCTTTCATCGATGCGCCTAGTCGTCGTCTGCCAGTCGTTGTTGAAATTGGCGACTACGAACGACACAGCGCACTTCTCTTAGCCGTTGGTGCTGGTCCACTTGTTGGCCTCGCACATATCTTCCACATCACAAGTGCTGAAGCACTGCGCGGATTTGAATCACTATCGCGTTACTCACTTCTTGGTCCTGGTTGCGTCATCGTGCAGTGGGCCGGGAAAACTGAACCTGAAATTGTCCACACTCGTGAACTCCCCTCTTCATCACTGCCACGTGAACGTCACCGACTTGTGCGATTGATTCTCGATACTGCGGCACGTTCTATTGCATCGCCTCGTGTACCGCCACCGCCGCGCACTGAATACGACATCATTGACTCTTCGTCGCGCGGTTCGTCAGATGGTGGCGGCTTCAATGAAGATCAAGCGATTCATATTGAACAATTGGAAGCATCTGTCAACGAACTAGAAGCTTCTATGGCAGACGCAGACCGACTCATGGCTGAACTTCGAGAACAACTTGAGAAAAAGGGTGGGCAAGTCGACGAACTCATTCTGCGTAACGTGTCATTAGAAATCCAAGCTGGACAAACACCAAAAGTGCTCGCGGTTCCTTCAATGACCGAAGCGCTGCGACTTGCCAAAGAAAACTGTCCATTCCTTGTCTTCCACGATCGAGCAATCGAATCTGGTTCTGGTCTGGAAGGACCAGAACCAGTCAGCGTGTTGCAGGATCTGGTTCGCCTCAACGAAGTTGCGCGTGCATGGATGTCTGGTGAGATTTCAGGAACCAGCATCAAACTGGCTTGTCGCCAAATGGGACTTGATTTCGTTGCGTCTATCTCTGACACCGCACGTCAAAAATACGAAGAGGATTACCTCATTGAATGGCGTGGACGAGCCGTTCGTGCCGAAGCGCACTTGCGACGAGGCCGAAAAACCCATCTCGTTCGCATCCATGTATTTTTCGATGACGAAACCCAGCAAGTTGTTGTCGCCTACATTGGCCGACATCTTCGCGATAAAGGCAGTGCCTCGTAACTCTGGCGTAGCCTGTACAACATGACCCGCCGTAAGATATTTCGATACCTATTGCTGGCAGTTCTTATGTTCGGCATCGTCACCGGATTTTCACTCACCCGGTACGTGTTGGCCCACCCAAATGATCCTCTGCAACAAAACGTTGCATCGTGGGCGCGCAACAAGGGCATGGGAGTTGTGGTCGACAAACTCGAAACGTGGCTGCATAACGACCCACCCGCTGTCGCGCCTACAGACACATTGGCGCTACTGACAGACGACTCCACCATCGCGCCACAGATCACAACGACATCACTTGCACCTCTCGGCGAGGAAACAACGACCACTCACTTAGGAAAAACGACGCCAGCAGTTGAGCGACCAGTCATTGCAACACAATCATGTTCAACACCCACCACCACGAGTCCAACTGGCGCGACAACCACTTCAACTACCACAACTTCAAGCACAACAACCACAACAAGCACCGTCGTGCCAGACATGACAAGCACGACTACCACCACTTTGGTTCCGCGACCAGCAGATATCGCTCCATTTATTAGTCCAGGCATTAAGGCTGAAGGCGAATGGGCTGCAACGGCACGAGTACGCAAAAAACCAATGGTGTACGTCAGTTCAATCCGACCTCTCTGGTGTTTCGGTTCAGTAGTGGCAACCATGGCTGCCTACAACCCATCACTTGTACACACTGCACTTTTCAACGGGACAGAAATGCCCGGTGGAAAAGGCTGGAAGAACTCTTCAAAGATTAAAGGCAAAGCCTTGCCGTCTCTCATCGCC
>JAPKZX010000115.1 GCA_026393575.1 Actinomycetota bacterium
CATACTGACGGTGTCTATGAATGTCTCAACTTGCGCCAATTAGAGGCATTTGTCGAGAAGCTGGCGTAAGTCGCTGTGTCTAATACTCGGCTTGTTCTTATTCGTCACGGTGAATCACGCGCCACTGTCGAGCGTTTCCTCGGCGGGTCACGCACGTGTACCGGTCTTACAGACTTTGGTCGACTACAGGTGCAAGCCCTGCGCGATCGTTTGATTAGCGGTCGCGACATAGCAGCGACCGTGTTGATGTCGAGCAATTTTCCGCGTGCAGTTGAGACTGCACAGATTTTGGCTCCAGCCCTTGGGTCAATGCCTGTCGGTATCGATGCTGGCTGGGGTGAGCATGATCCAGGTCCTGATCTAGACGGAATCTCGTGGGACAACTATGTGGCCAAGTTTGGTACACCAACGTGGTCAGACCCTGATGAAGTGGTCTTCCCAGGTGGCGAAACTGTTGGTCAATTTCACACCCGAGTGGTGCGTACATTGCGAGAGACAGTGCGGCGTCATGAAGGAGAAACAATTGTTGTTGCTTGTCATGGGGGAGTAGTTGATGCTGTTATGCGACATACTTTGCAGATGCATCAAACTGGAAAATTCGAACTACACACTCTCAATACTTCACTTACTGAGATTGTTCATGTCGAAGGAAGTAAGTGGAGGCTGGTCCGTTATAACGACGCCGCTCACTTAACTTCTCTTGAATCTTCTTTGCCTGATTCATCGGCGAAATAGTCATGGCATCACAATTGCCAATAGTTGTTATTGGTGGCGGAACCGCCGGATGCACCGTTGTCTCCACACTTGCCGCGATGACTTCGCAGCCCATCGTTCTTGTAGAGCCTGGCGTATCCAGTTCGCACGACGATGAGTCAAAGTTTTTTGATGTCCTTGCAAATGGGGAATTGTCACGCGACGTGCAGACAACTCTGGTTGATGGCGGAGAGGATAAGCCATACGTTCAAGCGCAGGTTCTTGGTGGCGGAAGTGCAATTAATGGTTTGTTGCTAACAGGTGAAGAGCCACCGTTCTTGCGCGGTCTTACCCGAATGGCCACAGAAGCCGATTGCGGTCAGGTGGGAACTGCGCTACTTGCGGAGAATGGTCGATTCAGCAGATTGTGGTGGAACGGTGGGCGATGGAATCCTGGTCGCGCCGTACAGCACTTGGTCGAAGAAGGCAGAGTTACGGTCATTGCAGAATCTGCGACATATCTCGAATATGCCCAGCGTGTGATCACCGTTGCTCACACCACCAACGAAGCAATTGAAGGTTCACTATTTATCATGTGCGCAGGTGCACTTGCTACACCTGCCCTGCTTCTTCATTCTTCTCTCGAACGTGCAGTATCCGGAATAGGCGATGGTCTTCAGAACCATCCCACCATTACGTTCTCGGTTCAACTGAAGAAACAGACTGCACAGCGTTTTGATTCAACGGTGGTTCGTGAGTCGTTGTCGTCTGCAGGTGCTCAGTTGCTAACAGTTGCGTACGAACGAACTAACGCAGCAGATGCAACGAACGGTTTAATCTCGGTTTCGCTAATGGACCCAGAGTCACGTGGTGGTGTGTGGCGCTCTAGTACCGCAATGCAGAACGACTTCAACATGCTGGCAACTATTCGCGACAGGGTTGCAATGCGTGAGGCCGTTCGCGAGTTGATTTCAACCGTTATGGGCGCTTCGTTTGCCGCTATTTCAGAACGGGTGCTAGTTGATTCAGAAGGAACTACGGTTGAAGCTCTTGACGTAATGAAGAATTCAGATCTTGATGAATGGATCTCAACTCATCTCGCAGTGGTTTCTCACGCCACTTCCTCCTGTCGCGACATAGTCGAAGCCGATGGAAAGGTACGCGGAGTGGGGAATCTGTACATCGCAGACTCGTCTATATTGCACAGTGTGCCAACATGCTCGCCAGCCGGACCTGTGGTCATTGAGGCAGCACGAATTGGTAGAGCAATAGGGGAGACATTGAAATGAGATACACGCTGGGACTTCATGAGCTGGGCGACGGTTGTCATGCATATTTGCAACCAGACGGCGGTTGGGGTTGGTCTAACGCTGGGTTGATTGTCGGCGATGGTGCGTCGTTGCTGGTTGACACTTTGTTTGATTTGAAAATTACACAACGCATGCTTGATTCGATGGTGTCCGTTACGCACGGTGCGCCCATAACAACAGTGGTCAATACACATGCAAACGGCGATCACTGCTACGGAAACGAATTAGTTATCGGAGCAAACATCATTGCGTCGAAAGCTACAGCTCACGAGATGTCAGAAGTTCCTCCAGCAATGCTGGCTGCGCTGAATAGCGCACCAGGAGAGATTGGGGATCTGTTCCGACATTTCTTTGGTGAGTTTGACTTTGAGGGAATAAATCCTGTGCTTCCCACCACTACTTTCTCCGGAAAATACAGCTGTGAAGTCGGCGGCCGTGCAATTGAATTGGTTGAAGTTGGGCCGGCTCACACGCAAGGTGACACATTGGTCTTTGTCCCTGATGCAAAGACTGTCTACACCGGCGACATCTTGTTTATCGGCGGTACCCCAGTCGTGTGGGTAGGGCCTCTAGATAATTGGATCGCTGCATGTGATCTCATTTGTGCATCGGACGTCGATCACATTGTTCCAGGACATGGCCCGTTAACTGACAAAGCCGGAGTGACAGCGATTCGTGACTATCTCTCGTTTGTGCAGAGCGAAGCTACCGAGCGATACAACGGCGGTATGGATGCATGGGATGCAGCGCGTGACATTGCTTTGAATGGTTTTGAAAAATGGGGAGAATTCGGACGACTAGCTGTCAATGTTGACACTGTGTACCGAACTTTGAGCGCGGCTCACAAGAGCCCTGACGTTGTGGAGCAGTTCAGGCGGATGTTTGCTCTTGAGCTAAAGCATTAATCTGGCCAATTTTTCGGCGCACAACAACTATCCAAGCAGTGAGTGCCACCAAACAAAAGAATAACCATTGCAGTGCGTACGACATGTGTGTTCCTTCGTCGAGAGGCGGAAGTGCCACCTTTGCTGGCCACTGCGATGCATCAGCAGGTGATTCCGCAATGAGTTGTAGAAACATTGGCTCGATGGTTTTGCCAACATGGGCTGAAATTAGCGGAATGTCAAAACGTTGAAACTCTGTATTGCCGGCTTCTTTTGAGTCGATAGGTCCGAGTGCCGACCGAGTCTGTGAAGCGCGCAGGTATCCGACGATTTCGATCTCACCAGTTGGTGCTACTGGCGGTTCCATAACAAGCGGAACGAATCCTCTGTTCACGAGAATGGTTCTGTTATTCAGGGAAGTAAACGGCACTACGGAGTTGTAACCAGCTGTTCCATCTTGCGAACGATTGATGATGGTGACTGCCTTAGAGGAATCATAAAAGCCAGTAACACTGACCCGCTTCCACTCACTAGTTGTTTTGTCCCATTCATTTGGCACCGCTGTATCAAGTGGTTGAACCGGCGTTGATGAATGTGCTCTGAGAACTGAGTTGAAATCTTGCTTCTCATCAAGACGGTTTAGTTGCCAAAAACCCAGATTAAGCATGAGGAAAATAAGTGATGCAACGCCGATATGAATAAGGATCCAACGGGGAGATAGCAATTTGCGCATCATGCAATTGCAACACTATCGGCACCAGAATTAGCGACTA
>JAPKZX010000016.1 GCA_026393575.1 Actinomycetota bacterium
ATGTTCAACATCCGCAATTTGGTGCAAGCAAACCGTAACGAGATTGCACAGATGCTGAGCGCAGAGCACGGAAAAGTGATTAGTGATGCATTGGGCGAGATAGCCCGTGGACTAGAAAACATTGAGTTCGCATGTGGCATTCCAAACCTGTTGAAGGGTGGTTACAGCGAACAAGCTTCTGCCGGTGTCGATGTGTACAGCATTAAACAGCCTCTTGGTGTTGTTGCAGGCATCACGCCGTTTAACTTTCCCGCCATGGTTCCAATGTGGATGTTTGCAAACGCCATCGCGTGTGGAAACACATTCATCCTCAAGCCAAGTGAAAAAGATCCTTCCGTTGCGTTGTTCCTTGCAGACTTATTGCAACAAGCTGGCGTTCCAGACGGAGTGTTCAACGTCATCAACGGCGACAAGGTGTCTGTAGATGCACTACTTCATCATGCAGACGTATCTGCCGTGTCATTTGTTGGCTCCACGCCTATTGCGCGGTACATCTATGAAACCGGCACAAAGAATGGCAAACGAGTGCAGGCTTTGGGCGGCGCAAAGAACCACATGTTGGTCTTGCCAGATGCAGACCTCGATATGGCTGCAGACGCAGCCGTCAGTGCTGCGTACGGGTCGGCAGGCGAGCGTTGTATGGCAATCTCGGTATTGCTTGCAGTGGATTCTGTGGCCGATGCGTTGATTGAAAAAGTGAAGCAGCGTATTCCCAACATCAAAGTTGGCCCAGCGTCTGACACTGCAAATGAAATGGGACCACTGATTACAGCAGAGCATCGTGACAAAGTGGCAGGTTATTTGGCAGGAGCGGCTGGCGAAGGCGCCACGGTTGTGGTGGACGGTCGAGAGAATGCACCAACTGGCGGTTTCTTTTTGAACCCAAGCATCATCGACGGTGTGAAACCAGGCATGCGTTGCTATGACGAGGAAATCTTTGGACCTGTTTTGAATGTGGTGCGAGTGAAAAGTTATGACGAGGGAGTTGCTCTCATCAATGCCAATGAGTTTGGTAACGGAGTAGCTATTTTTACTCGCGATGGTGGAGTTGCTCGAGAATTTCAGTTTGACGTCACCGTTGGAATGGTCGGAGTCAATGTTCCAATTCCCGTACCGGTTTCGTACTACTCATTTGGCGGTTGGAAGAACAGTTTGTTTGGAGATCACCACATGTATGGCCCAGAAGGCATCAACTTCTTCACGCGTAGCAAAGTGGTGACTTCTCGTTGGCCTGACCCGCGTACGTCATCAGTGAACTTAGGGTTCCCTCAGAACCGATAATTTCTATTTGCCGGTGTACAGCGCATCGGCAAGCGTGAGGTGAGTGGCGGAGTGACATGAATGCGGTTGAAGTGAGTAAACGGCCACAGCCCCTGTGCTTTGCATGCGCCAAGAACATCCATCATGGGTTTGGCGTCTGGTCCGGCAGCATTGAACGGCACAAGAGGTTCGCAAGTCTCGCGGTTACGTACTAATTCAATTGCCCAGAAGGCGCCAATGCCACGCACGTCGCCAACACTCGGGTGCTTGTCTTTTAGTTTCTCAAGGCCCGGTGCGATGACATCTTTTCCTAGACGACGCGCTTTGTCGAGGATGCCTTCTTCTTTATAAATATTTATCGACGCTATTGCCGATGCACATGCAAGGGGATGGCCTGAGTAGGTGAGTCCACCAGGGAATTGGCGTTCACGGAACGAATCGGCAATGCGGTCAGAGATGATGACACCGCCGAGTGGAACGTACCCAGAGTTGACTCCCTTAGCGAAACAGATGAGGTCTGGTGTGACGTTCCAATGATCAACCGCGAACCACTCGCCGCAACGACCAAAACCACACATGACTTCATCACAGATCATCACAATGCCGTAACGATCACAAATAGCGCGAACGCCTTCAAGATATCCAGGTGGCGGAACCAAGATTCCGTTAGTGCCAACCACGGTTTCCATAATGATTGCAGCCACATAATTGGGACCTTCGACCATGATGGTGTCTTCAAGGTGCTTCAGTGCGCGTTCGGTCTCTTGCAATTCATTTTCTGAATGGAATGCAGAGCGATATGGGTATGGACCCCAGAATTTAATGATGCCAGGCATTGCGGGTTCGGCTGGCCAACGCCGCGGGTCGCCTGTGAGTTGAATAGCTCCGCCGGTAGCGCCGTGGTAACTGCGATACATGGTGAGCACTTTGTTGCGACCAGTGTGCAGTCGAGCCATGCGCATTGCGTTCTCTGTTGCTTCGGCTCCACCATTTGTAAAGAACACCATGTTGAGGTCGCCGGGTGCAATCTCTGCAATCAGTCGTGCAGCTTCACTTCGTTCTTCGTTTGCATGGAAAGGCGCAATGGTGCACATCTTGTCGACCTGGGCCTTGATTGCTTCCACCATCTTCGGGTGTTGATGCCCAATGTTTACGTTTATCAATTGGCTTGAGAAATCTATGTAGCGTTTGCCGTCTTCGTCCCAGAAGCAGCTGCCCTCCGTGCGAGACACGACGAGAGGGTTAATGAGAGATTGGGCTGACCATGAGTGAAATACATGCTTACGGTCGTTCGAGAATGCTTGAGAAGCCATAGTGCAGATTATCCCGCCCCACGGCCGGAATACCTAGAGGTGGCTCGCACGGATGAACTGTTATTGCTACAACAGCAAGATGTCACCAAACGGGAACGGTCCACGCAGAAGTCCGTGCCAGAAGTCCCGTAAACCTTCTAGGGGAGTAAAGACCGGTACGGGGAGATTGAGGTCGTAATATCCCGAGTACGGCGCAATCACGGCAAGTAGATCCTCAAGCGAGCAATGCTCCTGGATTCCCTCAGGGAAATACTCCATCACTATGGGAACCCGAGACTGAATGGCGTTTGTTGCTCCGTCTAATACAAACTTTTCGAATCCCTGGACATCCATAAATATTAGATCTGTTAACGGATTCAGATTTGGTACCAACGTGTCGAGGGTCATTGACGTCACGGTGGTGGAATCACGTTCTCGCGGAGTTCCCACTGTGGGGGTGATGCGATGATCACCAAAGTTCTCGGAAGAAAGTTCTAGGCGAATGCTTTGGTTGTCTACAGGACCAACTGCGTTCTGATGCGCTTGAATCTTGTGTTGCAGTGAGTTCAATTCGATGTTTGCAGTGAGCATTAAGAAGTTGGTGGGTTCGGGTTCAATAGCAATTGACCTAGTTGCGAATCCTCTAGAAACGGCAGGAATGCAAATAGATCCAACATTCGCACCAAGGTCCACAAGTGTTTCGACATATCCACGGCCAAGAAGTTGCAATGCCAGTGCGAGTTTCTGAAAGTCATATTCCCCGTATAAGAAGTCCGTCGTCTGTTCACTGATGCTGACGAAGTTTTCACCTATTTATTATGTCTCACGCCTAGGGGGTTTTATTGTTTCTTGGCTTGTGCTGAAAGTGCCTGATGCTTGTTGCCGATTTTTCGTGAGACCTAGAAGGTACGGTGAATCATGATGTTTCGCCCACGATTAGTAAAAATGTTGTGTGCACTGCTTGTAGTCGCAGTTGTGTCGCCAGCCCCTGCGCGCGCGTACAGCGCATCATCGCCGTGGAGTCAGATGAAAGTCAGTGCCGCTCACGGTCGGTCAGTGTGGGCTACAACATCAACTGGTGCTGCTTTGTCATTCACGGTAAAAGGCAAATCATTTGCAATGTGGTTCACCGCTGGTCCTAAAAATGGTCGGGCTGCAGTTTTTGTTAATGGAAAACGGTCTCGCATTGTCGACCAGTATTCAGGTCGTACAATGCGTCGCGCGGTTGTGTTTACCCGCGCTAAATCTGTCAACACCGTCACTGTGATCGCTTTATCGACACGCAGTAGAGCCTCTAAGGGCACACGTGTCACGGTTGATGCTTTCTCGCCGAATGCACGAGTGTGTGGAAAAGGATGCGTGAAGTCTCCGGTTCCTTTGTCCAATGCTGGTGGGGTTGAGATTTCTGGCGTCGATCAAGTGTGGTATCCCTCCGCTGTTCCTGCTCGCACGTCACCTGAGTGGAATGTGGCGATTGGTAGTTACGTGCGCGGGCAAGATGTCTTGCCTATCGAAACTGCAGTGCCAGTCATTCGGGCTGCAGCTTGCGACCAAGCCAAGAAAGTGCCACGTGGTGTAGTCATTTTGTCGTTTGGTTCTCAGAATGCAACAGGAGCAACTGGTTTCGGCAAAGCCATCTCGAAAGAACAAATAGTCGCCACAACGTCTGCTTGGGCTGCAGGTTTAGCTGAATGTGGAACGGGACCATGGGAAGTATCTCTCGGTACTAGCAACTCTGGTGGCGTTACTCGCTTTAACGGGTACCTCGGTGGAATTGCGTGGGCAAAAATTGTTGCGTCAGCACAAGCCGAGTCAGACCCACGCACAGTTGTATCTGGTTCAGTAGACCTTGAACCAGGGTGGGGCCCACCTGGGCAAGCACGTGCATGGGTAGATGGATACACAGCGCAGACTTCTGCACGCTTGTGGAACTTTGGTTCTGCAGATGGTTGTCCGCAAAGTTATGGCACCGACCTCACGTGCAATAACGGTTGGACAATTGACGATGTGTTGTGGGTGTCTTCACATGGCGGCGGAAATGTTTTGGCGATGCCACAGATTCACACAAAGAGCGGTTCGCAGGCACGTCAATGGGCTGTGTTAGCAGCGCGTGCAGCAGACATGGGTATGCCACTACGTCTAGCAGCAATCACGGTGCAGACCGCGGCGTGTAGCCAGGTGCGAAGTGGATGTCCAACAACTGGTGTGTCCGCATGGGACGGTTGGTCGCAGGTACGTCGAGCCATCGATGCCATTCCTCAGGCAGTGGGAACCAAAGTGGGCGCGCCGATGGATATCCGATGGGGCTGGGCCAATGGCTTTGTCATCCCACCAGAGACAACTACGACTACATCAACCACCACACTCCCGCCAGCCACGACCACCGTGCCGCTAGTGACGACAACGGTGCCTTCTGTAACGACCACAATTGCCCCTTCGCCATAACAGGTAAGGGGTGGGCGATCCTGCCTTCGCCGATACACTTCTCGTTCCGAAACATTCGGGCGTTTAGCTCAGTTGGCTAGAGCATCTCCCTTACAAGGAGAGGGTCGGGGGTTCGAGTCCCTCAACGCCCACTAATTTGAATCCGTCACGGAACTTGAGGGGCGCCGACTTTCGTGAATGTGGCTGTTCCGGTGCTCCAGTCCGCAAGCCACAACTCAACTGACCGCGTCTGTGGTGTTATGTAGTGCGTGAGAAGTGCAGAAGTGAAGTACTGCTTCTTTGTTGAAGGCTGCATATCTGCAAGCTCTGGCAGTATTCCCAGCACGCGTCCATCGACCACGATGAGTCCTTCGCATGCCGCACAAATAGGAGATGTAGTTCTCAAAGAACCGGAGACCTTGGTGGGCACGTATGTAAGTTCATCTCGACCAATTTTCTTAAATGAATTCCCCTTAAAGAGCGACCAAGTAATTCCTTTTCTCACTTCAGCCGTTTTGGGCACGATGGTGCCAAGCAGGTTCGCGCTTTTTCCAATGCGAAAGATGTCGGTCACATTTCCATCGGACGGTATCCACTCGTCGTAGTAGCGCACTCGCTCTAACAGCGCATCCGTACCCGTTGCAATTTTCGCCTTCGAGTATGGCCATGCAACGGTGCGGGTGTCGCGCTGTGGGCATGATTCAGAAATGTCCACTCCGTCAAATGTGGCATTATGCGAAATCTTCCCCACATTAAGAATGGTGGGCAAAATATCAATCGAACTGACGGGGCAGTCGTTCACGGATGGAACTGATTGACCCGGGTACTTGATAAAAAGGGGAACTCGGTACAAATCCTCGAGTGTGTCGGTGCTGTTTGGGTTCACTCTGATCCGTTCTGATTGGCCAGGGACAAAAGTGAGTCCGTGGTCAGCAGAAACAATCAACATTGTCTTGTTCCAATTTGGAGATTTCTTCATTGTCCGAAGCATCTCGGTAATTAGTTTGTCGGTTGCTACAAACTGAATGAGCATTCTCTGGTAACTGTCTCTACGTCTTTCGAAATTGTGCCCTGTTCGCGGGTCCGCACCGGTTTCATTTGAAATTCGAAGATCGACTGACAACAGCCATGGTCGATGGGGAAGAAGTACATGTCGAAAAACCAACGTTGGTTCGGTGGCACCTGCAGCTGCTTTCACGCCGGAACGAAACTGAGAAACCTGCAGGGGCACACTACGTGAATTATCGACCGGAACGTTCCGGCACGTATCCGGTGGGCACAACCGGGTTACTGGTTGATACTCGTCGATCTTCCTCTTACCAAGAAATAGCGAAAATAAGTTGTTCGGGTGGTCTCGGTAAACGGGGTAGTTACGGATAGTGGGCCAATTCCCGTCAAGCAATGCAGGTACGGCTTCGGTTGTACGTTGAGCAGTTGTCAAAGTGTTGCGATACCACGTTGTGTGTCGGGCCAACTCAGCAAAGCCAGGAAACCGTTTTTCATTGATCGTTCCGTCCTTCTTGACGATGGCAAAAAGAGGTGCTTCGTCGAGAACAATGAGAAAGACATTGGCAGGGCTAGTAGGCGTTGCTGCTACGGACTT
>JAPKZX010000052.1 GCA_026393575.1 Actinomycetota bacterium
CCCAGCAAGGTTTGGTAGCCGCGGCAGGCGAAACCTATACGTGGCTTTCTGCTGTTCAACAGTCGTTACTCGGTGTTTTGCTTCCCGACGCTAAACCAGTGGCAGAACTAGGTGGAGTCATTCCGCTTGACGATCTCGATACCGCCGATGTTGACGCAGTCGCCGCATTGTCATACCTGTTGGCATTGCTGATGGATTGCGAAGTGAAGACACGCGTTCAACGGACTATTGCCGAATGGTGTTCGTTGTTGGAAGAACTTTTGGTTGAACTGTGCGGCCTGAACAGCGATGCATTAGTGGAACCGCTAAAGGTGTTGCGTTCGCTGAGGACTTCTAGTCAGCTCATTGGTTCTGGTAGCACAACGGCCGTTCCGTTCGATGAGTTCGCAAGCATCGTGGTTGAACGCGTAGAGGCAACGCCTGGCCGTCAGCCGCTACGCACCGGCGCAGTAACAGCGACCTCGTTTGTTCCATTACGTTCTGTTCCATTTCGCGTGGTGTGCATTCTGGGTTACGACGACGCAGTGGTCAGCGTGAAGGAACTTGAAGGCGACGATCTCACTGGCCGCCAACGTTTCATTGGCACATCAGATTCTCGAATCGATACCCGTCGTGCTTTCCTCGACGCAATGCTTGCCGCATCTGATCGATTCATCATCACTTGTATTGGAAAAAGCATTAAGAACAATGCGCCAGTTCCATTCATCACACCGCTTGCCGAGTTTGTGGACATGTGTCTCGATGCCGACTCATCTACTGATGAAGTAAAAGTAAAAACGAGCCGGTTGGTTTTTGATCATCCTCGTCATGCAATGAGTTCCAATAACTTCATTATCGACAAAGTGGTTCCCGGCATGGTGTGGGGCCACAACGGCGCCTCATTCACGGCAGGGTCTGTAGTGGGAACAACGAACGCAACACAGATCTCCACGGTGACGCCGTTCAGTGTGGAGCATCCAGAAGTGGTCACCATTGAAGACCTCATCAAGGTCCTCGATTATCCCGAAGATTTCTTCTTGAAGACAGTCGGAGTTAGTAAGTGGGTCGACAAAGTGCAGGCAGACACTGCACTCTTGCCAATTGATATTGATGTGCGTCGACTACGCGAATTGTGGAATGAATTGCGTGACCTGTCGGAAGCAACGGCGTCTTCACCAAGCCGTTCATCAAAGAAATTTAAGAGTGACGAAACATCGGCGTGGCAGACCATGAAAAAGGAACGTGGGGCGGTGCCTGTTGGAATTCTTGGTGATGATGCGCTCGACAGTGCTCAATCATTGTTAGACGAAGCAGATGCACTTGTTAAGCAGTGGGGTTTTCCCACCATGGTGGAAACCGAACAAGAGATCTCCCTGCAACTCCCCAATGGGGTAGTTGAGGGCACTATTTCCTTTTTTGAAACTGAACAACTGGTTGGGTTTGCTTCACTATACGGAGTCGAGCGTTTGCGTTCACGAGCTGCAATTCAGCTCTTGATACTGGCGGCACAAGGAAAAGTGAAGCATTCGGCCATTCTGTTCGGATACGACGACAAAGCAAATGTAATCAAGGTAAACAATGTATTTTTCGAAAAAGGAATTACGCAAGAAGGTGCACTTCGACGGCTCGCTGGTTTGATCGACGCAATTCACATTGCGCGAACAATTCCTGCAGTCGAATTTGGTGGCACAGTGAATGCAATTGTTGCTGCCGACGCATCTGATGACGACGAAAAAGCACCAGAGTTCGCATTTGAAAAATTCGCTGCATCCGACGACTATGGAAAGTCACTTGAACGTCGCCTCTTTGGTGAAGAGCCACAATTTTCGGTGGTTTTTGCTATCGACAGTCCGATTCGAAATTTTTGGCTCAGCCTGAAGGGCGCCATGAACGGTCCTAATCATAAAAAAGGTATGCGATTGCATGAAGTCACAAAGATCAAAGTTTCGGATTACATCGTCCAATGAGTAACTCATCTGCCATCGACAAACTGAAAATCACCAATGGCCTATTCCTCGAGGCCAGTGCCGGCACGGGCAAGACATACACAGTTGCTGCTCTGGTAACGCGCGAGCTCGCAATGGACGACACCTTGCGTATTGGAGATTTCCTCATCTCCACATTCACTCGTAATGCGTCTGCTGAACTAAAAGACCGCGTGCGCCGTCGCATCATTGAGATGGCAGATATTGTCTCGGTTGGTACTGCAGTGCAAGACGATGATTTATCTAAGTATCTCTGCAGTCAAAATGAATTGAAGCGGCAGCAGATCGTTGTGAACTTGCGTCGCGCTGCGGTTGAGTTTGATATGGCAACCATTGGCACTATTCATTCGGTGTGCTCGCGCATCCTTACGCTGGCCGGACTGCCCAGCGGTAATGGAAACGAAGCGGCGTCTACCAAGATGCTCATTCAGCAAAAAGTAAACGACTACGTGGCCACGCAGGCAATTCAGTTGGCTTCTAATCCCGGAGCTACTACTGGAGCAGTGCGTCTGTGGGACCCTGCACGCCTCGCGAAAATTGTAGAGGAGCGAATTTCTGCTCCCGATGCCGAGCTATGGATAGACCGGGGTCACCCAAATGCGCCTCAGTTACAACAACTTGTTCGTGACATTCATGCAATGGTGGCATCAATCCATGAGCAAACGCAGGCCAATCCAACATTCGACGATCTGTTGCGTCGAGCCGCCGCCGTTATGGCAGACCCTCAGTATGCGGTGGCAGTTTCTGCGATTCGTCAGAAGTATCGCATGGCATTCGTAGATGAAGCGCAAGATACAGACCCATTACAATGGAGCATCTTTCGCGGAATCATCGAAGCAATCTCAAAGGATTCATTCCTGGTTGTAGTCGGTGACCCGAAACAATCTATTTATCGATTCCGTGGAGCCGATGTCAACGCATACCTTGAAGAGCGTGACGTAAAGAATCTCATTGCGCTCGATACAAACTTTCGTTCCGATGGAGACATGATCACAGCACTGAACGCGCTAATGGACGATCAGAGTTTCGGAAATCAAATCGATTATGTGCAAGTGAAATCTGCACCCAAAAATAAGGGTTCTCAGTTGTCGCGCTTTCAGCCAGTAGAGATTGTGAATCTGGGGGACAAACCGAAAGCCAATGTTCCGCAGAAGGTTGCGGCGCTTCGTGTTGCTGAATTACTGAAACATGCACAGATAGACGGTAAGAACGTTGCGCTGTCAGATATTTGTGTGCTGGTGCGTGCAAATGAAATTGGTATCAGTCTTGAACGCGAATTGCGGTCCATGAAGATTCCAGCCGTCAGTGGTGGTACTGCATCAGTTATTCAGAGCGAAGCGGCGCAGTCACTGCAACAGTTGTTGCAAGCGATAGACCGCCCTAGTGACATGGGCCTGGTTCGTACTGCAGTGTCCAGCATGTTCTTTGGACGTTCGCTGCTCGACCCAGCTGTTATGGCGCACGGTGTTGTATCAACCAGTACTGGCGATGCGGGCGATGATTCAGCTGCTGAATCAATGGCAGGCATCGATGTTGAGCACGAATTCATTCGCACTCTGTCTCGCATCCTTCGCAAAGACGGAATCGCTGCAGTTGAGGCCCAGATTCTTAGTAATCCGCTGTGCTTGAATTCAATGTTGCGTTCAGAACGCGCCGAGCGACGCCTCACCGATTTGCGTCACCTTGTGGAACTCATCCACCAAGAAACAGAAGGTAAGGGTATTGAAGCGTCCGTGGCATTGCAGACAATTGCCGATCTTGAATCTCTAGATGCCACTGCTGAACTTGTTAGTCGTCGCATTGAAAGTGATGTTGACGCAGTGAAGATTCTCACTGTGCATGCGGCTAAGGGCCTTGAATTTCCCATTGTGATTGTGGCTGACTTGTGGAAAGACAAAACGCTTGGTGACACTAAAACAAAGACCGCAGATGAGCGCAGCACGAAAAAGCCGCCTGTGTTCTTGTCGCCTCAAGCCAACGCCGCTGGCAAGAAATACCGGTGCATCGATGTCGCATGGGTAGAAGCAGGTGTTCCCACTTCTTCGGCACGTCTTGTGTCGGAAGCCGAGGCTTTAGATGAGACAAAGCGTCAGTTTTATGTTGCAGTAACTCGCGCCAAGCATCATCTCTCAATCTTGTTGCCCAGCGATCAAGAGGGTTGTGTGGCGTACATGTGCATTAACACTGGTGCAATTGGTCAAAAAGATTCACTCATTCCTGTTGTGCCCATCCCCGCGAAAGTCTCGCCATCAATTCCAACGCGTGTTGCACCAGTGAGCACTCATTCGTTCGACGGCTCCACCACGCAGACATATCGCCGTACGTCGTTCTCTGGCATCTCTGAACTTGCAGCTGGCCGTGCTCAATTGGTGCTGCATGCTGCGCCGGGTTCAGGCCTCGATGAACAACCAGATTTCTTTGGTGGTCACGTGCACTCCGCCGCCGCAGATGTTGCTCTCGGCGCAACTATGCCACTTGCTCGCGTACCAAAAGGTACGTACATCGGAACAGTTATTCACGAGATTTTTGAGCACTTCGATACTGCAGCGCCATCCATTGTGAATGAGATGACGCGCCTCGTCGGCATTCATGCATCTGGCCCATCTTTGCTTTCATCCCGCAAAGATCTGATCGATGGTTTGGTGCTAGCAGCTCAGACTCCACTTGGTCCACTCATGGGTGGTGCGTCGTTGGCCACAATCCCGTCACGTGATCGACTTCCTGAACTTTCTTTCGAGATGGGACTAGCGCACTTGTCGAAACACGTTCGCGTGAAACAAATTGGTGATGTATTGCTAGAAATGCTTCCTAGCAATGATCCACTATTCCATTACGCACAACTTTTGAGTAGTGAACAATTCGACATTCCATTGGCTGGGCTTATCAATGGCTCCATCGATGCGGTGTTGCGTGTGAAGAATGCTGATGGCGTCGAGAAGTTGTTTATTACTGACTACAAGAGCAATCGTCTCGACACAGAAGATGATGCTCATTTGATTGATGCGTATCATCCGTCGCGATTGGTGCATTCCATGGAACATCACCATTATCCATTGCAGGCCATTTTGTACGGAGTGGCAGTCCACAGGTTCCTCCGTTGGAAGGCGCCTGCAGTGAGCAGTGATGACGCAATCGGTGGTGTCGCGTACTTCTTCCTTCGTGGAATGGTAAACGACCCCACGTTTGTTGACGAACAAGGTTGTCCTTACGGAGTGTTTCAATGGACGGCCCCAACCGGCTTGTGGGCGCGTCTATCCAACGTCATGGCGGGTGTTGTTCATGCGTAATTACTCTCAGTTCCAGTCACTCATTAAGGAAGAACTTGTCTCTGTTGTAGACCTGCATGCAGTAGATGCTTTGGTTGATCTTGCTCAACCAAAAACTGCAGTTGCCGCAGAAGTGGTTGCAGTGCTGGCTATGGCAATCGGGGCAGGACGAGACGGAAACTCATGCATCGATATCGAAGCACTTCCGAAACTGCCTGCAGTTGGAGGAGTTTCGTGGCCCTCTTCTGCAAAGGCATGGAAGTCTTTACTGTCCTCGTGTACAGAACTAGTTCGAGTCTCTACACATCCCGAGACCTCACCGCGTCACCCGTTTGTTCTCGATGACACTCGCTTGTACATCGCACGGTCATTTGAAGAAGAACGAGCAGTCGTTAATCATCTGGTGCGATTGCATGCTGGTGGTCAACTGACGGTGGTGCTTGGCGGCCCTGGAACGGGTAAGACCACATACATATCGGGTGAACTCATCACTATGTTCTCCGCCGAAGGTGCCGACAACATCAAGTTGTCGCTAGTGGCACCAACTGGGAAGGCAGCGCGTCGTATGCGTCAGTCTCTCATGCGTGCACTCTCTCGCTCTAAAGCGCCGGAAGATGTGATCAAGAAAATTCTTGATGCTGCAGACTCGCGAACAGTGCACAAACTTCTTGGTATGTCGCCTCGTCGTGCGCAGCGATACAAATTCAATTCAGACCCGAAGAGTCGTTTGAAATGCAATCTGCTTATTGTCGACGAAGCATCAATGATGTCTCTGTCGTTGATGTATCACCTATTGGAAGCGCTTGAAGATGGAGCCAAGGTATGGCTGGTGGGCGACCCTGATCAGCTTGCAAGCGTCGATGCCGGAACAGTTCTTGGCGATATCTCTCAAGTCACGGTTCCTGTTGGTTCGCGATTCCACAGTTCCTTTGTGCCACGTACTGTGCAGCACCGTTACCCAGAAGATTCACGCATCAATCAATTAGTGAAATGTGTTCGTGATGCTCAGACAGAAAAAGATGTTGAACTATTTCTCAAGATTCTGTCTGAAACTTCTGCCGACGTCGCGTGGATAGACCCAAAGGTGCATAAAGACGAACTGAAGAAGCTCACCCAGTTAGTAATTGACAATGCGAATGCTGTGGCCGGCCTTGCTGAAGCTGGTAAATCTGCAGAGGCACTTGCCACTTTGGCGTCGGTACAAATTCTGTGCGCTAATCGTGAAGGTGCAATGGGAGTTGCGGGTTGGAACCGCTCTATTCAGCGCGCCGTAAAGGGG
>JAPKZX010000050.1 GCA_026393575.1 Actinomycetota bacterium
GGGGATACGAACCCGCTTTAACAGTTCGACCGCCTTTAGTTTGGCCGCCTTCTTGTCCATGCCAAGCCGGACCGTCAAACTTTCAGTGAGTTGAGCGCCAATGCGTCGAACAGGGTTCAGGGCGGTCATTGGATCCTGAAAGATCATTGCCATTCCTGTGCCCCAGAGCTCTCGGACTTCGTCTTTCGGCAGTTCTGAAATGACCTGACCCTTATAGGTGATGGTTCCGGTACGCGTGGCAGTGCTTGGGAGTAAACCCATTGTGGCTCTCGACAAAACTGTCTTTCCTGAACCGGATTCACCCACCACGCCGAGGCTTTCACCCTGTAGTAGTTCAATTGTGACGTCATTAACCGCGCGCAGATTGCCGCGCGGTGTGGCGAAACTGACTGACATATTGTCAATTTTCAGCAGTGAACTCATATCTTTGACTCTCTCTTGTCTAATGCTCTACGGACGTAGTCACCGAACCAGTTACAGGAAATGACGGTCAGAGCAATGGCCATTGCAGGCATGTACACCTCGTGTGGCGAATAGGCAATGTTGCCTCGACCGTTGGCCAACATAGAACCCCAACTTGCACCACCAGGAACGCCGATACCAAGAACTGCTAACGAACCTTCAACGATAATTAAAGAACCAACAGCCAAAAATCCAATAGCGAGAATTGCTGGTGCAACGTTCGGCAAAATGTGACGAACAATTATCGACGCGTTTGACGTTCCCATTGACTTTGACGCGAGTACAAACTCTCGTCCAGCCCACTGCAGAGCAGATGCTCGACCGATTCGTCCAAGAATTGGGATCACAACAAGTGTGAGGGAAAGCATGAGTACGCCAACCCTGCGCGATGTGGTGGTCGGGTTGTTTTCATCTGAGTACGCAAGCACGGAGAGAAGCGCCAACGACAAGACCAGGTTAGGAATTGACAACATAACGCTAAACGCCATCGTCACTATCCGGTCGTAGATTCCACGATAGTAAGCAGAAGTAATTCCGATAAAAGTTCCTATTGATCCACCGATCACTACACCAACGATTGCAACAAAAATCGAAATCTTTGCTCCGTTGACTAATCCAGACAACATGTCATAGCCATCGCCTGTTGTGCCAAGCGGGTGGTTTGGCGAAAATGGCCCAACACCTAGGGCGTCATAATCAGCGTCATCCCAGGCTCTCGTTGGCAACAGCCAACCAAATGCAGCTAGGAAAACTACTGTCCCAATCCATGCTGAAGAAATATAGAAACCGATAGGCCTCTTTTTCTTGGCCACAGCTTTTTCTTCCAAAGCTTCGACTTTTTGTTCTACTTCAGGCACGACGCTCTCTCGTTCTTGGGTCAATGATTTGGGTCAGGATGTCTACGGACGAATTGAAAAATACATATGCAAAGGCAACAATTGTAATGAGGGTTTGCATAGCGATGATCTGTCGAGAACCGATGGCGTAGAAGATTTCATAACCAAAGCCCGGGATCACGAAGATTGTTTCGATGATGATTGTGCCTCCGATGAGGCCGCCCATGTTCAGTGCCGCTGAAGTAAGGATTGTTGTACTGGAAGGTCGGAAAACGTGCATCCACAGAACTCGCCGATTACTAATTCCCTTGGAAGCTGCCATCGTTACGTAGTCTTCCTTCAAAGTGGCAATGACGTCTGTGCGCAGTAACCGCGTATAGCTAGATGTCAATCCAACAGCAAGACTGACCACAGGCAGAATCATCAATTTGAAGTGTTGAAAGAGATCTTCGCTAGGGGAGACGTAGCCGATTGGGTCAACCCATCCCAATTGCACCGCAAATATCAACGACAAGATGAGTGCTAGTGCGAAACCTGGAAATGAAACCATTGTGAACAATGTTGTGCTCACAATGCGGTCGAATCGGCTGTTTTCTTTGTACGCAGAGAGAAGACCGAGGGGAATAGCTAGGGTGAGTGAAACAATTTGCGCGTACAAAATCATCTGTATTGAGACCGGCAATGTTCGAATAATTACTTCGGAAACTTCGCGTTCACCGCCACCGAGATAGTACTTACCAAAGTTGCCAGTAAGCATGTTGCTTAGCCAATGCCAGTAGT
>JAPKZX010000023.1:0-13625 GCA_026393575.1 Actinomycetota bacterium
GGCTTCGTGTTGAGTTGTTGAATCCTTCTTTGTCCGAAGAAGAACTTGAAGAGGCGATTGCTACCGAGCTTCGTCGTTTCGGAACACTTGTCGACGTTGATCGTGCAGCTGCAGTTGGTGACAACGTTGTTGTAGACCTCGAAGGACTTCGCAGCGGCGAGCCAGTGCCTGGTCTCAATGTTGATGAATGGACCTATGAAATTGGGCGCGGATGGGTTGCCCCCGGATTCGATGACCAACTCACCGGTACCAAAAAAGGTGACGTTCTGAAGTTCAGTGCTGTTCCAAACGGAACAGAAGAAGAAGCAGATTTCGTTGTCACGGTAAATCGCGTGCAGACGCTTGAAGTTCCTGAAGTGAACGACGAGTGGGTTGCTGCAAATATCGCCGATGCCGACACTGTTGAGGAATGGCGTCAATCACTTCGTGATCGTTATAGCGAAATGCGTGTCAACCAAATGCGTCGCACTGTTGTCGACCGCGTTACTGATGAGTTGGCGAAACTTGTAGAAGTAGAAGCGCCAGAAGCAATGGTTGCCGGAGACTTGCAGGCTCGTGTTCAAAATACGATTCAGCAGTTCCAGCAGCAAGGCATCGCTCTCGACCAGTGGTTGTCTGCAACAGGACAAGACACGGATTCGTTTATTGCTGGAATGAAAGAGCAGTCAGAAAAGGCTGTGAAGGTGGACCTCGCATTGCGAGCAGTGGCAACTGCGCAAAACATTGAAGTCACCGACGCAGACCTCGAGGCTGAATACGAAGCAATTGGCGTGCGCGTCAATGAAAAGACCGCCAAGGTGCGTAAGGCCTACGAGCAGAACGATGCAGTCACAGACCTCATCGCTCAGATGCGTAAGTCACAAGCACTCGGAGCGCACATACGACCTCTTCTCACGTTTGCTGAAAGAGAACATCATCTTCTTGGGAACCCCAATTGATGACACCATCGCGAACTTGATCTGTGCCCAACTCATTCACCTCGAGAGTGAAAACCCAGACCGCGATATCAACATTTACATCAACAGCCCTGGTGGAGACATCACATCGTTGTTTGCTATCTACGACACCATGCAGTTCATCAAGAACGACATTGCCACCATCTGTCTTGGTCAGGCAGCATCTGCTGCGGCAGTTCTTCTGGCCGCCGGCACCAAAGGCAAGCGCCTCGCCTTGCCTCACTCGCGAGTTCTTTTGCACCAGCCATACGGCCAGGTGGGCTACGGCCAAGTCACCGATCTCGAGATTGCAGCCAAGGAAATCTTGCGTATGCGTGACCTCCTCGAGGAGATTCTTGCCAAGCACACGGGCCAGAGCATGGAAAGAATTCATGCCGATACTGACCGTGACTTCGTAATTGAAGCGAATGAGGCCGTTGAGTATGGCATTATCGACAGTGTGATTTCTTCACGCGAGCTGACGGACCGCACCGGTCCTATCCGCTAGCAACACATCGTCGAGGGAGGGCCTTCGTGGCCAAATTTACGGACACAGGAGAGCTTCTGAAGTGCTCCTTTTGTGGCAAGTCCCAAAAGCAAGTTAAAAAGCTCATCGCCGGCCCTGGCGTGTACATCTGCGACGAGTGCATCGAACTCTGCAATGAGATCATCGAAGAAGAAGTGGGTGAGCGAAGCGATATTCGTTTGGAGTCACTTCCTACTCCAGTAGAGACTCGTGCATTCCTCGATGAATATGTCGTCGGTCAAGAGCGTGCCAAAAAAGTCCTGTCGGTGGCGGTGTTTCATCACTATCGCCGGCTCCAGTACATGCAGCAGAACACTGGTATCCGTCGCGATGAAGTGGAACTGCAAAAGAGCAACATCTTGCTTCTTGGTCCTACCGGTTGTGGAAAGACACACTTGGCGCAAACCCTTGCTCGTATGTTGAACGTTCCGTTTGCTGTTGCTGACGCCACTGCTCTTACCGAGGCTGGCTATGTCGGTGAAGACGTTGAAAACATTTTGTTGAAGCTCTTGCAGGCAGCAGATTTCGATGTGAAGAAAGCCGAACAAGGCATTGTGTACATCGATGAAATCGACAAGGTTTCTCGTAAAGCAGAAAACCCAAGCATCACGCGTGACGTTTCAGGCGAAGGCGTACAGCAAGCACTGTTGAAGATTCTTGAGGGCACAGTTGCGTCGGTTCCGCCACAAGGTGGCCGCAAACACCCACATCAAGAGTTCATTCAAATTGACACCACGAATGTTCTCTTCATTTGTGGCGGTGCTTTTTCTGGTCTTGAACAAATCATTGAGCAACGCATTGGGCACAAGGGCATGGGATTCCACGCAACTGTTGCTTCTAAGGCAGACAAAGATGCTGGCGAACTTTTTTCTCAAGTTCTCCCGGAAGATCTTTTGAAGTTCGGAATGATTCCGGAATTCATCGGACGCTTGCCAATGGTGGGTGCAGTACACGCTCTTGACAAGTCTGCTCTAATGCAGATTCTCACTGAACCGAAGAATGCTCTTGTGAAGCAGTACACCAAGATCTTTGAATTTGATGATGTTGAACTTGTAATCACGCCCGAAGCGCTCGATGCGATTTCAGATCTAGCCCTTACCCGCGGCACTGGTGCTCGTGGTTTGCGTGCCATTCTCGAAGAAACTTTGCTTGATGTTATGTATGAAGTGCCTGGTCGCACCGATGTCGCTCAAGTAATTGTCAACGCTGAGTGTGTAACGAATCACACTATGCCAGAGATGGTCTCAAAGGCCACCGCACGGGCACCGCGTCAGCGTCGCGCCGCTTCGTAGAGCAGTGGACTATTCAGCAGCGCTCATCTACCTAGATGAGCACGCCTCATATGAAAAAACTGGTCGCATAACTTCGCCATCGATTGGCAACATTGAATTGCTGTTGTCAGTTCTCGGAAGTCCACAGAATGATTTTCGAGTTATTCACGTCACTGGAACCAATGGCAAAGGTTCTACTTCTCAGATCATCACAAAGTTGCTCATGGCACATGGCGTCAAGGTGGGTACATATTCGAGTCCTCACTTAGAAGATGTTCGTGAGCGCATACAAGTAGATGGTGAGATAATCGGCCAACATGACTTCGCTGATTCCGTCGCAGCAATTGCTAATGCCGAAGGTATTGCCGCCATCCGGCCTTCCTATTTCGAAATCATGACGGCTGCAGCGTTTCGATGGTTCTCCGATGCCGCCGTTGACGTAGCAGTCATTGAAGTAGGAATGTTGGGCCGTTGGGATGCAACCAATGTTGTGCAACCAGACGTCTCTGTCATTACAAACATCGCACTTGACCATATGGAGTTTGCTGGACCAACACTTGCTCACATTGCAACTGAGAAAGCCGGCATCATCAAGCAAGGGGCAGTCGCAATTATCGGTGAAAGCAATGAAGATTTGTGGCCCATCTTTCGTGCAGAGCCCCACGAAGAAATGCTTTTTGTTAACGAGCAATTTGAAGTTGTTGACAATCACTTGGCTCTAGGCGGTCGTGCATTGCATATTCGCACTCAACGAGGGGACTACGTTGATCTCTTCCTGCCACTACATGGTTGGCACCAAGGGGACAATGCCGCGGTTGCAATTGCGGCGGTCGAAGCATTCTTTGGTTCAGCACTGTCGCATGAAGTAGTGACCGAAGGTTTTTCCAATGTTGTGATGCCTGGACGATTCGAAGTTGTGGGTCATCAACCGTTAGTTATCTTGGACGGTGCACATAATCCGGCAGGCGCAGATGTGTGCGCAAGCGTTTTCTTTGACGATTTCGATCCTCATGGTCGTCGTATCTTGATAGTGGGCGCATTGGGAGGCAGAGATATTGCCGACACATTGTCTGCATTGAAAGTTGATGAGTTCGACGTGGTCATCTGCTGTACTGCTCCTTCTCCGAGGGCGCGCCAGGGTAGAGAGATTGCAACTGTGGCAGAACAGATGGGTTGCACCAATGTCTCATCGGCAGATTCTGTGGAACGCGCCTGCGACATGGCCTTGGCCGATGCTGGTAGTGACGATGCCATCCTCGTCGCTGGGTCTTTATACGTTGTGGGGGCCGCACGGACCCATCTTCGACGGGTTTTGCCCTGATTCCATAAGGGTCTGGGGCATTCTGAAGGCGAACGGCGTAGCCTAAGAACCATGTCAAACCGCACTCTCGTCCTGTTGAAGCCCGATGCCGTGGAACGCGGCCTGATTGGCGCCATTACTTCTCGTTTCGAAACCAAAGGCCTGCGTATCGCTGCTATGGAACTCCGCACTCTCGATGCCGACATCTTGGCTCGTCATTATGAAGAGCATGTAGGCAAGGGTTTCTATTCAGAACTTGTCACTTTCATGGCTCGTGGCCCAGTAGTGGCAATGGCCGTAGAAGGCCCAGAAGATACGTGGGAGATCGTGCGCGCAATGATGGGCGCCACCAATCCACGCACTGCAGCTCCTGGCACCATTCGTGGTGACTACGGCACCTTGTTTACCGAGAATCTTGTCCATGGCAGTGACTCGGCTGAATCTGCTGCCCGCGAACTAGGAATCTTCTTCC
Organism: Actinomycetota bacterium; assembly: GCA_026393575.1. GTDB lineage: Bacteria > Actinomycetota > Acidimicrobiia > Acidimicrobiales > Ilumatobacteraceae > UBA2093. The sequence continues at coordinate 4,505 of JAPKZX010000023.1, forward strand.
CCGCCCTCTAAGGCGTGGGTCGTTAGCATTCTCGCAGGCACGATGGTTTCCGTCTTGCCGCAGGAGTTTCTTCTATGAGTCGCAATAATCCATTGAACATCGGTCGCGACATCGCCATTGACCTTGGTACAGCAAACACCTTGGTCTACGTGCGTGGTCAAGGCATTGTTCTTAATGAGCCGTCCGTGGTGGCAATTGACATGCGCGATGGTCGACCAGTTGCTGTGGGTTGGGAAGCAAAGCGCATGTTGGGCCGCACGCCGAAGCACATCGAAGCAATCCGTCCCCTAAAAGATGGTGTCATTGCAGACTTTGATGTGTGCGAAAAAATGTTGCGCTATTTCATTCAGCGAATTTCAACTTCTCGGTGGAGTAAACCACGCATGGTTATCTGTGTTCCGTCTGGCATCACTGGAGTTGAGCAACGTGCGGTGCAGGATGCAGCAGAATATGCAGGCGCGCGTCGCCCAGTGCACATCATTGAAGAGCCAATGGCCGCAGCGATTGGCGCAGGTCTGCCTGTGCATGAGCCAAGCGGCAACATGATTGTTGATATCGGTGGTGGCACCACTGAAGTTGCGGTTATCTCATTGGGTGGCATTGTTGTTGCACAAAGTGTTCGTGTTGCTGGTGATGAATTAGACGAGGCAATCGTTGCTTATGTGCGTACCGAATTTAGCCTCGACATCGGTATCAACACTGCAGAAGAAATCAAGATTCAGATGGCATCTGCATGGCCGCTGGCACAGGAACTCACAGCTGATGTTGGTGGTCGAGACACAGTGTCGGGCTTGCCTCGCACTGTTGAAATCACTTCTGCACAGATACGCGACGCCATTGCGGAGCCAGTTACTGCCATTATTGATGCTGTGAAGTCAACTCTCGATAGAACGCCACCAGAACTGGCTGCCGACATTATGGATCGCGGCATCTATTTGTCTGGCGGTGGCGCACTGTTGGCAGGAATTACTCAACGAGTCACTCACGAAACAGGCATGCCTTGTTACATAGCTCCAGACCCGTTGTACGCGGTTGCCATTGGTTCGGGTCTTGCACTCGAAAACATTGAGGCAATGCGCGGAATGATGTCCTCTCCAGGGCTCGACCAACAGTAGAAGTATTTCCGTGGCGGGTTATTCGTTCACGCGACGCCGGGCGATCCTGCTGTTGTCGCTCACCTCAGTGATTCTCATCACGATGGATTTGCGCGGAAGCTCCGTGGTCAATTTTGCCCGTTCGAGTTTCGGTGTTGTGTTCAGGCCGATCGAAAGCGCATCTCGAGTTCTTACTCGACCAATTGAGAACACATGGAACGGCATTACCCATTACAACTCTGTTGTTGACGAGAATCGACGTTTGAAAGATTTAGTGGCCTATAACGAGGGCGCAACAATTTCTGCAATCGCAAGTGTTCGTGAAGCACAGGAACTATTGGCGCTTAACGGATTGCCGACGCTCGCTGGTATCTCTTCGTGCACTGCTCAGGTGGTTGGTTCGTCACCGTCTAACTATTCACAAACGGTGGAAATCAACCGTGGTACCGAATGTGGAATCAAAGTGGGTATGCCAGTACTGAATGCTGCCGGCATGATCGGAAAAGTGACCGACGTGTACAAGAAGCGTTCGGTTGTCATGCTGATGACAGACCCTGGTTACTCGCTTGCCGTCAAAGTAGTGAATGCACCCCCAACAACGACTACGACGGTGGTGGGTGAAGTGCCGTCCGAGAGTAGTAGTACAACATCAACAAGTACGACGACTACAACAATCAAAGTGACCACTACAACTGGCATTCCAGGTTTCACGCCAGGCGCTACTAATGCTCCAACAATGACCACTGTTTCTCCAACAGGTGTGACTGCACCACCTGGATCAGTGGGACCTAATCGCCCTGGGCAGTCTACGAAGTCGCCCATTACTGTGCCCGCGGGAATTGATCTTCCACTGAAGGAAACTGGTGCACTTGAAGGTCGAGGATTATCCAAGGCTCCCATCGTGAGGTTTGTGGAAAACCAAGTGCGCTTCGGCGATGTAAAAGTTGGATCGCCAGTGATTTCTGCTGGTGGTGCCACATCGCTCGCGCCACCAGACGTTGTGATCGGAACGATTAGTCGGGTCATTAAGCGATCGGGAACGCTTGGCCCTCTTCTCGAAGTAGAACTCGCAGCAGATTTTGATTACTTGAACTTTGTTCGCGTGCTGTTGTATCAGCCAAGTACTGAACGGCCAGTGCAGCCATGATGGATCAGTTCATTGCGATTGCAGAAAATCGTTACACGCGTTTAGTGCTCGTAGGTCTGATGTTCCTGTCGCTACAGACAACTTTGTTCAATGATCTTCGTCCGTTCGGAGTGTGCCTGCAGGTCATGCTTTTGTTGGCTGCATCTTCAGGATTAGCAAAAGGGTCACAAACAGGGGCCATTGCAGGTTTCATTGTTGGCCTTTTGTATGACTTAGTTCTCGCCACGCCCCTGGGTTTGTGTGCAGCAGTCTTTGCCATAGTCGGTTATCTCGCCGGCTATGCGCACTCATTTGTTCATGAGTCCACCTGGTGGTCACGTATGTTGACAGCGTCCATCGTGAGCGCGGTGGGAATGATTCTGTTACCAATTGGTTTCACCATCACGGGTTCAGAGAACGTGCTCACAATGCATGTGTTTACTGTGGCGTTCGTGGTTGCTCTGTTTAATGCAATGTTCAGTTTGCCCGTTGAGTTTGTTTGTCGTTGGGCATTGCGTGAACCATCGGCGGCTCGCTAATGGCGACTGACTCCACGGCTTCAAGGCTCAAAATTTTGGGCTCAGTAGCTCTTGTTCTGTCGTCGTTGTTATGTGTGCGTTTGTGGTTCTTGCAAGCTGTTGATGCGCCAGGTTTGGAAGTGCGTGTGCAAGAAGTGCGTACACGAACAATCAAACTCACTCCGGAACGTGGCCGCATCTTCGACCTAAAGGGTCGAGTTGTTGCCAGCAACGAACGTTTGCTGACCATCACAATTGACAGAGGTGTGATCGCCAAAGACCTTTCGCGCGCCCAAATGTGGGACAGGTTGTCTGGTGCATTAGGCATGTCATTCAAGCAACTAGAAGATCGATACAAGTCGAAGAGATACGACCAACTACAGCCACTTCCATTGAAGGAAGATGTGTCTGAAGATCTGGCTGTGTACCTACGGGAACGCTCCGAGGATTATCCCGGCATTGATATTCGTGAAGATTGGCGCCGTGAATATCCCTATGCGCCGATGGCAAGTCACGTGCTCGGATTTCTTGGGGCCATTCGGGAATCTGAATCCAGTTACTACAAAAACCTTGGTTACGACCCAGACGCGCGCGTTGGCCAATTCGGAGTCGAGCAGACGTATGAATCCGTTCTGCGAGGAACTCCTGGTTATGTGAAGTACGAAGTGGATTCACTAGGTCGTTTCTTGCGACAACTAGATCGAAAAGAAGCTGTTCCTGGTTTCGACATTCAATTGACGATCGACTTGGACATTCAGCAATTCACTGAACGAGCTCTACAAAACGAGATTATGGTGCGACGACGCACTGAGGCACCCACCATTTTGTTGAACGGCGAACCAGATCCGGCGTATCCAGAGATTACGTATTACAAATCTCCTGCTGGTTCGAGTGTTGTCTTGAACCACGCCACCGGCGAAGTGGTGGCAATGGCGAGTTATCCGAATTTTGATAACCGTTGGTTCAACGCTGGAATCTCTTCTGAGAAATTCGGCGAACTTTTCCCAACGACAAAAGATCCCGACTTATCGATTTTGGTCAATCGCGCGATTTCTGGCAGATACAACTTGGGTTCAGCATTCAAGCCATTCGTTGCGTTTGCGGCCCTGAACACCGGACAGCTAGCGGGTGGTCTCAAGTATTCACTGCGCGACCAAGGAACGTACAAGTTGCAAAGCATTCCCGACGAACGTTGTCAGTTGAATGTGAAGTGTGTTTTCAAGAATGCAAATTGCGGTAATGGTGCACCATGTAAATACGGCCGCATCAATATGGAAACGGCGTTAGCGGTTTCATCTGACGTTTTTTTCTACAAAATTGGCGAAGAGATTTTTACTCAAACTGGTAATCGTCCAGTGTTAGAAGAGCAGGTGCGTTTGTTTGGCTTCGGATCTCCCACAGAGATTGATTTGCCGTATGAGTACATCGGTACTGTTCCTAGTCTTGCGCTGAAGAAGCGCCTCGCAGCCGATGGTGCCATTGCAAAAGAAGAAGGCAAGGGTTATTACGTCGGCGACAACGTTCAGTTCTCCATTGGTCAGGGACTGTTGTCGGCGAGTCCATTGCAGTTGGCAGTTGCCTATGGGACGTTGGGTAACGGTGGGAAAGTCTTGCGCCCGCGTGTCGTGCGAGCAATCTGGGCGCCCGGAACTCCGAATGGCAAATCGGGCCGTGTTGATTTAGCCGTCGGAACAATTGTGCAGGACTTTGTCGATCCACAGTTATTGAATGATGTTGGCATGCGTGAAGAAATTCGTAAAGCGATTGTTGGTGGGTTAACGCGTGTAATCACTGGGCCTGGTGTTACTTCCGATATTTATCACTCAACTACTGGCGAAAAACTCTTTCGGTCATATCCGAAGCGCGCGTTACCTATTGCGGGAAAGACCGGCACCGCACAAGGCGCAGGAAACCTGCCATGGAACGACTCGTCCGTGTTTGGTGCATTCAGCACAGACCCTGCACAGCCATACACCGCTGTTGCGTACTTAGAGAAGAGCGGATACGGGTCTCGCGCCGCCGCGCCGGTAGTGAAGTGTGTATTTACGGCTTTGGCAGGAAAGGTTCGAGTAGATCCTGCAGTGCCTGCAGACCCATTAGATACCGCAAGTTATGCGGTGGCAGCACCACAGATGTTGCCAAACCCGTTGTGCCTTGTTGGTGTCGGATCTTCGGTGCGTGACTAATGCGTCCAATGTTCACTCGCAGACCAAACTCTGGTTTAGGAAACATCAAACGTGGCTTCGCCGATCCCACTCGCAGCATTGATTGGATTCTCATGTCTGCGGTGGCGGCTTTGACCATCATTGGGTCGTTCATTATCTATTCGGCAACTCGCCCGCGCTTGTTGAACAGGGGAGTAGATCCATTTCAATTTGTTCAACGACAGATTGTGTTTGTCATTATTGCAATTTTGGCGATGGCAGTTGTGATGTGGATGGACTATGTGCAACTTCGTGGCAGTGCTGAACTTTTTTATGCCATCACCATCTTGCTTCTCGTACTCGTACTGGTGACAGGAGCTGTAAAGGGCGGAGCACGACTCTCGTTCGATATCGGACCAATTGCTGTTCAGCCGTCTGAATTGGCAAAGGTCTCTACGTTGCTGTTCTTGTGTGGCTTTTTGGCTGACGACGACGTGGACAGCGTTCCGTACGAGCGATTCATCCAGTCTCTATTTATTGTTGGCGTTCCATTTTTTCTTGTCGCAATTGAACCCGACCTTGGTTCAGCGTCTGTATTAGTGGCAATGGTGATGGGCTTATTGCTCATCGCAGGGGCACAGATCAAATACATCGCACTCATCACGTCGTTGGCGATTTTTTCAGTCTTTGCCGGTGTGGTGTCGGGGTTCGTTCGGTCGTATCAGTTGCGTCGCATTACGGGCTTTCTCAACCAGAACTCTGATTCGGCAAGTTTGCAGAACTTGATCACCCAGGTGAAGTTCGCAAAACGTGCTGTGGCAACAGGAGGGTTCTTTGGCAAGGGTTATCTGCAGGGGCCGTTGACCAATGGCACCTTTATTCCGGTCCAGTCGACCGACTTTGTGTTTTCTGCGATTGGGGAGCAATTTGGAATGGTCGGTTGCGCCATCGTGCTGGGTCTTTTCGCCACTGTCTTGTGGCGAATTATGAGAATTGCAATCATGGCCGACGACCGCCTTGGCACCTTGTTGTGTTCTGGGGTTTTCACCATGATTCTGTGGCAGGCCTTCCAAAACATCGGTATGACCATGGGCATTACCCCGGTTTCAGGGGTTCCACTGCCGTTCGTCTCATATGGAGGGTCCCACACAGTGGCCTTTGCGCTCATGATTGGCCTCGTGCAGAGTGTCCATATGCGCCGTTTCCGGTAGTCATCAGGGGTATCCTGTTCCCTTAGGCCGAAAGGGTCTGTTGCGCCAGTTTTGTGGCTGCAATACGGCCCGCATGGCGCGCCCTCGGGTGCGACGTGAGAAGGGAATTTCCATGGACAGCAACGGTTTTGCCGACGAGACGGCATCCGAAAACACAAACGCACCAAGTTCTAGCGCAGCCGATGGCCACTCTGGTCCAAAGAAGCGTCGTCGTGGATCACGGGGTGGAAAGAATCGTAAGAAGCCATCTTCTGGTGCCGAAGGGTCGTCTTCAACAGACACAGACGAGCGCATGGCTCAACCGCCTCGCTCGGCTGCTCCATCTGGCCCGCCGCGCAAACCTCAGGTAGGCGACACTCGTCCTGCACCAGCCATGCCAGCGGCTGCCAAGTCTGAATCAAATGGTGGTGGCGCAAAGAAGAAGCGTCGCCGTGGCGGTCGGGGCAAGCCTTCAGGGGGCCGCGACAAGGGCCCATTACGTGACGCTGCTGAACTAGACGCAGAGATCATCGAGCGTCGTCGTGGGCGTGAGCGCAATGGTCGTCCTGTAGGGCGTTATCTCATGTGTGTCCAAGTACGTGACGGAGTTACTCAAGCAGCCGTCATGGAAGGCCGAAGCCTGATTGAGCATTACGTCAGTCGTCCAGCAGACGATGTGGGGCAGATTCACGGGAACATTTACATCGGCCAAGTGCAAAACGTTCTCCCAGGTATGGAGGCGGCGTTTGTCGATATCTCCACGCCAAAGAATGCTGTGTTGTATCGCGGAGACGTGCAGTTCGACGGTGATGACGTTGAAACTAAAGACACTGCGCGTATTGAGCACATTCTTCGTTCACGTCAAATGATTCTTTGCCAAGTCACAAAGAATCCCATCGGCGCAAAGGGAGCACGTCTCACACAAGAGGTATCGCTTCCTGGTCGCTTCGTTGTTCTCATCCCTAACTCAAAGACGTACGGAATCTCCAAGCGTCTTGACGATTCAGAACGTCGCCGTCTGCGTCACATTCTCGATCGCGTAAAGCCAGCGCATCATGGAGTCATCGTGCGTACCGCGGCAGAACATGCAACAGAGCATGAACTGACTGCCGACATGACTCGTCTGCTTGACGAGTGGGCCAAAATCGAAGAAGCAGCCAAGGGTGCAACCAGTCCAAAACAGCTGTATCGCGAACCAGAACTAGCAGTGCGCACAATTCGTGAAGAGTTCAATGCCGAATATCGTGGAGTCGTCATTGACGACCGCGAGCTATTTGAAGAAGTGCGTAGTTACGTTGCTGATTTCAAGCCTTCAGGCGGCTCGCTCATCATCGAGCACACGGAAGCTCTCACGGTTATCGACGTCAACACCGGAAAGAATGTCGGTACGTCCAATCTTGAACAAACTGTCTTCCAGAACAACCTCGAGGCAGCTCAAGAGGTGGCTCATCAGCTTCGCCTACGAGACATTGGCGGCATCATCGTTATCGACTTCATCGACATGGAAATCAAAGACAACCGCCGCAAGGTAATTGACTCATTCCGTCAGGCGCTCTCGCGAGACAAGACCCGTACCCAGGTCTTTGATATCTCCGAACTCGGTCTTGTGGAAATGACCCGTAAGCGCATTGGCGAGGGCCTCTTGACGGCCTTCACTGGGGAGTGCCCAGAATGTGCCGGACGGGGAGTCAAAGTTGATTTTGGCCTCCTTGACTGACAAAAATCTCGAAATCCTCATAATTCCTCGGGCTCGGCGATTGTCGCAGCCCATTCCCGCAGATAGGTTTAACCCGCTATGTACGCAGTGATCGCCTCAGGTGGCAAACAAGAAAAAGTCGCGCAGGGCCAAACGGTCCAGCTCGAGCTCTTGGGCGTCGAAGATGGTACCGAGGTGTCTCTCACCCCAGTGCTACTCGTCGACGGCACCACCGTCCTCTCCACACCCGCACAATTGAAGGGCGCAACCGTTAAGGGTCGCGTCATTGGTTCTGCCAAGGGTCCAAAAATCGACGGCTTTACTTACAAGCGCCGTACCAACCAGCGCAAGCGCTTTGGTCACCGCCAGCAGTACTCAGTTGTTGAAATTCTCTCCATCGCGAAAGGCTGACACACCATGTCAAAGACAAAGGGCGGCGGCTCCACAAGGAACGGCCGCGATTCAAATGCACAACGACTCGGCGTCAAAGTTTTTGACGGCACTGTCATCACAGCAGGCACAATTCTCATCCGCCAGCGCGGAACACGCACGCATCCTGGAAAGAACGTAGGTATCGGCAAAGACGACACCTTGTTCGCCATGGTGGACGGCAGTGTGAAGTTTGGCGAGCGTAAAGGTCGCAAGATTGTCGATGTGTTGCCAGTCGAGTAAGACTGCACCTCAGAATTTTTAGCCGAAGGCGCACCACCTGGTGCGCCTTTTGCGTATGCGTCGTTATTCGCCGCTTAACAATGTGTCGATACCTTGGGGCAGGCGGTGGCGTGGGTAGTCGAGCAATATGACTGCCTGACGGCACGCAAATCTGTCGGTCATGCCGCCAACGTAGGCCACTGCCTCGTGGGTTGCGGTTGCACTGTGGGGATCACACGGAGTGTCTTCGAACGAAGGAAGCAATTGTGGATGCTGAACGTAGTGGTCGACAAGTGCACGCAACATGTCGATAACGCTTTGTGCCTGAGCACGAGACTCATCACGGTGGTAGATGCGCTCGTAGTTGAATTGCCGAAACAGTGCAAGTGCTTCAGCGGTGTCGGGAACCATGCCAATGCGACCAGTATGTGCAGTGGCGAGAACCATTCCATTGATAAAGGCATTGAGTTGTTCACGTCGTGTTGTGCCGCAACGTGTGCTGACCAGATGTGGCAAATCAGCCGGTGAAACAATGCCAGCATCGACTGCGTCTTCAAAGTCGTGACAGACATAGGCAATACGATCAGCCCAACTCACGATTTCGCCTTCAGGCGTTTGTGGCGCCGGCCGTGACCAACTGTGATTACGAATGCCATCGAGAGTTTCGACACACAAGTTGAGAGGCAGCAAGGCAACGTCTGC
>JAPKZX010000023.1:13660-95527 GCA_026393575.1 Actinomycetota bacterium
GCGTGGTCGTAACCGCCATCGATGTACGGAGAAAGTGCGTCTTCGCTGGCGTGACCACCGGGACCATGACCACAGTCATGTCCGAGAGCGATTGCTTCGGTGAGTGAAACATTTAGTCGAAGAACTCGTGCGACAGAAACAGCAACTTGAGCGACTTCGAGAGCATGAGTGAGTCGTGTGCGTTGATGATCGTCGGGGAAGACAAACACTTGTGTTTTTCCAGCGAGACGACGAAATGAAGAAGCATGCAAGATGCGATCGCGGTCTCGTTCGAAACAGGTGCGTAATGGATCTGGTTCTTCAGCGATGGCGCGAATACCTGGACCGCCTGACAGCGTGGCTAGCGGAGCCATGGCTGCGTCGAGCAGAGCTTCTCTGGCGCTGCGGTCGACAATGTCTTTTGTACCGATTCCGGCCCATGAATCGGCGTGAGCGAGAGTGATAGAAGACTGCTCAAAACCAGCCATTGTGGAGACCCATTGTTGGTCGCGGGTCAGATCTGGCTCATTGGTCACATAACCACGATAGGTGAGTGGTGTGTCGCCGAGTTGGAGTATCGCGCGCTTGTAGCCTGAAGGTTCCTATGAGCGTGTTTGTCGATGAAGCCCAACTGAATGTGCGGGGCGGAGACGGGGGCGCTGGATGCGTCAGTTTCCGTCGCGAAGGTCCTGAATCTATGGGTGGACCAAACGGTGGCGATGGCGGCAAGGGCGGCGATGTGTGGCTGTTGGCCGATCGTAACGTGGCGTCTCTTTTGGCATTTCGAGACCACCCGCACCGACGCGGAAGTAACGGAGTTCACGGCAAAGGGAAAGACCTCCATGGAAGACGAGGCGAAGACCTCATCGTTCATGTTCCTGAGGGAACAGTTGCGCGCGACATGTACACCGGTGAAATTCTGGCTGACCTTGTTCAGCACGGCGACAAATGGCTCGCGGCTCCCGGTGGTCGTGGTGGTCGCGGTAACGCAAAATTCCTGAACAACAAACGTCGCGCTCCGACATTTGCCGAACAAGGTGAAGAAGGAAATGAGCGTTGGCTCACACTTGAACTCAAACTGATGGCTGATGTTGCGTTGGTTGGTTTCCCGAACGCAGGTAAAAGCACATTCATCAGCACAGTGTCTGCTGCAAAGCCAAAGATCGCGAATTATCCGTTCACCACACTCGAGCCACACCTTGGTGTTGTGCGCATCGACGATCGCACAGAGTTCGTAATGGCAGACATTCCTGGTCTTATTGAAGGCGCTAGTGAAGGTCGTGGTCTCGGACATCAATTCTTGCGACATATTGAACGCGCACGCGTGTTGTGTTACCTCATCGATTTAGTTGCCTTAGATGGAATTGACCCGCAAGAACAATTGCGTGTTCTGCAACATGAGGTAGGCAATTACCGGCCCGAGATGCTTGAGCGTCCCTCGCTCATTGTTGGAACAAAAACGGACTCAGTAGAAGCAAGGGTGGTTGAGGAATGGCCTCATATGAGCATGTCATCCATCACCACACTTAATGTGCGAGCGGTCACCAATGCTCTGGCGCAGTTGGTTTCGGAGGCTCGCCATGCCGAACCCATTAATGAAGCCACCATTATTTTGCGTCCAGACCCCGAGCACGCATGGGTGGAGCAGCTGGCAGATAATGAATATCGCGTACATGGCCGCGATGTGGAGCGTGTTGTGGCTCTGAACGACATCACCACGCCTGAGGCCATGAACTACATCGATGAGCGCCTGGCAAAGCTTGGCGTTCCCAAGATTCTGAACCGAGCTGGTGTGCGCGAAGGGGACATTGTCTGGATTTCGCAATTCAGTTTTGAATTCGTTCCAGAAGTGTAAGTCTGTAGTCATGCGCGTCGTTGTCAAAATCGGTACTTCATCCTTGACGGATGACAACGGCCGTATTCGCACCGACGTCATCAAGTCGGTCTCTGCACAACTAGCAAATGCACGTTCTGCCGGTCACGAAGTTCTCCTGGTTACTTCGGGCGCAGTTGCATCAGGCGTTGCCGGTCTGGGCTTAGAGAGCAGACCATCCGATGTGTTGTCTTTGCAGGCATTGTCTGCTGTTGGTCAGCCTCAATTGATGGCTGCGTATCACGCGGCGTTGGCCGAACATGAGTGTGTGGCGGCACAAGTGTTGCTCGTTCCTCACGACTTTGTCGATCGTCAACAGTATTTGCATGCACGCGACACTGTGAATCGTTTGCTTGAGTTTGGTTGCATACCAATTGTCAACGAGAACGATGCGATTGCGAACAACGAAATTCGATACGGCGATAACGACCACTTGGCTGCATTGTTGGCGCACCTTGTGGGGGCAGACATGCTGGTGCTGCTTACTGACACAGAGGGTCTGTATACGGCCGACCCACGTATCGATGCAAGCGCCACTGTCATTTCGGTTGTCCAAGCAGATGATCCGTTGCTTGCTGTTTCTACATCTGGAGCAGGTTCCGATCGTGGCAGCGGTGGAATGGCGTCGAAGTTGGCGGCGGCTCAAATTGCATCGTGGTCTGGCGTTACTGCGGTTATCGCTTCGGCTTCAAACAGTTCAGCAGTGCAGGCAGCAATCGCTGGCGACTCAATCGGCACACGCTTTCTTCCTCACAATCGCAATCTCTCAGCACGAAAACTGTGGATTGCTTTTGCTGCAGAAGTTGAAGGCCGAATTGTTATTGATGCCGGTGCGCGCGATGCGCTTGTTGAGCGCGGTACATCGTTGTTACCTGCGGGCGTCGTTCAGGTAGAGGGTTCTTTCGAAATGGGTGCAGTCATTGAAATTTCAGTCGACGGATCTGCCGATGTCATCTCCCGTGGAATCGTTGCTATGTCATCTCAGATGGTGCAGCAAACTCGCGGAAAGCGCACAGCAGATCTCACTGATTTAGCTGCGGTGGAAGTCGTTCATCGTGACGACTTAGTGGTGCTGAAGCCAGATTAGAGAGTTGTCTCTACGTCGGTGTTGCGTTTTGGCAACAGGCTCGACAAGTTCCGAATCTCTGGAACACGTAGCGCATACAGGCTCATCACATAAAGCAGGATGCCTCCAGTGATGCACAAGAACAGTTCAGCCATCTGAGACATGCCAGATGCTGGGTGGAGCACGTACTCCAAAATCCACACACCGATTCCCATGACGCAGGATGCAACAATTGTGCGCCACGTAACAGAGATAGCGCTCAGCCAGTGAATTGCGTTGTACTTGATGTGCAGTAGCCACAGCACCACGACTGATGCGATCATGTAGGCAATTCCGAATGCGAGGCCAAGGCCGAGTACTCCATGACGTTCAACCAGCACTATGGCGAGGACAATGTTGAGCGCGTTCTCAAAAACATTGATGTAAAACGGTGTTCGAGTGTCTCCGTGTGCGTAAAAGCCACGCAAACAAAAAATGTAGAGCGAAAAGCCCGAGAGGCCAACTGCAAAACCAGCCAAAGCACGTGCGGTGTTATGGGCGGCATTGGAATCAAAATGTCCGTGTTCAAGAAGTGCACTGATGATTGGATTGGCAAGAATCACAATTGCTATGGACGAAGGCACCGTAAGAATGGTGATCCAGCGAACACCAGACGTTGTCCAATCAGCAAAACCAGATTTATCTCCAGCCCGAACACGCCGAACCAGTTCAGGAACAAAAGTTGTGGCAATAGAAATTGCCAACAATCCGTGGGGGAGCATGAAGAATGTAAAAGCTTTGCTGTATGCGTCTTGGTTGCCACTGCCGGGTTCGGCAAGGTTCTTAATGAATACAAGTGAGATTTGGTTTGTGACCACATATCCAAAAGTCCACGAAGACAATTTGACCATTGTCTTTACTGCAGGGTGAGAAAAATCAGGACGGAACTTGATGGGTATTCCTGAGCGTTTGACTGCAGGTATCAGTACTAGCCCCATGGCAATGATTCCGCCTGTGGCAGACATGGTGAACAGCCAAAAGAATGATTGGTCGCGCAGTACGTCTTTCAGGCGTGGTGTTCCGTCGCGTGTGAAAGGAATGAGTAGGAGCAACGTGATGGTCACGACGTTCGAGAGCACTGGAGCCCATGCGGCAGCAAAGAAGCGACGACGTGAGTTGAGCAATGCTGAAGCAATCGCAGTTAAGCCGTAGAAGAATATTTGCACCAAGAAGATTCGTGACATTGCTGTACCGGCGCGACGAAACTCATCAGGGTCAACGAGGTAACTGGGGTGAAGCGAAAAGAGTCGAAAGATAAGTGGTGCAGCAAGGATGGCCACAACTGTTGCGAAGGCAAGCACGATGAGAGAAGTAGACACCACTGCCTCGGTTGCCTCTTCGTCATTGTCTTCAGCAAAGCGTGTGAACAATGGCACGAGACTTGCTGCAAGGAGGCCACCAACAAGTAACTCGTAAATGGAGTTCGGCGAGTTATTGGCGCCGTCAAATGCATCTGCGAGCGCTGTCTGGCCAATGATGACCCCGAAGACAATGACGCGAAGTAGGCCAGTGAGTCGAGACATAGCTGTGCCAAATGCGACGACAACGGTGTCTTTGAACATGAGAATGAAGGTTAGGCGTTTATGCCTCTGAAGGTCTGATGTTCAGGGCTTTTGAATCCCAATACTCGCCAACAGGGGGAGCCCCACTAGGTTGGTAGGTCTTATGACTCACCGCTTCGAATCAGTGCAATCTGTCCGCGACGGCCTTAAGGCAGTCAATTATCTGGCCGACGAAGGCATTGCGGGCGTGGCTTTCCTCGCCGACCGCCTTGGGAAACCAGTTTTAGTCGAAGGTCCTGCCGGAACGGGTAAAACCCAATTGGCTAAGAGCATCGCTGAAATGACCGGAGCAAAGCTCATTCGTTTGCAGTGCTACGAAGGTCTTGATGAGTCGAAGGCGCTCTACGAGTGGAACTACAAGAAACAACTTCTTCGTATCCAGGCTGACCGTGGTTCAGATTCTTGGGATGACATCCACGACGATATTTTCGGATCTGAGTTCTTGTTGACTCGCCCGTTGTTGGAAGCGATTACATCGAAAGAGCCAGTAGTTCTTCTTATTGACGAAGTTGACCGCGTTGAGGTAGAGACCGAAGCTCTGCTTCTTGAAATTCTCTCTGAGTATCAAGTCTCGATTCCTGAACTTGGAACAATTGAAGCAACACAGATTCCTCTCGTGTTCCTTACATCGAACAACACGCGTGAACTTTCCGAAGCTCTCAAGCGTCGTTGCTTGTTCTTGCATGTTGATTACCCACAAATGGACCGTGAAAAAGAGATCGTTCTTACAAAGGTTCCTGGCGTCACCGAGATGCTTGCCGATCAAATTGCAAGAATCGTTCGCAGCATTCGTCAGCTTGACCTGAAGAAGTCACCATCAGTCAGTGAAACGCTCGACTGGGCTCGCACGCTTGTACTTCTTGGAGTTGATTCCATCGATGCTGAGCAAGCAAAGGAAACTTTGCATGTTCTCTTGAAGTACCAGTCGGACATCGCCAAAGCAGCCAAAGAGCTGTCTGACGACTGAATCGATCTGCGCTGACCAATGCTGGAGCTTCTCGCCGGATTCATTACTGAGTTGAGAAACGCGGGTCTTCCCGTGAGTCTCACCGAAAACCTTGATGCGATGCATGCTATTTCGCACATCCCATTAGAGGATCGCGAAGCCTTCAAGTATGCACTTGGTGCAACATTGGTAAAGAACAACGCACACTGGCGTTCCTTCGAGACCGTCTTTGAGGTGTACTTCAGCCTTCGAGGTCCTGAGTATTCCATCTCTGATGGAGAAGGCAGCATCGAAGACTTCTTGCAACAAATGCAAGATCAGCAGATGCAGGGCGAAGGCAATGGCGGCGCAGGCGGCATGGATTCGCTTACTCCCGAAGAATTGATGAACATTCTTATGAATGCATTAATGAATGGTGACCAAGCGATGATGCGCGCATTGGCTCGCCAAGCTGTTCAGCGCTTTGCAGGAATGGAACCTGGTCGTCCCGTCGGTGGTACCTATTACTTGTACCGAACGTTGCGCAATCTTGATCTTGACGGAATGCTCGACAAGTTGATGGAAGCCAGCAAGCAACAAGTGGGCGGCGAACTGACCAACTTGGAAGAGCGTCTTGAAAAAGATGAGTACAACCATCGCATTGAGCAGTTCAAGCAAGAAGTAGAAGCCGAGATTCGTCGTCGCCTTGTGGCTGACCGTGGCGCAGAGGCAATGGCAAAGACATTGAGAAAACCACTTCCTGAAGATGTGGAATTCATGCATGCAAGTCGCGATGAAATGCAGAACTTGAAGAAGTCATTGCAACCTCTAACACGCAAACTTGCAGCACGTCTGGCACGTAAGCGTCGTCATGGAAGGAAAGGGCCGCTCGATTTCCGCAACACGGTGCGACACAGCCTTGCCTATGGCGGTGTACCGGCTGAACCAAAGTTCAAATATCCACGCCCAGCAAAGCCTGAACTCATCGTTATTGCAGACATCTCGGGTTCGGTCGCTGCTTTTGCTCGTTTCACATTGATGCTCGTGTATGCCATCTCGGGTCAATTCTCGAAGGTTCGTTCATTCGTATTTATCGACGGCATCGATGAAGTAACTGAATACTTCAAAAAGACTGAAGACATCAGCGAGGCGATTCATCGCATAAATACCGAAGCCGACGTGATCTGGGTCGATGGCCACTCTGATTACGGCCACGCTTTTGAAGTCTTCTGGGATAAGTACGGCAAAGAAATCAATCCAAAATCAACCGTGTTGTTACTTGGTGATGCGCGCAACAACTATCACGCGTCGCAGGCCTGGGTCATTAAGGAAATTCGTCAGAAGGCTCGCCACGTCTATTGGCTGAATCCGGAGCCTCGTTCCTACTGGAACACAGGTGACTCCATCGTCGGGGAATACGGCACCCACACTGATGGCGTGTACGAGTGCCGCAACCTGCGCCAGCTGGAGGCGTTCGTCGAGAAGTTGGCATAAACATGTCAAACACACGACTCATGCTCGTGCGCCACGGCGAGTCGCGCGCAACCATTGAAAAATTCTTCGGTGGTCCACGTAGTTGTACTGGTCTTACTGACACTGGCCGACGTCAGGCAGAAGCACTTCGTGATCGCCTCATGGCCGGTCGTGACTTTCAGGCCACTGCTTTGTACTCCAGCAAACACTCACGCGCTGTTGAGACTGCTCAAATCATTGCCCCTGCACTGGGGTCTTTGTCATTGCACACTGATTCAGGATGGGGCGAACATGACCCAGGTCCGGAGGTTGATGGAATGCCGTACGACGATTTTGTTGCGTTGTATGGAGTGCCACGTTGGGATGGGGACCCGCACGATGTGGTTTTTCCTGGTGGAGAAACGGTGTCAATGTTTCATGAACGTGTCATGGAAACTTTGCGTAAGACGGTTCGCGAGAACATTGGTGGCAACGTGGTAGTGGTGTGTCATGCGGGCGTCATTGACGGTATTTTGCGCAACACTTTGCAGATGCACCAAACCGGAAAATTTGAGCTGTACAGCAACAACACATCGCTCACTGAATTGCTGCACGTGCAGGGTTCGAAGTGGCGACTAGTTCGTTTCAATGACTCGGCTCATTTAGCCGAACAGTTCGATATCCATCTGCGAACTTCAGAGGGGTGACCCCATGCGTCGACCTGTTGTAGTGATTGGTGGCGGAACATCTGGTTGCACAGTGGCTGCTCTATTAGCTGCCACAACCACACGTGAAATCGTGCTGATTGAATCAGGCAATGTATCGCCGCATGACGATGAACCTCGTTTCATGGACGTGATCTCGGAAGAAAACACTCCGCCTTTTGCCATGGTCAGTTTATTGGAAGGCGGAATTGCAGTTCCTTATGCACAAGCCAATGTGTTGGGTGGGGGAAGTGCAATCAACGGAATGATCTTGTCGGGGGAACCTCCCGCATCTGTCGAGGGACTTACTCGGCTAGCAAAAGTTGATGAGATGGGTTCAGTGTCTCGTGCGCTACTCGCAGCCGGCGGCGCACCATCGCGTTTGTGGTGGAACGGCGGACGTTGGAATCCGGGGCGTGCAGTGCAGCATTTGGTCGAAGAAGGACGAATCTCCTTAGTGAAGCAAGATGCTGTTCTTCTGACAGGTGTTTCCGATGCCGTTCATGAGGTTCATACAGAGGACTCGGTTATCGAGGCAGATCATGTGGTGATGTGCGCAGGAGCAATAGCAACGCCAATGTTGTTGTTGTCCTCCGGGATGGGCGCGATAAACCCGCAGATTGGTGTCGGTCTGCAGGACCATCCGACTATTGCATTCACCATGGCAAGACGTGATAGCGACCGCGGAGTCTTTGATGCTTCCGTGCATCTGAAAGGTGTTACGAATAGTGGAGGTCGCTTTATTGTCCTGGCGTATGAGCGGGTATCGCGCGAGGTCTCTTCTGATGCATTGATGACGGTTTCCCTCATGAGCCCGACCTCTCGTGGCACTATCTCGATGCTTGACGGTGAAGTTTCCGTGAGCATGAACATGTTGTCCACGAAAGCAGATATAGATGGGATGAGAGAATCTGTGCGAGAACTTGTTCGAATTTGTAATTCACCTAGTGTTCAACGCACAACGAGAAGCATTGTGGTGGATGATCGGGGTGCGCACCTTCAAGACCTAGAGGGATTGGGAGATCTCGAACTTGATCAATGGATAAGAGGTCATCTCTCATTTGTCTCGCATGCTTCGTCGTCGTGCTCTTCTGCGATTGATGCCGATGGTGGATTGCGTGGCTTTGCCAATGTCACCATTGCAGATGCGTCCGGGTTGCCAACCGTTCCGTCGGAGACTCCCGCTGCATCTGTCACAATAGAAGCAACGCGCATTGGTCGTTCATTAGGAGAGAAATTGGCATGAGTTACACACTGGGATTACATGAGTTAAGCAACGGTTGTCATGCGTACTTGCAGCCCGACGGTGGATGGGGCTGGTCCAATGCTGGTCTTATCGTGGGAGACGGTGCATCGTTGTTGGTTGACACGTTGTTTGATCTGAAGATCACTCAGAAAATGCTCGACACGATGGCGCACGCAACGGAGAAGGCCCCGATTTCGACCGTCGTGAACACGCATGCAAATGGTGATCACTGCTACGGCAATCAGTTGCTAGCAGGCAAAGAGATCATCGCTTCTGCCGCGACTGCACACGAGATGTCTGAAGTGCCGCCAGCAATGTTGGCCGCTCTCAACAGTGCACCTGGTGATGTTGGCGATCTGTTTAGACATTTCTTTGGTGAATTTGATTTTGAAGGTATTGAACCAACTTTGCCTACAAAGACTTTTACTGGCAAGCATTCTGTAACAGTGGGTGGCCGAGTGGTGGAATTGGTGGAAGTAGGCCCCGCGCACACGGCGGGAGACACTTTGGTGTTTGTGCCAGATGCTCGCACTGTGTACACCGGTGACATTTTGTTTATTGGTGGTACTCCCATTGTGTGGGCAGGTCCGCTCGACAACTGGATTGCGGCGTGTGATCTCATCTGTTCATCCGATGTTGAGCACATTGTTCCCGGACATGGACCACTCACAGACAAAGCTGGCGTTACTGCTATCCGTGATTACTTGGCCTACGTGCAAGACGAAGCTACCGAGCGTTTCAACGGGGGAATGGATGCCTGGGATGCAGCAAGAGATATTGCTCTGAATGGTTTCGCTGAATGGGGCGAGTTTGGTCGACTAGCAGTAAATGTCGACACGGTGTACAGAACCCTGAGCGGCGCGCACAAAAGTCCAGACGTAGTGGAACAGTTCAGGCGGATGTATGCGATGGAGCAGAAGGCTCAGTAACTTCTCGCATCTTGCGCCGCACAACCACTACCCATGCAACGAGAGCAGTGAGTGCAAAGAAAAACCACTGCACTGCATACGACAAATGCGTTCCTTCATTGAGGTCTGGTAATGCCACAGGGGCTGGCCACGCTTGAGTAGGTGTCGGCACTTCATCTCGCAATTGAATGAATAATGGTTGAGTCTCTACACCTAACCGTTCGGCAATAAGGGGTATGTCGAACCGTTGAAACTCGCGCACGGTGGTATCAGTTGAATCGATTGCGCCAAGAGTGCCGCGCGCTTGGGAATCGCGTATGTAGCCCAGCACTTTTAGTGGTGTTGTTGGCAGAGTGGGAAGCGGCATAGATAACTGCATGAAGCCTCTGTTGACGAGGAAAGTTTCATTGTTGGTAGTGCGAAATGGAACGAGAACGTCGTATCCGGCAGTTCCGTTTTGAGAACGATTGATGACCGTGACAATTTTGTCTGTCATGTAGGAGCCGCTGAGTTGTACTCGGCGCCACTCGATGGACTCGATGTCCGAATTAGTCGAGGCAATGTTCTCGATGTTCTCTACTGGTTCATTCGAGTGCGCCGTGAGTGTGGCGTTGAAGGACTTTTTCTGATCTAGACGTGATAGTTGCCAGAAAGCCAGATTCACCATGAGAACAATGAGTGCAAGAACGCCGAGGTGAACCACAATCCAGCGCGGGGTGAGTAGGCGACGAATCATCGTCTTGAACGCTATCGGAAGGTGTGCTGGGGGCTACCGTAAGTGTCGTGGGACACAAGGAATACAACGAACAAACCATTGATACGGACTTTTGGAAAGAGGTGTTTGGCGTACCCGTGATTGCGAGCGAGCCGAAGCGTATTGGCGAAGGCCAAGTGGGGATGAATCTTCGTTACTCACTGCAGTCGGATGATGCAAACGTTCCAGCCTCAGTGGTGGTCAAGCTTGCATCACCCGATCCCACAAGTCGGGCAACAGGAATCTCTCTTCGTAATTACGAGCGCGAAGTGAAGTTCTACAACGAGATTGCAAACACTCTTGATGTGCGTAAACCGCATTGTTACTTTGCCGACTGGCACGAAGAGGCAGGAGACATTGCCATCGTGCTTGAAGACATGACTCCTTGTGAACAAGGCGACCAGATTCGTGGATGTGGAATTGATGAGGCTCGCATTTCGGTGACGGAACTCAGCAAGTTGCATGGACCACGCTGGGGTGATGCATCGCTTTCGAAAATTGACTGGTTGCAACGACGTGATGCGGACGACGCGGCCCGACTTGAAGGACTGTATGCCATGGTGAAGCCGGGCTTCTTGGCGGTTCACGGCGAAGCCATTCGACGCGAATGCGGTGAAGAAGGAATCGCATTCATTGAGACACTCGGAACGATGATGACTCGCTACGTAAATGCGAAGGACGAGCCGTTCACAGTCACTCATGGTGATTATCGCCTCGACAACTTATTGTTCGCTACCCCAGCCGGGGGAGTTGCTTGTGCTGTTGTGGATTGGCAAACACCTGGTCACGGTAACGGTGTTGCCGACCTTGCTTATTTCATCGGTGCCGGTTTATTGCCAGAGGACCGACGCGCGCGTGAATGGGAACTGGTCGATCTGTACATTGCAGGTCTCGAATCGTATGGTCATGAAATCAATCATGATTGGATACGTAACCACTACAGGCGCGAAGCAATTTCAGGTGTGATCATGGCAGTTATCGCTTCACAGATAGTGGGCCGCACAGATCGCGGCGACAAGATGTTTGAGGCAATGGGTACGCGGCATGTGCTTCAGGGATTAGAGAACGATTCGTTCTCTCTTCTATAAAGTTCGATTCTCAACTAAGCGCTTGACCAAAGCGTCAAGTTGAACAGTTTCTTCTTCTACGAGTGCAGAGATATTGAATTCGTCGCTTGGCAGTTGCTCTATAGCCTCTTGCCAATTGGTCAAGTTTTTTCCCAGTACAACTGAAAGCGCTCGCGTCAAGCTTCCGGTGGGATCGGCATCGTACGACTGGAGAAGAGACTCAACGTCGGCTTTGCTCAATCTGTGCATAGAGCAACAGTAGGTGGCTCCAACTCCGCCCGCTGGAACATGCACAAAGTACCGCTGCTTTCTTCCACTTACAACATGACTGTGCTGGGGCCTTGTGGGGCTTGCTACGGTATTTCTTGTACACACCTGTGTGCTCAAGGGGGCTTGAAATGACTGTTTGGAACTACGGACTCATGTGGAAGGGGATTGCGGCAGCAGATCC
Organism: Actinomycetota bacterium; assembly: GCA_026393575.1. GTDB lineage: Bacteria > Actinomycetota > Acidimicrobiia > Acidimicrobiales > Ilumatobacteraceae > UBA2093. Next base: position 25,687 of record JAPKZX010000023.1, read on the forward strand.
ACAGAGGCCAGCGCAGATTTTTGGTGACACGGTTTATTCGTGGGGTGATTTTCATCGTCGAGCCAATGCGCTCGCACATGACATGAAGCAGGCTGGACTCAGCCATCAAGCAAAGGTTGCGCATTATTTGTTCAACTGTCCGGAATACCTAGAGACCACATTTGGATCTTTCTTAGGCGGGTACGTGCCAGTGAATACCAACTACAGGTATGGGCCTGAAGAGATTCTGTATTTGTTTGACAACTCCGATGCTGAAGCAGTTGTGTTCCACGCAGTATTCGCAGATTTGTGTGCACAAGTTCGTGATCGTTTACCGAAGGTAAAGCGGTGGTACATGGTGTCCGATGAATCTGGTGCTGCTCTTCCAGAGTGGGCATTGAACTACAACGACGTGGTATCGAAAGATGTAGCTGACGTTGTGCCAAGTAAACCACTGTCTGAAGACGACATGTTGTTTCTCTACACCGGCGGCACTACAGGAATGCCAAAAGGTGTGATGTGGAGACAAGAGGACTTGCTTGCAGTTCTGGGTCGTGGCGGAAATGCAATCTCTGGTGTTGCGCCAGCTGAATCGGTTGACGAAATCATCGCGCGCATTCAGCCTGGATGGATATCAAACCGAGCACTCGTGGCTTGCCCGCTTATGCATGGCACTGGTCAATTCTCTGCATTCATCACACTGGCGCTTGGCGGTTGCATCATCACCATGCCTAATAGAAACTTTGACCCTGCAAAGTTATGGGACACGGTTGAAAGAGATCAGGTGAATTCCATTGTGATTGTGGGTCAGGCTTTTGCTGGCCCGATGCTCGAGTCGCTCGATGAAAATGTTGGGCGCTGGAATTTGTCCAGTGTCGTACAGATGGGTTCATCTGGTGTCATGTGGAGTCAAGAGAACAAGAACGCGTTGCTTGAACACATTCCACAAATGTTCATCACTGACAGTTTTGGTTCATCCGAAGCTGTTGGTATGGGAATGTCGGTAGCTGCCAAAGGTGCTGCGCCAAAGACTGCACAGTTTGCACTTGGTCCAAACTGTGTTGTGTTTACAGAAGAAGGCGAGCGGGTGCAGCCTGGTTCAGGTGAGCGTGGACTTGTGGCGGTGGGTGGAGCGATTCCCGTGGGCTACTACAAAGACGAAGTGAAGTCTGCACAAACATTTCGCATGTTTGAGGGCCGACGTTGGACAGTTCCTGGTGACTGGGCAGAAGTCAACGAAGACGGAACTTTGCATCTTCTTGGTCGTGGCTCTGTCTGTATTAATACCGGCGGAGAAAAAGTCTTCCCTGAAGAAGTCGAAGAAGTATTGAAGACACATGAGTCGGTACGAGACGCAGTTGCGGTCGGTATTCCCGACAAGCGCTTCATGGAAACCATTTGTGCTGTTGTGGAAGCAGAGCCTGGCTTTGAACCCACCCTTGATGAATTGTCTGCCCATGTAAAGACCCGTTTGGCCGCATACAAGGCGCCACGAAATGTGGTGGTCATCTCCACAATTGGTCGAGCACCAAATGGCAAAGTGGATTACAAGAGACTCAAGCAGCACGCAATGGATGAACTCGGGATCAAGTGACCACATCTGACGCACTGCGTGCGCGGCTGGCCAATGGCGAGTCCGTGCTGATGCCAGGGGTGTGGGATCCACTTTCCGCACTGCTGGCAGAACGTGCAGGTTTCTCTACTGTGTTTCTCTCCGGTTTTGCAGTGGCTGGCACCATGTTGGGCGTTCCCGACATCGGCATTCTTGGTCAGCAAGACGTAGCCGATACGGCTCGACGTGTGTGTGCTGCAGTGCCCGCCGTGTCTGTAGTTGTTGACGCTGATACTGGGTACGGCGATGACGAGGTTGTTGCCCAAACAACTGCACTGTGGGAAGAAGCAAACGCTGCTGCCATGTTTCTTGAAGATCAGGTGTGGCCAAAACGATGTGGCCATATGGATGGCAAAGAAGTAGTTGAACCTGCCGAGTGGCTACACAAGTTACAAATAGTTTTGCGTGAACGAGATGACCTATTTCTTACAGCACGAACTGATGCACGTGCTGTCAATGGATTACATGATGCAATTGAACGCGCAAAGATGTCGCGAGATATCGGAGCCGACGCAGTGTTTGTGGAAGCTCCTCAGTCGGTAGAAGAAATGCAACAGATAGCCGACGCGTTGCCAGATGTTGTTCTGGTGGCGAACATGGTGGAGAAGGGTAAAACCCCGTTGCTCACACCATCTGAGTTGGCAGAACTCGGCTTCCGCATGATCGTCTCTCCGTTGTCTGGGCTCTTGGCGGTCTCTAAGGCTTTGGGGGATGCCTATGGGGTTCTCCAAGAACAGGGCAGTATGCGAGACCATCAGGACCTTCTCACCCCATTCAATGACTTCACAGACATCGTTGGACTCCCTAAATACCTCGCTGACGACATCGCTAGCCGATAGAGTTTCATTCAGCATTAGGAGAGACCAATTGGTCCGGCAACCGGGGTGACAACCGCACGGTGCCTCCTCATCGAGAGATGAGGGATGTGGTCCCGCAGCCAGCGGGGCAACAGGGCGTTGTCTCCTGAGCGACATATTCGCAATCAACAAGGAAACAACATGGCAACTGTGTATCGCCACGACGAAACTCCCTATCCCGCATCTGGCGGCTGGATGCAGGGCGACCCAGTTGGTCATCGTTTGTTTCATACCTTTGCAACCACTCGACCTTTTTCTCTAGAAGGCGGCGAGTCATTGCACAACGTCACCATCGCCTACGAGACATTGGGAACGTTGAATGCAGACGCATCGAATGCGATTTTGGTGTGTCACGCATGGACTGGCGATAGTCATGTGGCGGGTTCTGCAGGTAAGGGTCATCCCACGAACGGTTGGTGGGATGGTGTTGTTGGTCCAGGAAAAGCAATCGACACAAATAAGTATTTCGTTGTTTGCTCGAACGTGCTCGGTGGATGCCAAGGATCAACTGGCCCATCGTCGCCGCATCCAGAAGATGGCAAACCGTACGCGCTTCGTTTTCCTGTTGTCACCATTAGAGACATGGTCCGTGCTCAGGCTTTATTGGCCGACGCATTAGGTATCAAGACATGGAGAGCCGTAGTTGGGGGATCGATGGGTGGAATGCAGGCACTGGAGTGGGCCATCACATTTCCCACTCGTGTGCAGGCACTTATCGCGATAGCTACTTGCGCAGAAGCAAGTGCACAACAGATTGCCTGGGGCTCCATTGGTCGTCGCGCATTGATAATGGATGCGGCCTATAACGACGGAAACTATTACGACGCGGGTCCTGATGGTGGGCCTTGGAATGGTTTTGCAATCGCACGCATGATCGCGCAAGTGACATTTCGTACTGACACAAGATTCAGTGAAAAGTTTGGTCGCGAGTTGCGGGATCAGAATTTCAATGCAAGCGGCACAGATCTTTTCTCACGGTTTGAGGTGGAGGGCTATCTCGATCATCACGGTGATCGTTTAGTGCGTCGATTTGACGCCAACAGTTATCTCTACATTGGAAAAGCTATGGATTTACATGACGTGGGTCGTGGGCGTGGTGGTCTAGACGACGCACTTGCACGCATCAAGGCTCCGACACTGACTGTAAGTATCGACTCCGACATTTTGTATCCGGCTTATCAACAGGAAATCATTCAGTCGAGGCTCAAAAATGCAGATACGCGAAATCGTCACGCGGAAATTGTGAGCAATGAGGGACACGACGGTTTCCTCATCGAAGTCACTGCTGTTGGCGCTGAAATTCGTCAATTTCTCTCCGAGACGGACTAAATCAGGGTCGCCGCCAATAGCACCACAATAAATGTGGTTGGCGTCCTTCTTGTATTGCTTGGAATCCTTTTGTTGGTCACAACTATTGCTTTCTGGCGCGCCGCTGTTGAAGACCCTTCGGTACTCGCACCGTTAGAAGTGATGGCAGATAGAAAGTTTGCGCGCGCAAATGAAGAACGACGAGTCGACATGTTGAATAGCGTCCGTTCAGATGGTGCTGCGCCTATCGAATATCACATTGCGCCACCAGTATTGATGCGTGAACCTGTGTCTGAGCCGGAACAGCCATTTCGCGACCCGTATCCACATGACGACGACGCAGTGGACTTGGTGCCTGGATTTATTGACCCGCTACTACATCAGCAAAACAAGGAGTAAGGACTATGGCCGGATTTGATCCAAACGAAATGATCGCTCGATTTAAAGATCGTGCAATTGCAGTACGAAAGAGGCCCTTGCCACCAATTGCAGGTGAAGAACGTCAACTCTTCATTGCAAATGCAGAAACCGACTTTCGTGACTTTGCCATCATTGGAGATGCAACGGCAACTATTGAAGATGGCGTTTTGACCCTGCGTATAGATCTCAATCCACCCACAAAGTGACAAACACTCTCCAGCGAATCTCGTCGTCGGTACGCGGGCGTGATGATGTGCATGTCCTAGCGGCACTGCTAGCTGTCACTGCATGGGGTATTGGTCCGATTTTCAATAAGGCAATGACGGTCAGTACGCCGTCAATAGTTTTTTATCGCATGTTGTTGGGTGTTCCCTTGATGAACTTCATGGCAATCCGAATGGGAGGCGGCCTCACGAAAGAGTTGATGAGGAAGACTGCTGTCCCTGGAGTTTTGTTCGCATTCTCATTTATCGCCGGATTTGCTTCTATGAAGATGACGTCGATTGCCAATGCAACTCTCATCACCACAATTCAGCCGGTGTTGATTCTGTTTGTGGCACCAAAAATGTTCGGCGAAAAGATCCGCCAGAAGCAGTTGCTCTATTCGGTGTGCGCAATGGCCGGTGTTCTTACAGTTGTCCTCGCTGCAGCATCAACTAGTGGCGCAAAACTTTCAGGCGATCTGATGGCCGTATCCAATGTTGTCTTGTGGACGGCATATTTTGTTTTGGCGAAACAGACACGGATGGCAGGCGTGCACTCGTGGTCATTCTTGGCTGCAGTTTTTACTTGGGCATCAGTTGTCATTCTTCCGTTTGGATTGAGCACTAGTAACGACCTCACTGCGATGACAACGAAAGATTGGTACTGCGTTGTAGGCATGACAATCATCCCGGGTGTAGTGGGTCACGGAATGATGACGTGGTCTCAAAGTCATATTGACGTCACGTTGGCTTCACTGCTCGGTCTGTTGAGCCCTGTCATCTCCACTGGCCTTGCCTGGGCAATCTTCAGCCAAGCCCTCACTGTGTGGCAAATAGTCGGGGCGGCCGTGGTGTTGGGCTCTTTAGCCTTCCTGGTGCAGGAACAGAGGGGTACGCCTGGGGTAGCGCTGGAGCACGAGGGCTAGTCCCTGGTTGCGCAATCTGCCCACCTCGCTAGGATGTGGGCTACATACGCGGACGTGGCTCAGTTGGTAGAGCATCACCTTGCCAAGGTGAGGGTCGCGAGTTCGAATCTCGTCGTCCGCTCCAATAGACATTTGGCCCCCAGCCATTTTGGGGGCCTTTGTCGTATCTGAGGGGGTACAACATGGCCGTCCAATTCGGTGTCCATCTGGGGGCGCAAAATGCTTCAGTCGCAGACCTACGTGCACTGTGGAAGTGGTTAGACACCTCGGGTGTTGACTGGATTTCCCTGTGGGACCATCTGTACGAGGCGCCACCTGCCGGCGGCACGCAGCCCCACTTTGAGGCGTTCTCCATGTTGGGAGCACTAGCTGCCGATACAACACATGCACGACTTGGTTGCTTGGTGTTTTGTTCGCAGTACCGCAACATCGGAGTACTCATGAAGGGTGCTATCTCGGTCGACCATCTATCGGGCGGTCGATTTGAATTGGGAATGGGAAGCGGTTGGCACGACCAAGAAGCACTGGCGTTTGGAATTGATTTTCCATCGCAAGGCGATCGTTTCAAAGTTCTCGAAGGACAATTACAGGCCATCAATAAGTGGCGAAATGGTGAGCGTGTTACACAGAGTTCACCTGGCGTCGAACTGCGTGACGCATCGATGGTGCCAACTGCAATGGGCGCATTGCCGTTGTGGCTTGGTGGGCTCGGCCCAAAGCAAACATTGCGTATGGCCGGTGCATATGCAAATGGATGGAATGCTGCGTATGCGAGCCCCGCACAGTACAAAGAGTTAAACGGCATCTTGGACGATTGGTGTGAGAAAGCGGGACGTAAGCCGACAGATGTTGAACGCAGTATCAATCTTTCTTTCGGCCTCAGCAGCGAAGACATCGGCGTCGTCACTCAGCAGTTGCACGAACAGTGGGGTGCAGCGTCAGAGCGCATCATTGCCGGTTCGTTACTAGGCCGCCCCGAAGATGCGATGGAACAGATTGCGCCGTTCGTTGAGGCAGGCGCTCAACTCATCAATATCGCGATTCGTCCACCATGGAATCAAGAAATCTTGGCCGAGTACATCGAGGCCGTAGTTCCGATGATGAAAAAGGAATGGGGTACGGTTCTGTAAGAACCGAGGTCACATGGATTTTGAAACTGTTTTGTATGAGGTAGCCGACGGCGTTGCCACTATCACTTTGAACCGTCCGCAAGCAATGAACGCATGGACTCCACAATTGAGTGACGAGTTGTCTTTGGCCATGGGTGCTGCTGACGCAAACGACGATGTGCGCGCAGTGGTGCTCACTGGCGCAGGAAAAGCATTTTGTGTTGGCGCTGACCTCAGTGATGGTGAAGAGGGTTTCAGGGCGGGCCAACAAAGCCGTCGCGAAGGCCCACGATGCATGCCGTACAAAGTACGAAAGCCCGTCATTGCGGCCATTAACGGGCATGCGGTCGGAGTTGGCATCACATACCCAATGCTGTGCGACATCCGCATAGTTTCTGAATCAGCCAAGATTCAATACGCCATGGTTCGCCGTGGCATTTTGCCTGAATTGGGTTCACACGTTCTTCTGCCTCGCGTCATCGGATTCTCTCGTGCAGCAGATTTGTTGTTAACTGGTCGACTCATCATGGGCACAGAAGCTGCAGAGATGGGATTAGCTTCACAAGCTCTTCCCACCGAAGAGGTGTTACCTGCTGCGATGACAATTGCTCGCGATATCGCAGAAAATGTGGCGCCTGTGTCAGCGGCTCTTGCAAAACAACTGATGTGGAATGGACTCACTGTCGGTATCGACGAAATGATTGCAGCCGAGGGGCGATTGTTGCCTGGTCTCATCAAAGCTCCTGACTCCGGTGAAGGCGTTCGTGCGTTTTTTGAAAAGAGAACACCGAAGTGGCAGATGCGAGTTTCGACCGACGTGCCAGATCTCGGTATATGACCTCGTCGCGCCGTGTAACGATCCTCGCCATCCTTTGTATGGCTGTATCTCTCATTATTGCTTTGGTGACTGCGGCGCGAATCTCAGGGCCATCTATACGTCCGGACGAATGGGGTTATCTGCTGAATGGTCAGGTGCTCATTGGGCATGAAGAAGTGCGACTTCCTTTTTCATCTATGTACCCAGCAGGTTTTGGATTAATCACTGGTGCTTGGGCTTGGGTGGGTGGCTCATTGCACATTGCATATCGACTAACACTTTTTACGAACATCGCATTGATGGCCGTACTTGGTTACTTGGTATTTACGTTCACGGTGAGCACATTGAAGGCCAACCGCACGACTGGGTATCTCGTTGCGGCCCTTGTCATTGCATCGCCCGGCACCTTGGCTGGTTCGCTGTTTGCGCTACCAGAGACATTGTGCAAAGCGGTCTTCATGTTGCTCGTGGTGTTGATTGGTTCCATGGTTTCTCGACCTCGCCTGATGGTGGTTGTTCTCTTTGGTGCCGTGGCTGGGCTTGCACCGATTTTTTCGAGTCGACTCGTGGCAATCACAGTCAGTGCTGTTGTTGTGCTCATTGCGCTTGCATGGAATGGCATTGTGAGTCGTTCAGCAGCGCTACTTGGTGCGGTATCCCTCGTGGTTGGTTATGTCATCACAAGAAGCGTGAACTCAATTGTTCGCGATGTGTTGTATTTCGGACGGCGTTCAGGCGAGAGCCGAATCCTGAATCGTGCCTTCACAGTGCATTTATGGCCAGAAGTCATTCGTGAAGTAGCAGGCCAAATTTGGTACGTATCTGCTGCGACTGCGTGTCTGGGTCTCGTTGGTTTGGTTGCAATGGTTCGTGCCGTGAGTAAGAAGGCGCGCGCGTACAAGCGCAGTGATGAGCAATCGCCCGAGCGATTTGCATTCGTTTTTATTCTGATGACCTTTGCCTTCTTGATCGTGCTTGGTGCACTCCAATTGGCATTGGGCAAAAGGGCCGACCATTACATTTACGGTCGATACGTAGAGATGTGTGTTCCTGCTTTGTTCGCAGTTGCATGTGTAACGCTCGAGCGAACAAAGTTGCTCGCAGAGCGTTTGTGGCGTTGGTCAATTGTGTTTTTCGCTTTTCTGACTGCGATGTACGTCTTGTTGGTTGGTGCAGATGCCGTATGGCGCGCCATTTCGATTGATGGTCCTATGCGTACAGCCAATGTTCTGGCCATCGACGCATTGAGCCATGCGGTGCGTCGCCCTGGCCTCTTGACTATGACGCCGGTTCTGTGCGCCGTCAGCATTGCCGTTGTTTATTTGTATATGCGCAAAAAGGAGGTGGCACTCGTGGTTCTTGCCTCGCTATTGCTGGTCTCATCTGCATGGACTACTTCGTCGACTCTCATCAACAGGTCGTCGCCTGACAGAGGTGTCGGTGTTGCTTTGCAGGGCGTGAGTCATGCAGATTCGTCTCGCATTGCCTACGACGGCCTGAAGCCTCAAGATCGTAACTATTACACCTTGCGATATGCATCCCATCCGTCGCTCATTGTGTGGGTAGATACTCGAACCGATATTCGCATCCCAGAATCATTCGCTTGCCTCTATGGGTACGCGGATCGCAAGCCGATTGATGGGGAGTGGGAAATTGTTGGTCGCGAAATCTCCATCGAGAGGGTGTTGTGGCGTCGTGTGGGGCAGTCCTCCTGCTGATTTTTAGACACCTGCTTTGCGTCTAAGGTGTAAATATGAAAACAGCAAATGTCAATGGAATAACACTCGCGTTTGAAGATTCGGGCGGTTCTGGTCCCGTCGTCATCTTGAGTCACGGCTTCCTCATGGACCATTCCATGTTTGATGCCCAAGTTGCAGCACTCAAGAATTCGTACCGCGTGATCACCTGGGACGAAAGAGGCTTCGGCGGAACTCGCGCAGAAGCGGACTTCACATATTGGGATTCAGCGAATGACGTTCTAGCTCTCATGGACCACTTGAATATTGCTTCTGCTGTTGTGGGTGGAATGTCGCAAGGGGGCTTCTTGTCTCTTCGTGTAGCGCTAACATCTCCTGAGCGAGTGAAGGCCCTCATCCTTATTGATACGCAAGCAGGCACAGAAGACCCAGCAACTATCGAGCCGTATAACCAACTGCACGCAGCATGGTTGGAACATGGCGCAGTTGCTGTGCAAGACATCATTGCCGGCATCATTCTTGGCCCAGGCGAGTGGAGCGAGTGGTTCGCCAAGTGGGGCGCTATGCAGCCTGATCAATTCTCAAAGGCATTCAACTGCCTCATGCATCGTGATGACATCACTAGTCGTCTGGGAGAAATCAAATGTCCATCCCTCATCGTGCACGGAACTGCAGATGTGGCCATCGGAATGGAAAAAGCAGAGGTGCTGCGTGACTCCATTGCGGGAACCACAACTTTGGTGGCCATCGAGGGCGGGCCACACGCCGCCAACATGACTCATGCAGAGCCCGTGAACGCAGCGATTCTCCAATTCTTGGGGTCACTCGCATAACTGAAAGACTGTCGTTCTCAACCATCAGGGGGAACTATGCCGTTGGAACTAGATTTCGGACCAGCAGCTCAGGCTTTTCGCGCCGAGCTACGTGAATGGCTCGAAGCCAATAAGCCAGCAGAACTAATTGGTGTTTCTGCAGACGCACTTGCCCGAGGAAAAATGACTCCTGCTGCGCGTGAGTGGGTGAAGAAACTCTCCGACAACAAGTACATGTGCGTGTCTTGGCCAAAGGAATACGGCGGCCGTGGTTTGAGCGGACTCGAAGTGGCCGTGATGAATGAAGAGTTCGCTCGGGCAAACGTTCCTCGCATCACTCGCGGCATGGGTGAGTGGCTTGTGGGGCCATCCATCATTGTGTGGGGAACAGAAGAGCAGAAGAAGAGATTCCTGCCGCGCATTATCGATGGCACAGATCGTTACTGTCAGGGATTCTCCGAACCAGATGCCGGCTCTGACTTGGCCGCACTCAAAACTCGAGGCGTCATTGACGGTGAAGAAGTGGTGATCACCGGACAAAAAGTGTGGACTTCAGGTGCAACTGAAGCAAACATGATGTTCTGCTTGTGTCGCACAGATTTCAACGTGCCGAAGCACCAGGGAATTTCGTATGTTCTCTTGCCTATGTTCCATGATGACAAATCATCTAATGGGATTGAGTTGCGTCCCATTCAGCAACCTCATGGTGCTTCGCACTTCACGGAGACCTTTCTCACTGAATCTCGCGCACCTGTTGCAAACATCATTGGCGGCATGAACAACGGTTGGCGTGTCACCATGACAACTCTTGGTAACGAGCGCGGTGGAAATGCCACTACGCAGCATGTGGAGTTCACACGTCAATTCTGGGACGGCGTGAAACTTCTCAAGGAATCTGGCAAGACCGCGGACCCCGTTGTTCGTCAGCAACTTGCGTGGGCCTTTACCCATGTGGAAATTATGCGGTTCCAAGGCTTGAAGTTGCTTTCCGAAGTTATTGCTCGCAAAGAACCGGGACCAGCTGCGTCTATCAACAAGATGTTCTGGTCAGAGTACGCCCAAAAGTTCAGCACGTTCATGGTCAACGCGCGTGGAGCAGATTCGCTTCTCATCGAGAACGACAAAGACGGCAAGTACGAAGTTGATCGCTGGATTGGTTCAATGTTCCAACATCGATCATCGACAATCTGGGGTGGTACAGCCCAAGTGCAACGCAACATTGTGGGAGAACGGGTACTCGGGCTCCCGAAGGAGCCCGACCCGAACAAGCCTCGCCCACAAGTGGACTAACGGTTGTTCCTCAGCATTGCTGAGGGGATGATTATTCCTGTTCTTCTGCGTCTTTGCCGGTCTCAAACGCGCTGCCGCGTTGAGTCTCTTCGTAGCGACGCTTTTTGTCACGGATGTTCTTAATTGCAGTGGACGTGCTGCTGAATGCAAGACGTGCATTTGCACCGTCGCGCTTCCATTGCTGAGTGTCTCCTGCGTGAATACCCATGCGCTCTGCATCGTTGTATGCATCAAGACCTGCTGAAAGGTAGATGAAACTCCAGCCAGCTTCGGTGCGCTCCGCGATGAGTTGACGAATCTGCTCAAGCGTGAACTCACGACTCTGGTTCTCTTCACCGTCAGTGATCGCCACAAAGATGACGTCTTGTGGTGCAAGACCTGCTGCTACGCGAGCCTCGCCGTCTACCTTTGCGCGACCAATTGCTAATCCCGTTGCGTCGAGCAGGGGAGTGCCGCCGCGCGGTTGAAAGGTTTGACCGGTGAGATGGGTGATCTCTGCCAACGGAGCGCCCCAGACTGTGACGTCTTGGGGGTCTTGTGAGTCGAACTGGATGATGGACATGCGTGCATCGTTTCCATTGCTCCGTTGGTCATCGACAAAGGTGTTGAACCCTCCGATGACGTCTGACGCAATTGTCGCCATTGAACCTGAACGGTCAATGAGGACCACGATGTGGGTGCTGTTTTCTATTGATGGGGCCATTGTTACTCCTTGTAAGGATGTCCTCCGATTAAGGACATATGTACAAGATACCAAGGGGGTGGGTCGTAATTACCCTAAATGGCTGAGACGGGCTATCGACGTGTCTTTGTGTCTTGTGATCGGCGAAACCGAATAGGTGAGGAGAGGGTCGTGGTTCGACCAGCTTTGTACATCTGTGCGGGTCTGCCTGGCAGCGATCCGAAATCTGAAAGCTCGTCGATTGGAATTACAAGTCCGTCGACGGCGTCTACCTTGCGACGGAAGTTGGCGGGGTCGACTCTGTATTGAAGGAATGCCTCATACACGCCGCGCAATTCGCTGATTGTAAATTTCGGGTTACAGAAACTGAGAGCCACATTCGTGTCTTCAAGCAGCTGGCGTGCTGCTTTGCGAGCGTCATAGATGATGTTTGAGTGGTCGAACTCTAAAAGCCGTTTATCTCTCAGTCGCCTGTAGGGAATAAAACTGGCCTCATCTGAGTTAAACGCGGGCTTCAATTGTTCGGGGTGGGGAACAAGCGCCATGTAGGCAATGGCGATAGCACGAAAACGGTCGTCTCTGTCTGGGTCGCCGTATGCGCCTACATGGTGGAGGTCGCTTGTCTTCAGACGAAGGCCAGTTTCTTCACCAACTTTTCGAATGGAGGTATCTGTCAGCTTTTCGTCTTCACCGACTAGCCCACCAGGGAGGGCCCATTTGCCGGCTTTACCCTCTGGACGCTTCATCACAAGGACTTCGAGGCGATCCCCGGGTTCTACATCACGGTCAGGATTAATTGTGAAGACAACGGTGTCTACGTACACAAAAAAGTTCATTTGTTTCGTGCGTTTAAAGGTGGCCATATCGCAATTCTACTCATTTTGGTCACCTCCACCCTTATTTATCAACGAAAAAACACCCCTGTGTTATATTATGTCACATCTACCCTAATCCCGTGTTTCGAGAAATTGAGCACAGAAAGCAGAACAACATGGCCCCACACCAAACTCACAAAGCAATAGAGGGTGATGATCTCGATTATCACCAGTCCGGACGAGCGCTTGGCTCAATCATTGGTTCCGCAGTCGGAGACGCCACAGGCGCTCCATTTGAGTTTGGTCCTGGTGGACAATGGCTTCGTAGGTTTCCAAAACCAGTTCTTGGTGGCATGGGTGAGATGGTGGGCGGTGGCTCTTTCGACTGGGAGCCTGGCGAATTTACGGACGACACACAGATGGCTATGGCCCTGGCCGAGTCCCTCATCTCGAGTGGCGGCTTCGATGTTGACTCTGTTTGGGAGTTTTTCCGTGCTTGGTACAAAGAGGCAGTAGACGTTGGCATCAACACTGGTCGCGTATTGCGCCAGACACGTCACGAGGGGGCAGCAGAGGCTGCTCATCGTGCTCACGGACAAAGTGCCAGCAATGGCAGCATCATGCGCATTGCACCAGTAGGCGTGTTCGGAGTTCGTCTCGGACGTGCAGACACCATTCGTCTGGCGATTCAGCAATCTGATGTCACTCATTTCGATCGTGCTGCTGCAACTGGAGCTGCAATCGTCGCTGAGGTGATTCGTCACTGCATCGTTACCGGCGATTTTGAGTCCGCTCTCAGTGAGGAGACTTTCGTAGCAGTGGCTCATGAACTTGGGGCCGAGGGCGAAGCACTTGTGGCTCCATATCGCCAGTTGTTGTCTTCGAACTTTGATCCATTCAGTTATGAAGGACATTCCAATGGCTCAGCCTGGGTAGCAACGGCACAAGCAGTGTGGGCTATTCGTTCAACGTCTAATTTTCACGATGCGATTGTGGCCGCGATTGAACTCGGAGGCGACACCGACACTGTTGCTGCGATTGCAGGGTCCATGGCTGGTGCGTTATACGGCATTCAGGGAATTCCGGTGCGCTGGACAACTCATGTTCATGGGTATCTCACATTGCCAAACGGAGAAAAGAAGCATTACCGCACTCAAGATTTATTGAATGTTGCACGCTGTCTTCTTGGTTTGGGAAATGCACGTATGTCTCGTCCAGACACCAAGTTTCCAGCCAAAGAAGTGCATGAGGCTGGAGTGCTGGCGGCAAGTCTCGAAGGAGCTGCCGACGTCGATACGTCGGTAGCCGTGGTGTCCTTGTGCTTGGTTGCAGATCGTTTCGTTAACCACTCTCATCGTCGTTTGGTGTTTCTTCGCGACGAGCCTCGCATATACAACCCGAACTTGCATTTTGTGGTTCGCGACGCCGTAGACGCGGTGAATGCGTTCCTGCACGAAGGTAAGAAAGTGGTGGTGCATTGCCATGGTGGACGAAGCCGCACGGCACTCGTGCTCAAGGCGTGGTACATGCAGCACGAGAACAAAACCCATGACGAGGCCCACGAGTGGCTCTCTGACACATGGCCGCACTATGAAACATGGAACGACTCTTTTTGGGATTATCTCGAAAACGAGTGGACCGCGCATTTGGCTAGCAGCCTGAAGGAGAACAAGTGACAACACTTTTGCAAGAAGAAGAACGCCTTGGGCAACTTTTGTTGCAGCTCGCAGATGTCGATGCTGATCTTGTTATTCAACTAGACCCTGAGACGGGTGGTGAGACAACGGTGTGGCCAGTGAACTTCACTACGCCTGGAAATTCTGTGCAGTGCACAGCCACGTTGTACGAGCGCTTTAACGGCACAGTGGTCTTGCGTATCGATGCAGATGTGCAAACTGTTGTCGATTCTGCCGAAGTGCGTCGCTGGGTGACTTCGTATACGGGTTGGATGCCATTCGTGCAGGCACGCATCGATCATGTGAATCGTAAGAAAGTGAAAATCATCGCGACGCATTCATTTTTGGCAAACGAAGTTACTCGTGCTCAACTCGAACAAACACTTGGCTCTCTCGACTATGTCGCGGCCAAGTGGGGAGTTGCTTTGCTGGAGTTAGAGCAGGCTCGTGAGTCCGCCGAAAATGACACGGCGCAAGAAGAAGCAGATGATGAAGATCCTTTTGCAGTTGACACATCAAAGAATGAGTCTTCGACTCCTGTAGTTGCTCCGTCAGTTGCTGGGCTCGAAGAGGCATTGAAGAACATCGATGATTTGGTTGGGCTCGGGCCTGTGAAACGTCTGGTGCATCAGTTTGTCGCTGTGCAACGTGCCCAGTTGGTGCGTAAAGGCGCCGGTTTCAAAGTGTTAACGCCTTCGCCACACTTGGTTTTCAAAGGTAACCCCGGTACGGGCAAGACAACTGTGGCACGCCACGTTGGACGTTTGTATCGCGAGCTGGGTCTTTTGTCGCGTGGTCACCTTGTAGAGGTTGATCGTTCGGGTTTGGTTGGCGGTTATGTCGGGCAAACCGCACTCAAGACCAAAGAAGTTCTTGATTCTGCCAAAGGTGGCGTTTTGTTTATCGACGAGGCATATGCGCTGAATCGTCCACACGCAAACGACTACGGACATGAGGTGATGGAAACAGTTCTCACGTACATGGAGAACAACCGCGGCGACTTAGTCGTAGTTGTCGCTGGGTATCCGGCCGAAATGGACGATTTCTTGAAGATGAATCCGGGCATTGCTAGTCGTTTTGACTACACACTTGATTTTCCTGATTTCTCAGATGACGAACTTGTGCAGATCTTTAAGGAGATGGCCGCCGAACATGACTACACGCTGGATGAACTTGCAGTTGACGCTCTGAAAGTGGTGTTGTCGTCATGGGGACGTGAAGAGGGGTTCGGTAATGCGCGTGATATCCGCCGTTTGTTCCATGGTGTGGTTGCAGCCCATAGTGAATGGGTCGTCGAGTCTGAATTGAAAAGTGGTGCAGAACTCTCGCGTATCCAGTCCGTGCATGTCCCGCTTGGGGAGGCCTTGGCGGCGTTAGGCGAGATGGAACAGATCAAGAATCTTGGGCCTGGTTACCTCTAACAATCCGTGGTGTTGAGCCACTGATCCAGAGGCGGTTCATGCTGAATTAGTCTGCGGGTATGAGCATCATCGACTCTTCATCCGATATGGCATCTCGACCTTGGCACCTGCAGGGCAATTGGGAGCCAATGCAGCAAGAAATTCATAGCACCGATTTACGGGTCATCGGTCAGATTCCTCGCGAACTCGACGGTGTTTATGTTCGAACTGGTCCAAACCCTGCATCTGGATCTTCTCCGCATTGGTTTTATGGTGACGGCATGTTGCACGGTGTGCGTTTGCGAGACGGCCGTGCCGAGTGGTATCGAAATCGTTACATAGAGACGCCAAGTGTTGCCAAGGTTCGCGGAACCGCATACGAACGCGGACCCGAGTTGGGGCGGGGAACAGGTAACACGCACGTGGTTCCACACAACGGTTCACTCCTCGCTTTAGAAGAGGGTCATTGGCCGTGGAAGATCAATAGTTCGCTTGAAACAATGGGTTATGAAAACTATGGCGGTGCTCTCACGTGTTCCATGACTGCTCACCCAAAGGTGTGTCCAGATACTGGCGAGTTATTGGCGTTCAGTTATTTTTCTTTTGAACCGCCATATGTTCACTACATCCGTATTGGAGCCGACGGAGAGCTGAAGCAGTTAGATCCCATTGATGTTCCAAACATGGTGATGATGCATGACTTCAATGTCACGCGTAACAACATCGTGTTCATGGACTTGCCTGTTCTGTTCGATCTTGGACAACTGTCAACAGGATTTCCTTTTAAGTTTGATCGCAATGCCGGAGCACGGTTATGCGTGCTGTCACGCAATGGGCGAGGCTCCGATACACGTTGGTTCGACATTGATCCGTGTTACGTGTTCCACCCTGTTAACGCATATGACGACGGTGACAACATCGTGCTCCACGTCTCTCGTCAGAACGAAGCATTCGGTTCAAGTTCCGATGACTACGCAGAAGTGGGACGTTTGTATCGATGGACCATCAATCCGGTGACAGGGAAAGTGTCAGAGGAAATGGTGGATGAGCGTCCCGGAGATTTTGGTCGCGTGAACGATGCGTATGTTGGAAAGAAAGCTCAATACGCATACCTAATGTCGCTTGCTGGTGAAGGAGATTCCGAAGAACCGGTGTATGGCTCGTCATTGTGGAAGTACGACCTTCACACAGGTGAGTGTTGGGAGCATCATCTCGGACCAACTACACGTGGCGGTGAACCAGTTTTTGCTGCTCGCGAGAATTCATCTGCCGAAGACGATGGCTACGTAATGACAATTGTGCACGACACGCAATCCGGTGTCTCACGGCTTGTGATTATTGATGCACAGGATTTTTCTTCTGCACCCATCGCAGAGGTGTATTTGCCTCAGCGAGTCCCATATGGGGCCCATGGCAACTGGGTGCCCAATGGCGTCATCGTCATGCAATAGCCCACGAGGAAAATCCAGCACGACTACTATGTAGAAGTGTTCTCCCGAATCGCGACCGTGATCGCTGATGGCCCCAAGGTAGAGGCACGGCGACTGCAAGCACTGATTTCGGTGGTGGCAGCTGTAGCTGTCGGAGTATTCATGCTCACGATCGTTTGGCGGATGAAGGGCCCAACTGTTCATCCAGACGAGTTCGGTTTCTTGTTGAATGGGCAGATTTTTCTTGGTCATCACGAAGCTGTCGTGCCAACGGGAAGTTTCTATCCGGTGGGGTATGGGGTAGTCACCGCAATAGGTTCTGCAGTGCTGGGTGGCATTAGTGGTGGTTACAGATTCGCTCTCTTTTTTAACTTTGTTTGTGCCGTAGGTGTAGCCGGTGTTATTTATGTTCTTGCACGTCGCGTCTTTCAGTTGCCTACCTATGTTGCGGTAATCGGTGCGTGTTTGGTGTACGTGGCGCCAGGGACTGTCGTTAGCTCGGCTTATGCATGGCCAGAGACTGCAGCACGTTTGATGGCCCTGGTGTGGGTGTTGTTGCTTGCTCGTGTTGCCGAATCAATGAATGTTCGCCTCATGATGGCAATCGGAGTTCTTGTTGGAATCTTGCCCGTGTTGCATGGCCGATTCACTTTGTTTATTCCCATCACGTTCTTGCTCTTCGGCTGGTGGTTTCTCACGAAGCAGTGCTCACGAGTGGTTCTATGTATTAGCGGTGCTCTCGTCTTTATTGCCTACTTTGTTTCGTACAGTCTCAATACATTTGTCAAGACACTCGTATACACCACCTCGTATGACCAAGAGAATCGATTGTTATTGCGACTGCTCAAGCCCGAGTTATGGACGGCATTAGTTCGCACCACGGCTGGTCAAACCTGGTACTTACTGGCAACATCTGCTGGTTTGGTTGGTATCGCACTCATGTTTATGGTCGCAAATATTTTTGCTCCTTCAACGCAGAAAAAGTCTCGAGACCCACAGACCATTGCCATGATTGCAATCTTGCTTGGCACGATTTCCATTCTCTTCACCGGTGGATTGCAGTTGCTCTACGGACGTCGTGCTGATCATCTGATTTATGGCCGTTACGTGGAAGTGATGGTTCCTGCGCTTTGGTTGGTGGGGATTGTGGCACTGTATAAGGCTCATCGTTTTGTCTTGCGAGTGTGGCCTGTATCTGTGGCGGCATTCATCGGCATCTGTTTTGCTTATCAAATCATTGATGGGTTGGACCGCGTGAAAGATGGCTATCAACGCAACACTTTGGTGTTTCCCAATACCGTCGGTGTTGATGCGATGAGCAAACTGGTATCGCCTGGTTTTGTCTCGTTCACGATTGCTTTTTCTCTTGTCTCTGCGGTTCTGTATGTGGTGTATGTGAAGCGAGCATCTTGGGCTCTTGCCCTGTTGGCACTGTTGCTCGCTGCAGGCTCAATTACTTCTGCGCAAGATTCTCTGTTGCCGCGCGGTGATTATCTGGAGGCAGCTGGGTCATCGCGTGCAGTTGCATTGATGCCTGGCGTTGAAGAGATCGGTTTCGATAAGGGTATTTCTAACGATGCGTTGTACTACTTCCTACGATACAAATTGCACCCTGTTCGCTTGACTTATTTTGATGCCTCAACACCTGATGCTGTGATTGACGCCTCTTATGCATGTATTTACGGATGGCGTGAGAGGCCTCCAATTGAAGGATCCTGGGAGATCGTCGCTGAAGAGCCGGGGTTCCAGCGAGTATTGTTTAGACGAGTGGGTTCAACTCACTGTTGAACCTTTTGAACACCTAGGAATAAGAATGACAAGCGAGTCTGAATATGACATCAGTGTGGTGTTGCCCATCTTCAATGAGAAAGGGCATCTAAAAACTGAGATCGAGCGAATTCGAGTCGCGCTTGATGCGTCGAAGTATTCCTACGAGTTGATTGTCGTGGACGATGGATCCAATGATGGGTCTGAGCAAGAGCTTGCTGCAATTCCCAACATTCGTTTGATCACTCACCGGGTGAATCAGGGAAGTGGTGCTGCACGGCGCACAGGTACAACAGCGGCGCGTGGCAGGGTCGTGGTGTGGACCGACGTTGATATGACGTACCCAAATGATCTCATCCCAGAGTTAGTTGACTCGATGGAAGGCTTCGATCACATTGTTGGTTGGCGTCAAACCGAAGAGGGAACCCACAAGATTTTGCGTACCCCTGCCAAGTGGCTGATCCGCAAATTGGCCAGCTACTTGTCGGAAACTGATATCAAAGATCTCAACTCTGGGCTTCGGGCATTCCGTCGTGATGTGGCCATGCAATATGTGCATCACCTTCCCAAAGGTTTCTCCTGTGTCACAACACTTACGATGTCGTTCCTCGGTAATGGTTATTCAGTTGGGTTTTTCCCCATTGAGTATTTCCCTCGCGCGGGACGTTCCAAGTTTCATTGGCTAAGCGATACTCGCCGTTATGTACTGCAAGTAGTGCGCATGACCCTTTCATATAATCCGCTTAAGGTGTTCTTGCCTTTGGGCTTATTGCTTCTTGGTGTTGGCACTGTAAAACTTGGTATCGACTGGGCTGGTCGCGATTTCAAACTTGCCGCCAATACGTTGCTGTTGTTCTTTGCCTCCCTTCAGGTGATCACTGTTGGTTTGTTGGCAGATCTTGTAGTACGCGCAACAAAGAGCCCTGTTTCTATTCCACCCGTGTGATTTTGTAGCCATGTCTGCAAAGAAATTTGTCATTGTTGGTGCCGCATTGTCGGCTAACAAGGGTGCTGCCGCTATGGCGGAGTCTGTAGTTGAGCATCTACACGAGTACGTGGGGCCGGCTCAATTCACGCTTCTGACCACTTATCCCAAAGACGACGTGAGTAAGACCCGAGATATGCAAGATGTGAATGTGCTCGGTCTCGAGCCATTACGCCTTGCCTGCGTGGAATTTCCACTTGCATTGCTTGGGGCTATCTCGCGTGCGCTTCGTATCCCTCGTGCATGGATTCGTTCACGTGGTTGTAGGGCCATTCTTGATTCTGATTGCGTCATTGATGTTGCTGGCATTTCATTTGTCGATGGTCGTGGTATTCCAATCACGGTGTACAACGCATTAATGACTGCAGTTCCGCTTCTGCTGGGAACGCCCACAGTGAAGGCTGCGCAGGCCATGGGGCCATTTCGTACACAGCCAAATAAAACTCTTGCGAAATTGATTTTGCCGCATCTTGCAGCAATTTGTGCCAGGGGTGCAGGAACCCGTAAACATCTCGACGAATTGCGATTGAAGAATGTGCATGACGTGGCTGATTTGGCATTCACGTTGCCCACTGCCAACGCACTTCCTGCTTCTATTGAAGAAAGAATTGCTCATTGTAGAAATCAATACGTTTTGGTTATGCCTAGTTCTGTGGTCAAGGGGCTGTATGAAAAGCAGGGCGGCGACTACGTGAACGCGATGGTGAAACTGATTGAAGAGATTCGCGGCTCGACTGGGCGCTCTGTTGTGGTAGCGCCACATTCACTACGCGTTGGCAAACCAGAAGGCCGTATGAATGATGGCCCTGTGTGTGATGAAATCATTTCCCGTCTAAAAGGCGATCCCGAGGTGATTGGCATTAGTGAAGACTTGTATTCGGCTGAGTTGCGGCGACTTGTTGCCGATTCACGCGTGCTGGTTACATCTCGTTTCCACGCAATGATCTCCGGCCTCGCGACTGCGACACCAACGATTGTGCTTGGTTGGAGCCATAAATATCGCGAGGTGCTCGACTTATTCGATGCAACTGAATACGGATTAGATGCAATGGCTCTGTCTGACACGTCACGTGTGGTTGACATGGTTAACGATGCGCTAGATCGTCATGATGATCTGGAGAAGCAGTTGAAGGCGGCGCTTCCTTCGGTGATTAATCAGTCGGAAGAGAATTTCCGCATCATTGCGTCGGTGCTTCGCTAACTGTTGGCTTTAACTTTCTGGCAATCACGTTGAAGATAAGTGCGCCGAGAAAATCCACGCTTACAAAAATCATTCGGCTAGCAACTGCTAACGAAAGCGCAGTTGATGTGCCAATGGATGCCGACAAGAGTCCGGTGAAGATCGATTCGCGCACGCCGAGACCGCCGGGTGCTCCAATGACGAGAAAGCCGATCAGCCACGACAACGAGCTCACAAAGAACATATGAAGAACTCCAACCTCTGCGCCAAAGGCATGTGCAGTGATTGTTGTTGAGAGTGAAATCATGATCCATGCGGGCACTTGAACGATGGTTAAGGCAAGCATGTCTTTTGGGGCAGTGAGTTCGTTGGTGCCTGAGGTGACTTTGCGTAATAAACCCATGAGGCGCTGTCGCAGTGGTGCGATTGCGTACACAGATAGTCCGAATACAAGGGCCAGTAGAAGTGCTGCGCCAATAATGGGTCGTTCCCACGACAACAGAGACCCAAGTGCAGCACAGAGTGCAGCTGCGCTGTAGGTGGTGAACATTGAGAGGCCAGTGACCGAGTATGCATCTGCACGTGGGACACCTCCGCGAACGGCCATCTCTGCGCGGCCAACTACCGCCCAAACCCCACCAGGCACATACTTTCCCAATTGGCCCGTGTAGTACCAAGACACCAATTGCGCGCGCGGCACTTTGTATCCACGTCGTAGAAGTAGGCGACCCCACATCCAGCCGAGGTAACTCATTGACATGAACGCAAAGAACACGGCCCCAACTAGAGATGACCATGTGAGTTGAGAGAAGGAATCTTTCATCTCGTCTCTGTGTGTCCACATGGTGCGAAGCAGGAATGCCATTCCAGCAAGACCGATAATCAGTCCGATAGAAGAAACTAATGCTCGTATAGAGAATGGCTTCATAGTTTTACGCACGTATAGATAGTACGAGATGAACTAACGGCGGTCTTGCAGAAACGGATACTTTGTCCGAACATCTGAGACGAAAGCGGGTTCTATGTCTGCATAGAGAATGCATGCTTCAGACTGGCCCTGCGCAAGCACTGTCCCGAGTGGATCAATGACGAGACTGTCGCCTGAATAGTTGAGGCCGCCCCCGTCTCCCACGCGATTGCAGCCCACGACATATGCCTGGTTCTCGATCGCGCGAGCACGCAAGAGGGCCATCCAGTGTTCGCGACGAGCAGTTGGCCAGTTTGCAGGTACTAGGTAGATGTCTGTGTTGTGTGCGCACGCCCAGAATTCATCGGCGAATCGAAGGTCGTAACACACGAACAATGATGTGCGAAGTCCGTCGATATCGATAGTGACATGTTCTTGTCCGGCGCGAAAATGTTTGTCTTCGCCCCCATAGGTGAAGGGGTGGATTTTTGAATAACGATGCTCTGAGCCATCGGGCGAAGTAATGACGAAGGTGTTGAAGGGGCGAGGATCGTCCGGTGCAACCTCGGGACAACTGCCACCGATATACACGTTCAACTCTTGGGCCATCGTTGACAAAAATGCGCTACTTGGTCCACCGATGGGCTCTCCAGTGTCGTCACGGTCGACAACGAATCCGGTGGAGAACATTTCGGGGAGAACAATCAGACGTGCTCCGTTGTGCGCCGCTTCATTGATGAGTGGTCGAAGGGCATTGAAGTTGGCTTGTCTGTCTACCCAGGCGATGTCGTACTGAATAACTGCGATTTTCATTTCCAATTCACCAGTCGTTCTGACGCTTCATGAATTGTGGACAGTTGTTTGCAAAACGCGAAGCGAACGAGATGTGTTCCTTCTGCAGCATGTGTTGGATGGTAAAGCACTGAAGATGGAATAGCCACCACCCCACAAGCATGCGGTAGCTGTTGACAAAACTCGAGGCTATTCAAGTGTGACCACCTGCTGCTGATGTCTGCAGTGATGAAATATGTGCCCTCTGGCTTGATGGGCGCAAGGCCTGCAGCAGTCAAAGCGTTCGTGAGTATGTCCCGCTTCTCTTGTAGATCTGCAGCAAGTGTCGAGAAATACTCGTCAGGGAGGCGCAGTCCAGCGGCAATGGCAACTTGGAAAGGTGTTCCACCGGCAAATGTAAACAACTGCTTCGCCATTCGTACCGCGTTAACAAGGTGTGCTGGTGCACAGGCCCAACCAATTTTCCATCCCGTCACATTGAACGATTTGCCACCTGAAGAAATAGTGATGGTGCGTTCGTGCATGCCGGGAAGAGTTGCGATGGGGACATGAACTGCGTTGTCAAACACAAGATGTTCATACACTTCGTCCGAAATAACAATGAGGTCACGTTCAATTGCGTGCCGAGCAATGATTCTCAATTCTTCAGTGGTGAAGACTGTGCCCGTTGGGTTGTGCGGTGAGTTGAGAAGAATGACTCGCGTCTTGCCTGAAAATGCTCGTGCTAGTTCTGCTTCATCAAATGTGTATCGACCATCATGCTGCGGGCGAAGTGTGACGGGTCTAAGCACTGCGCCACCAAGTGATGTGAGTCCTGCATAGGTATCGAAGAGCGGTTCAAAGACCACGACTTCGTCTTCGTCATTGAGAAGCCCTAACAACGATGCGGCAATGGCCTCACTTGCGCCGACTGTAATAAGAATTTCAGTGTTGGGGTCGTACTCAAGTTCCCAGAACCGTTTTTGGTGTTCACTCACTGCTTGTCGTAGGTCGGCGACGCCAATGCCAGGCGGATACTGATTGTTTCCCAGTGCTATTTGTTCTTGCGCAGTTAGCAGTACCTCGGGTGGACCGTCGTAGTCCGGGAATCCTTGCCCCAGGTTTATGGCGCCAGTCTGTAACGCGAGCGCAGTCATCTCAGCAAAGATGGAGGCTCCAAAGCCTTCCAATCGATGGGCGAGAGGCGAGTTGGTCACATCTCTAGCGTATGCGTTGAGTTAAGCGGTCCATCCAGCGAACGCATCGATCATGGCGGTGACATCGCCCAGTGGGTACAAGATGGGGCAGGTTGCTCCGTCTTTCATGTATTCACGCACTTTTGCGCGTGCATCATCTGGTGTTCCTGATGCGGTCAACATCTGAACAATCTCATCAGGTACCAATTTGGATGCAGCCACAACTTGTTCGTGAGTGGCTGGCCATGTGAGCACTTCGCCGACCTTGTCGAGCAAAGACTGCGGCACACCTGAGGCCTTCATGATGTGTGGCTGCTGGCCGAGATATTGGGTCACCATCAGACGAGCCATGTCGAGTGCGGTCTTGCGATCTTCGTGAACACTGCATACAACAAGTTGTGGGCGGTCAATGTTTTCCCACTTACGACCTGCTTTGTCGGCGCCAATGGCAAGGTGTTCGAGAGCCTTCTTGTTGTAATCAGGTGAAACCAAATAGTTGAGTACTACGCCATCGCAAATCTCTCCGGCTAATTCCATCATTTGCATGCCTGTGGCGCCGAGGTAAATAGGAACATCCTTCGGACGACGGTCTTGATATACGTAATCAAGTTCAACACCATCAAGTTGTACAAACTCGCCATTCATAGTGACTGTCTCGTTTGCTAACAATGCTCGAACAGCAGTCACAATCTCGCGCATGGCACGAAGTGGTTTGTTGCGAGTGATGCCAACTTTTGCAGCAAGCGGATCCCACCACGCGCCAATTCCAAGTATCACTCTGCCTGGAGCAAGATCGTCGAGTGTAGAAAACGTTGCAGCGAGGCGTGCTGGGTTACGTGTCCAACAATCAACTACACCAGAACCAATCTTGATCTTGTCCGTGACTGCGGCAAAGGCAGACATAGGAACAATTGCATCACGTACGAGGCGGCTATCGGCTTGCCATACGGCTTCGAAACCTTTTTCTTCTGCGTACTTGGCGTACTGCATGCCTTCAGAGATTGGGTGAGCGTCTTGAAGATAGAGAGCGGCTGGACTTGTCATGGATTCTCCTAGGAAGTATTAATCGGCAGTATCGGAAGTTTTAGGTTTCATCGGCAATCGTGTCCGCCATATTCCGTCTGCGGCGTGAAGAGCTGCAGCCACAGCTGGGGCAGTGGGAACAAGACCAATCTCGCCGACTCCCTTAATGCCGTACGGGCTTCGTGGCTGAGGACACTCAACCATGATCACGTCGATTGGTGGCATGTCTTTCGGGCGAATAATGCCGAGAGAACGCAATGTCATATTGGTGGGGAAGCCGTTTTCATCGCTAGGGAAGTCTTCAGTGAGTGCA
Source organism: Actinomycetota bacterium (assembly GCA_026393575.1). Classification (GTDB taxonomy): domain Bacteria; phylum Actinomycetota; class Acidimicrobiia; order Acidimicrobiales; family Ilumatobacteraceae; genus UBA2093. Next base: position 50,862 of record JAPKZX010000023.1, read on the forward strand.
TAGCCAAGACCCATGTGAACGGCGCCTTCAATCTGTCCTTCACACAGGGTGGGATTGACTGCTTTGCCCACATCGTGAACTGCAACAACTTTTTCGATTGCTTGAGTTTCTTTATCCATCACCACGAGCTGTGCTGCATAGCCAAACGCTGAGTGAATGGTGGGGTTCACAACACCTGGTTCACCAAGATGTTGCGTCCAATCCACTACATATTCGCCCATGTAATCCACCCCAACTTGCCGTCCGCCTTCGTCGGCCTTCAAACATGCTTCCCGCACGCTTGCTGCAGCCATGAGTGTTCCTCTGCTGCCAGTGGTCTGGCCAAAGCCGAGTTGTCGTGTGGTGTCAACGATGACGCGAATAGATGCTGGATCAATTCCGAGTTCTTCTACTGCAACCTGAAGCGCCACAGTGTGAACTCCTTGTCCCATTTCGGTCCAACCATGGCGCACTTCAACGAGTCCGTCGTTACGGAAGTGGATAACCGCTCGAGTGACTTCTCTAAATCCATTACCAAGGCCAGAGTTCTTTAGGCCAAGTCCAAGTCCGACTGCTTTGCCTTCGCTGATTGCTTTGTCGTAGGCAGGCTTGATCGTGTCGAGGCATTCTTCAGCGCCTAAGCAACCATCGTCCATGATTTGACCAGGACCCCATACTTCGCCGGGGTGAATAACGTTTTGTTTACGAATGTCCCAACCGGAAATTCCCGCCATCTCTGCGAGGCGGTCGAGGCAACCTTCCATAGCAAACTGTGCTTGGTTCGCACCGAATCCACGGAAAGCACCACAAACGGGGTTGTTAGTGCGCACTGCGACAGAGGAGACATCAACTGAAGGTGTGTGATACGGGCCAGTGGCATGGCCAGCTGCGCGTTCAAGAACTTTCATACCGACAGATGCGTATGCGCCAGAGTCACCAATCATGCGAGCGCGCACAGCAGTGAGTTTGCCATTTGCGTCGCAGCCAACTGTGTACTCCATGCGAATGGGGTGCCGTTTGGCGTGCATTAGCAAACTCTCTTCGCGAGACAGCGTGCACTTGACAGGCTTTTGCATCAGCCATGCGGCTAACGCTGTTTGTCCTTGGTTCGACATGTCTTCTTTGCCGCCGAATGCGCCACCATTGGAAACCAATTCAACTGTGACGGCTTCGGTTGGAACATTCAAGATGGCACAAATCTGATCGCGGTCGTCCCACACACCTTGACCACCGGAATACACGTGCATTGTGCCATCAGTTGCATTGGGTACTGCGAGTGTTGATTCGGGTTCAAGGAAAGCGTGTTCAATTCGCTGAGTATGGAAAGTCTCTGTAACAACATGCGCGCTATTGGCTAATGCATGTGTGGCGTCGCCACGTTGGTACTCGCTACGCGAAAGGACATTTGAGTCTGTTCCCCATACAGCGATCTCTGAACTCTCGACTGCTGCAACAGCGTCTACAACAGGTGTAAGCGGGGAGTAGGCAACATTGATTAGCTCTGCAGCAGCCCGTGCTTGTCGACGCGTATCGGCAACCACAATTGCCAGAACGTCTCCTGCGTAAGAAGTGCGCTCACCAACGCCAATGAAGACTGGCCAGTCCTTGTAGATGATTCCAACTCTGATGTCACCGGGCACATCGTCGGCGGTAAAGACTGCGTGGACACCAAGTGCCGCTAGTGCTGCACTGGTGTCTATTGACAAAATATCTGCGCGGGTGTGTTGCGTGAGGTGAAGTGCGGCGTGCAACATGCCTGGCACACGAATGTCGTCCACATATCCGCGATCTCCAAGGGCGAGTTCAGCGGCCTCGTATTTGCTGCCGCGAGATCCAACACCTTGCGGCAGCGAGATATCGACTGGCGTACCTTTCGCAACAGACTCAATGGCGTCAAGAACTTTCACATAACCGGTGCAACGACACAGATGTGCACCAAGGTGACGTGCCATGTCTTCACGCTTTAGGTCGGCGCCTTTTTTATCAATCTGAGATTTTGCACGCATGACAATGCCTGGAATACAAAAACCGCACTGCAGACCGCCGCAAGACGCAAAGGCATCGGAGAACTTCTGACGTTCTTCATCAGGAATTCCTTCAAGGGTGACAATGTCTTTGCCTTGCGCCTTAGCAACGGAATACTGACACGAGACTTGTGCTTTGCCGTCGATCATGATGGTGCAGCAACCGCACTGACCCGTAGGGGAACAGCCATCCTTGGCGGAGGTGACATTGAGTTCGTCGCGTAGCGCGGCCAACAAGTGTGGGTGATCGCTGTCCACTGACACTTCTGCGCCGTTCACGCGAAACGAAATGCGGGTTGCAGGGGCGGCTAGGTCAGTCATCAGGGTCTAACTTATACGATTTGTAAAACTAAAAGCCATAAAAATCAAGGGTTCACGCCTACTGGGGAGTAAGAGAATAGGGTTCAGCCATGAAATCTGCTTGGATCCGTCGGCCTGTCATGGGCCTTGCCGTCCTGCTGATGGCAGTTGTTCTCACCGTTGTAAGCCCGCTGTGGCTGGTGGTGACCGTTCTGGTTGATGCTGTTCGTGGCCGTTGGAGACTCCCACTAGCGCGCTTCGTGGCATTCGGAACCTTCTGGGCATGGCTTGAAACTTCTGGAATTGCCATTGCACTGTTTTTCGTTATCACCGGCAGGGGCCACAGCGTGAAGGCCCACTACAAGCTTCAAAAGTGGTGGACGCGCAGTATGGTGCAGGCACTGGGGTTCACGGTGGGCTTAAAGATCACAGTGGAAGGTGCTGAAGAGATCGGGACCGGCCCAGTGATTGCCTTGTGTCGGCACGCAAGTTTGGCGGACTCCATCATGAGTGCATGGGTGGTTGCCACTCATTGCAAACTCAACCCACGCTACGTGTTGAAAAAAGAATTGAAGATGGATCCATGTCTCGACATTTTGGGTCACCGACTCCCGAACTACTTCGTTGACCGTGGGTCTTTGAACATCTCTGCAGAGTTGCAGGGTATTGAACAAATGGCTTCAGGACTAGGCGTTGGTGATGTTGCCGTCATATTCCCCGAAGGCAGTCGAGCAAGTGGCAAGAAACGCACGCGTGCAATCGAACGACTGCGTGAGCGTGCTCCAGAACGCGCAGCTCGACTCGAGGGTTTGCGCTACTTGATTGCGCCAAAACCTGCGGGCGCATCGGCTTTATTGAATGCGGTCCCGCACGCGAACATCGTGACGATGTGGCACAGCGGATTTGATGGCCTCGACACTTTCTCTGGCATCGTGCGTCATCTTGGCAATTCCAAGGCGCGTGTCCATGTGCGAGTGCAGGAGTACGAGCGTTCTACTATTCCTACAGGAGATGCGTTCACCGAATGGCTCGACAATCGTTGGGTTGAGATGGATGCAGCAGTAGCGAATCAGTTACAAATAGAAAAGAGTTAAGCCATGGCAGATGCAATGTTGGTAGCGGCAATCACAATTCTGTGCATCATGGTTGCTACCTGGTTACTGAGTTTGGTTCTGAAGAATGCTTCAATCGTCGACATTGTGTGGGGTCTCGGTTTTGCAATTACGTCATGGGTTTTAGCCATCACAATTGACGGCGATAACACCCGACAGATTTTGCTTGCAGTCATGGTGGGGTCATGGGGGCTTCGACTAGGTGGTTACCTCGCCAAGCGCAATATTGGTCATGGGGAAGACTGGCGCTACAAAGCGATGCGCAAAAAGAAGGGTGCACGCTTTGGTTTGATCAGTTTGGTCACTGTGTTTGGTCTGCAGGGCGTTCTCATGTGGGTCGTCTCGCTTCCTGTCATGTTTGGAAATTCCGATGCAACACCAGGAGTTGGGCCACTTGCAGTCATCGGTGTCATGGTGTGGGCTGTTGGGCTTTCTTTCGAAGCTGTTGGTGATTGGCAACTGGTCCAGTTCAAGAAGGATCCGAATAACGCTGGAAAGGTAATGCAAACCGGTTTGTGGAGCCTGACGCGTCACCCGAATTATTTTGGTGATGCATTGTTGTGGTGGGGCATTGGCATTGTGGGTGCCGAGACCGGCATCGGAGTCATCGGCTTCATCGGGCCAGTCGTAATGACTGTGTTCTTGTTGCGCGTATCAGGTGTTCCCATGTTGGAGCGTTCGCTGATGAAGCGTCGTGAGGGATACGCAGAGTACGCCGCTCGTACAAGTGCATTTATTCCGCGGCCGCCGAAACGAATCTAAGGTTCGAATTTAAAGAGCGGCAAGGGCCTGATGAATGTCGTCAACGAGATCGTCGGCGTCTTCAAGCCCAATGGAGAATCGCAATAGACCAGCGGTGACTCCGAGAGATTCAAGTTCACTTGGAGGAAGCCCTACGTGTGTACTTGTTGCTGGGTGGCACACCAAGGTCTCTGGACCACCGAACGATGTTGCAATGTGGGCAATACGAAGTTTCGATACAAAGGCTTCACAAGTTGCGAAGTCGCCATCTAGTTCTAAGGCGAACACTGTTCCGCCAAACCGCATTTGTCGCCGCGCAAGTTCATGTTGTGCGTGTGACTCAAGAAATGGGTGCTGCACTGAAACAACTTTGGAATGGCTCTCGAGAGACCGTGCAATGGTGAGAGCAGATGTGTTCTGGTGTTGCAGTCGAACGCCGAGCGTGCGTAACCCACGAAGAGCGTTCAGTGCGTCATGCGGTGATGGCGATGCGCCGTGCATGACTGAATAAGCCCACACCGCGTCAATGAGGTCTTTCTCTCCGGCAATGACGCCGAGCAACGCATCGTTGTGTCCGCCAATTCCTTTGGTCGCAGAATGCAAAACAATGTCTACGCCAAAGTCGAGTGGACGCTGACCAAGAGGTGTTGAAAGTGTGGAATCAACAATGGTGAATGGTCCGTTGATTGCGCCAAGCTCTTCAAGGTTGGTGACGGAGAGGCGGGGATTGGAGGGAGTTTCTGCAAGCACAAGCATGGTGCGTCCTGGTTGAACAGCTGCTGCAAATGAGCCCGGAACGGTTGGGTCCACAAAAGTTGTTTCAATTCCAAGGCGCTGACACGGGCCCTGCAGGAAAGAAAGCGTGGCGCCGTAAATGTTGTTCTGCGCAACGATGTGAGATCCCTGACTACAGAACGCCAAGATGACAGACGAGATGGCTCCCATGCCAGAGCCGAACGCGAGTGCGCTTTCAGCACCCTCAAGAGTTGCGATGGCATCTTCAAATTGAGTCACGGTGGGGTTTGAGAATCGCGAGTAAAACGTCTCGGAGCGAAGCCCTGTGGCGCGACGAGTGGCGTCGAGAAGGCTCTCGGACTCCCACACGGTGTTTGGCCACAGCGCAGGCGCAAGTGACCGAGATGAGTCTCTTCCGGCAGTGATTGCTGTGGTTTCGGGCTTATTCGGCACGATTTGATGCTAACCACGAAAACCCGACTCAAAAGGGGGTATTTAGAGGTTTCTGCCTTCAACTACTTCAGTGGGGTACCCTGATAAGCATGTTCTCATACTTAGATGCCGGTACAGGCAGCATGTTGGTCTCAATTCTTGGCGGTGGCCTTGCCGGTATCGGAGTTTTCTGGAAGATGATGCGCGCGAAGATCACGGGCAAGCCAATGCCGATCAGCGACGTTGACGAAGACGACACTGACGACTCCTCTCATAACTGACCCATGTCGCAACTACATCAGGATTCAGGTTCTTTTCGTGACCCTCTGAGCAGAGTTTTTGTGGGCAACGGTGAAGTTGTCCGTGCCTTTACTGCAATCGGCGCAAAAGACATTGAAAAGGTATGGAAGAAAGCTTCTATTCAGAACGCTTTGGCTTCTGGGGAACTCATCGAGTCGAACCTTGTCTCGCCAGCGTCGGTAGGGCTAAACGACCCGTGGGTGACTGCAATGACGCACCCACTCATTCCATTTATCTCATATCCGTACGAGTGGACATTCAGCATGCTGAAAGACGCTGCACAATTGCAATTGAAACTCACTCGTGAGACTTTGGCAGATGGCATTGGTCTGAAAGATGCAACGCCGTACAACGTTCAGTTCATCGGATCACGCCCTCAGTTCATTGATGCTGGCTCCTTCGAGAAGCGCCGCAAGGGTGACCCGTGGTACGGATATCGCCAGTTCTGCGAGATGTACTTGTATCCACTGATGATGCAGGGCTACTTGGGCGTGGGATTTCAACAGTTTCTACGCGGTTCAGTGAATGGCATAGCGCCAGACACCATGCGCAAACTGTTGCCAGCAAGTATTCGTCGCCCGCGTAAAGGTCGTCTGACTCACGTTGTGTTGCATGCAGCTGCACAGAATCGCTTTGCCGACAGCGATAACAACATGAAGAGCGATGCAGCAAAGGCTGGCATGAATGCTCAGGTGCTCGATGCAACATTGCGCAAACTGCAAGGCATCGTGAAAAAGATTTCACTTGGCGATAAGAAGTCCACCTGGTCTGAGTATTCAGAGCGTGGGCACTACATCGAATCAAGTCTCGATGAGAAGCAAAAGTTTGTGCGTGACGCTGTGGCATCTGCACCGCGTAAACAAGTGTGGGATATTGGTTGTAACGATGGTGTGTTTAGTCGCATCGCAGCTGCTCACTCTGACTATGTTGTCGCAATGGATGCTGACCCGCTTGTGGTCGACCGTTTGTACAACACGTTGAAAGCAGAGAAGAACGAACAAATTCTTCCGTTGTATGTCGATCTCACCGACTCTGGTGGTGGCGTTGGTTGGCGTGGACAAGAACGTCCAGGAGTTTTTGATCGCGGTCGTCCCGACATCGTGATGGCTCTTGCAGTTATTCACCACATGGCAATTACTTTCCATGTTCCACTCGCATCTCAGCTAGATATGTTCCGTGACCTCACTCCAGAACTCATCATTGAAATGCCTCATGCGGACGACCCAATGGTGCGTAAATTGCTCACAAACAAGCGCGATGGAATCCACGACGATTTCACGCTCGAGGAGTTTGAACGCCTCTTGAATGAGCGCTTTACCGTGAAGTCAAAGATGCTTCTTTCGAGTGGAACTCGCACGATTTTCCACGCTGTTCGTAAGCCCTAGTCCGACGGGAGCGAAGGAGCGCCGATAGCATTACCGAGTCGTGGTGTTCGCACCGCTACTGGCGACGTGGCCGAGTGGTTTAGGCAAGGGCCTGCAAAGCCCTGTACCTGGGTTCGATTCCCAGCGTCGCCTCCAATATGGAGATTGATTCACACAAGAATCAATGGTTTTTTATGCACATAGCGGGCACAACACGCGCTCAGTCTTTGCCTCACATGTAGGGCACAGCAGCAAGCGCACGCGACAGGTGGAAACATCGCAGTTGTGGAAGTGGTTATCTGCTTCGCCGCAACTTTGGCATTCACCGATGACTGCTGCGTCTTGAGCGAATTCCATTTTGAGGCGACGATCGAACACGTAGAGGGACCCTTCCCATAGGCCATCGTTGCGAAAGGTTTCTACATATCGAACGATGCCACCATCAATTTGGTACACCTCTTTGAAACCGCGTTTCTTCATGATGGCTGACAACACTTCACAGCGAATTCCGCCGGTGCAATAGGAAATGATTGCCTTGTCTTTGAGGTGGTCGTATTTGCCGCTCTCAATTTCAGAAACAAATTCTGGAGTAGTGGCGATGTTTGGCACCACAGCATTTTTGAAACGACCAATGCGCGCTTCAAATTCGTTACGTCCGTCGAAGAACACAACATCGTCACCTCGTTGCGCAACCAGTTCATTGACTTCGACGGGGGAGAGATGTTGACCTCCACCAATGACGCCATTCTCGTCAACTTGAATTTCGTCTGGTACGCCGAAAGTAACTATTTCGTCTCGTACGCGAATTTGTAAGCGTGGAAAATCGTCTGCTCCGCCTTCAGACCATTTGAAATCGATGTCTTTGAATGGCGCATACTCGCGAGTGAGACGGCGGTACATCTTGACGGAATGAATTGAGCCGCCGACAGTCCCGTTAATGCCATGACGCGAGATGATGATGCGACCCTTGAGGTCGAGTGATTCACATATGTTGCGCTGCCATAGCCGAATCGCTTCTGGATCGGCTATAGGGGTGAACTTGTAATACAGGAGAATCTTGTCGTCGTTGATGACTCAATTTTACCTGTCATCAGGGTTTACAGCCCTAATAACTCAGTAATCCCCTCGGGTACGAAGTTGTTCTCTGATGTTGTTTCTGCTTCAACAAGTTCAACTAGGCGCTGTACTACTTCGTCTGGGTCCATCTGGTTCGTGGTGACCATTTGTCCGACCATCTTGTGAATCTCTTTAGCGGGTGCATTGACCGCAGAGTCGTCGAACCACTCCCACATGGAGTCGGCCATGCGGTCATTGAAACCAGTGTTGTAGGGCGCAGGGTTAATGAGGCAGACGTCAATGCCTTGTGGAGCCAGTTCAGCTCGCATGGCTTTGCCCATTGCTTCTAGTGCGTGCTTGGTCATTGCGTACGGGCCAAATCCGGGAGCAGCGAACTTGCCTGCGATGGAAGACATGATGATGATTCTTCCGGAACCTTGTTTAGCCATTGCTGGCAAAACTGCCTGTGTAATCGCCACAGTTCCAAAGACGTTTACTTCAAAAACTTTACGTAGACGATCGTCTGGCACGTCTGACATCGGCCCGGTCTGGCCGTATCCGGCGTTGTTGATGAGTACATCAATCTTCCAGTTGGAGACACGAGCAACATCGGCGGCATTCGTAATGTCAAGTTTTTCTACTTGTAGCCCAGGCTGTTCGGCTTGAAGTGCAGAAGCTTGTTCCGCCGTCTCGGTGGTGGCGATGACTGTGTGCCCTCGTTCAAGCATGGCAATCGCTGCACCCTTGCCAAAGCCAGAACCGGCTCCTGTAATGAGAATGTTTTTCGACATGAATGGTCTCCTTGATTGACCCAAACCTTAGGTGTTCTCGTGGCCCTCTGTTCGGTCGCGTCAGTATGTTCTGTGTTCAGTAGTCTCATGGCGTGGGGGCACGCGAAGATATACAGACAGAGCTGGTTTCTGCTGGACAAGTCTTTGAGCTAGAGACGGTTTCAGTACATGGGAATCCATTGCGGGTATTCAAAAATGCACCACGAACGTTGGGTGAAGTCTGGCTAACCGCCGCGAAACGTGGGGACATTCCGTATCTCATATTTGACGATGTGGTGACCACATTTACTGAGGCCGATAAGCAGGTGCGCTCATTAGCGGCTTGGTTGCAGGCGCAAGGCATTCAACAAGGCGATCGCGTGGCTGTAGGAATGCGTAACTATCCCGAATGGGTTATTGCGTACTGGGCAACACAATGCATTGGCGCTGTGCTTGTGAGTCTGAATGCGTGGTGGGTGGCTGATGAATTGAAATATGCGCTCACAGATTCTGGTGCTCGTGCTGTAGTGGTCGACGGTGAACGGCAAGATCGTTTGAGCAATGAAGTTCTGCAAGAACTTGGGATCAATATTGCTGTTGTTACACGCGGTGAGGATCGAGAAGGTTGGGCAACGTGGCACGAGGTAACCGCAAATGAGAAGCCTGATATTCGTGACGTTCGTATAGACACCGATGACATTGCAACAATTTTGTATACGTCAGGAACGACTGGTTTTCCCAAAGGTGCTGCCGGAACACACCGTAACTACATCACGAACATGTGGAATGGATTGTTAGGCGTGGCTGTAGGTGCGCGAATGGCCGGCGTAGTGCCAACGTCTGCACCCAAGCCACAAACCATTGCGTTGTCAACGTTCCCGTTCTTTCACATCGCTGGCTTGTGTGGAATGAATGCCAATACAAACAATGGCGTGTGCATCATTACTCAATACAAGTGGGATGCAGCTGATGCACTGCGGCTTGTCGAGAAGTACAAGGTCAACACTTTGGGTGGTGTTCCCACCGTTGTGCGTTCGTTCCTTGAGCATCCCGACTTTGGCAAGTACGACTTATCGAGTATTGCTGCGATTTCACAAGGTGGCGCGCCTGTTCCGCCAGACTCTGTCGCCACGATTGAGAAAGAGTTTGCAGGAAAGGTTGGAGCCGCAAATGGGTATGGCCTCACTGAAACAACTGCTGCAGTAATCGGAAACAGTGGTGCTGCGTACTTTGCAAAGAAGGACAGTGTGGGTCTGCCTTTCGTTGGAACTGATATTCGTGTTGTCAATGAAGACGGAGTTGATTTTCCTGTTGGTTCTATTGGTGAAGTGTGGATCTATGGGCCGAATAATGTTCAGGGTTATTGGAATAAGCCTGAAGAGACAGCTAAAGCATTTACAGATGGCTGGTTTCACTCAGGCGATGCTGGTTTTGTAGATGAAGACGGCTTTGTGTACATCGTGGACCGCATCAAAGACATGGTGTTACGTGGCGGTGAAAACGTGTATTGCGTTGAGGTGGAGACCGTTCTGTTTGAGCATGACGCTGTGAAGGACTGCGCAGTTATTGGGCTACCGCACGAGAAACTTGGCGAAGAGGTGGCTGCGGTCATTGTCCCTGCCGATGGTCGTGGCGCACAAGATGCAGAAGCGTTGGTGGCATTTCTAAAGTCGCGACTGGCTGGTTTCAAGGTGCCGAGCAAAGTGTTCTGGCAGGTCGATGAACTTCCTCGCAATGCGACAGGAAAGGTGCTGAAAAAGGACCTCCGAGATCGTTACTTCGAATAGTTATTTTCTTAGGATTGAATAACCGAAAATCGTTTGTTTAGAGAACCAGGTACGCCATACCACTATTACGAGTAAGTACGCGGGGGTGACCATGATGACATTGCGAGCCCATGTTGGTCCATTGGGATATTGAGCCGACAACAAAGTGAATGCTGCGAAATACACGATGGTGATGCTGTACGTGGGTATGCGTAAAGCTTCAACTCTGACTAGGTGTGGAAACTTAACAACTGTGAGTTGTGTCAGACAAAGAAATACACAGATAATCGCTGCAGTCTTTTGGCCAATTCCCAGAATCAAGAATGTAGGAATCACAATGTTCCACATTGCGGGAAAGCCATTGAACCACACATCCTCAGTTTCTTGATCGGTGCGGGCAAACCACAATGCACTGGAGATGAGGATGAGTCCGGCAATTGTCATTGTAAAAGCTGGTGTAACAACATCAAGTCGAATAAGTAAGACGGTCGGCACGACTACACAAGTGACGTAGTCAATGACGAGGTCTAGGACGTGGCCGTCGATGTGTGGAGCATGGATGCCCACATCAAATTTTCGGGCAATGGGTCCATCGATCCCGTCAAGAATTTGGCAGGCAATGAGCCACAAGAGTGCAGTTCGAATGTGCCCATCGATAACCGATTGAAGCGCGATGAGCCCGGCGAGGGCGCCACTAGCAGTGAGTAGGTGAATACTGAATCCAGTGCGACGCTGCGATTGGCTGGTGCCTGTGTTACTCACTGTGCAAGTCTATTGCTGATACGAAGAACATAGGGCGTACGCTGATTTTGTGTCTGCGCAACGTCAAGTTCTCGAACGAACGTGGTTATTTCTCTCAATCTTGTATGCAGTGTGTCGAATTGTGTTCGTTGGAGTCTTTCTCCGCACTTATGGTGTGTCCCCTAGGGTTTTTGCTGTGGTGGAACTGTCCTCTTCGCTGGTGTGGGGCGTGGGAAGTGCGAGATGCGTTGGCTTGGTAGTAGATCGCCAGTGGCGTAGTTTGCGCCTTTGGGGCCTGGTCACGTTGGTAGGGTACGTAGCGCCTGATGCGTATGTATTTAGTCGTGCTGGTCGCATGCCGACATCAATGATTGTGGTGCTTGTGGCCGTCGTTGTGATCTCGCTTGTGTCCACCGCGGTGTGGCTACTTCGCAGTGTTCGAGGGGCTCGGCGCCCTGTCGCCGTTGCGTAAAAGCGTCAAGCTCTAGACCATCTACGGTAGGGATATGAAAGTAGACCTCACCATCGTGGATCACCTCCGTCGCGCCGAGCAGGTGTATGGAGACCGGATAGCAGTCATCGATGAGCCTGACCAGCCTGCTAGTTCCTGGGGCACTTTGACCTACGCAGAGATGGCACGGCGAGCACGCGCTCAGGCTGCAGGCCTAGACGCCATGGGAGTGCCGCAGGGGGCTCGAGTGGCCGTAGTGAGTCATAACAGCGCTCGTTTGCTCACAGCGTTCTTTGGCGTGAGCGGCTACGGCCGTGTGCTTGTTCCCATCAACTTCCGTCTGGTGGCCGAAGAGATTTCCTACATCATCGAACACTGTGGTGCGGAAGTACTACTCGTCGACCCAGAGCTTGAAGAATCGCTTGCGTCAGTGACCGCCAAGCACAAGTTTGTGATTGGTGCCGAGTCTGACGCCATCTTGTACAAGTACGACACCGAGCCTGCCGCATGGGTGCCAGATGAAGATGCCACTGCAACTATCAACTACACCAGTGGAACAACAGCGCGTCCGAAGGGTGTGCAACTTACGCATCGCAACTTGTGGATCAATGCTGCAATCTTTGGTTGGCAGATGAACGTCAACGACCGCGATGTTTATCTGCACACGCTCCCACAGTTTCATGCAAATGGATGGGGCATGGTGTTCTCAGTAACGGCGATGGGTGGCATGCATATCGTGTTGCGCAAGGTAGATGGCGCAGAGATTCTGCGACGTATCGATGCGCACGGCGTGACATTGCTCTGTGGAGCACCTGCTGTAGCAAACATGGTTCTCGACGCCGCTGCAGACTCTGGATTATCCACATCGCGTGACCAAGTGAGAATGGTTGTTGCTGGAGCACCTCCACCAACAAAAACGATTGAGAGAATCGAAACTGATCTTGGGTGGGAGTTCGTGCAGATTTACGGACTAACAGAAACCTCTCCACTTCTTACGATGAATCGCACCCGTGCTGAATGGGATCATCTGTCGCCTGCAGATCGCGCCGCAAAACTGGGGGCTGCGGGTGCGCCGTCTCTCGGTGTTGAAATGAAGGTGGATGCTGAGGGTGAAGTGCTTGCACGAGGCAATGTGGTGATGTCTGGTTACTGGCAGCAGCCAGAAGAGACATCTAAGGCAATCGTTGACGGTTGGTTTCACACAGGCGATGGGGGTTCCGAAGGCGAGAATCATTTCATCACTATTGCTGACCGTAAGAAAGATGTGATTATCTCGGGTGGCGAGAATGTGTCATCTATCGAAGTAGAAGATGCTGTCTTCTCTCATGCAGATGTTGCTGAAGTAGCTGTGATTGGAATTCCAGATGAGAAGTGGGGCGAACTTGTGATGGCGCTTGTGGTGAAGACACCCGGTTCTGCACTCACAGAGGACGAACTGATTGCGTATGTGAAAACAAAGTTGGCTGGCTACAAGTGCCCGAAGCGAATCGAGTTCAGAAACGAACTCGCTCGCACCACAACTGGCAAACTTCAAAAGTTCAAGTTGCGTGCACCATATTGGGAAGGCCGCGAGAAGCAGGTCAACTAATGACTGCCGCCGACGAGCGTGTCAGTTAGGCATTAGTTATTAAATGACGAAAGGTCACGTTGATGCGTGGCTGAAGTACTCGCGTCGTTTTCGCTATTCGGTGAAGCCAGTAGGTCTGGCACGTACCTGACATGACAAGTAAAGACCCGTGGGGTAACGCCACGGAAATTATTTCGCGAGTTTGCTTATGGCGGAAGTCGAATCGGCGTTCTGCTCCCAAACTGACTGAGGCAATGACGGGGTTAGGGCCGTTGATTGCCTCATCATCTGAATGCCAGCCCATGGTGTCTTGGCCTGTTCTGTACAGATTGAGGAGTGCGCCATTGAATGAGTGGCCAGTATGTGTCTCACACGCTGCTCTCAGAGATGCAAGAGGCTCTATCCATGGGTGAGGTGTACGAGGCACGCCTGAATATGTGTAGGGCAAATCTGCGTCGGCATGCCACGTGGACAATCGAGGTTCAGGAATCTGTTTTCCAAAAAGCTTGATGCTGTGCTCTTCCCATGGGGTCTTGCTGTGCAGGCCTGCGAAGAAGTCATCCGCTTCTGTTTCAGACAGGAATCCAGGAATAAGAACAGCTGATCCATCTGTGGGCAGTAACTCACCACCAAAGGGAATGGATTGTTGGTTCGGCATCTCTACATTCCAGGTATCTGTTGTTTGAAGGGGCCCTGTACCAACACGTTTCAACGGTACTAGAAGTAATTGGGCTGGTTCAGTTTGAGGCAAGATAGGGCATGACTTCACAGCCGTCTCCACTTGGTTCACTTCGCCCTACATCACCTCGCATTGCGCCGGTGCAACACATAGATGATGAAATTGCCGCCATCTTGGGCATGGGCATCAATGCGCCCGACGGAACTCCACTCAACATCTTCGGAACGATTGCGCATCATCCGCGACTATTGAAGCGGTTCATGACTTTTGCTGGGCTGTTCCTCAACAAAGGGCTATTGCCTGCACGTGAACGCGAAATTGTGATCTTGCGCGTCGGTTGGAATTGTCAATCGGTGTACGAATTCGGACAACACACGATTATTGGTGAGCGTGTCGGTCTATCTCTCGACGAGGTAGTAGCCCTGACGCGTGACGTTGATGCGGGGCAGTGGTCGGACAACGACTCGGATCTCATAGCAATGGCAGATGAACTATGCGCCGATAACTGCGTGAGTGATGCAACTTGGCAAGCGCTTACACAAACATGGAACGAAGCAGAACTAGTGGAACTAGTCATGGTTGCAGGCGTGTACCGCCTTGTGTCTGGTTTCCTCAACACCATGGGTGTGGAGTTAGATGCTGATACTCCTGGCTGGCCAGGGCAGTAACTACGCCTCGAGAGGGTGGTGGCAGGCCACAAAGTGACCCACTGCTACTTCACGAAGCTGTGGTTCTTCGCTTGCGCACTGTTCCGTTGCAGCTGGGCAACGTGTACGGAAACGACATCCTGATGGAGGATCGATGGTCGATGGGGGTTCGCCCTGCATGAGTCCGGCGCTGATCTTGCGATCTGGGTCGGGAATCGGCACGGACCCAACAAGAGCCTTTGTGTAGTGGTGACGTGTACGGAGGTACACATCATCTGGTGGAGCCACTTCACACACTTTGCCCAGGTACATCACCATGACTCGTGTGCTCACTGCCTTCACCACAGCAAGGTCGTGGGAAATGAAGATGAGGGTAAGGCCGTATCGGTCCTTCATGTCTTGCAGCAGGTTCAGAATCTGAGCCTGGACGCTTACGTCGAGAGCTGACACTGGTTCGTCACAAATGATCATGGTTGGATCAAGAGCGAGTGCTCGCGCGATGCTGATGCGCTGGCACTGTCCACCTGAGAACTCGTACGAACGACGATCGCGAACTACTGCTGGGTCAAGGTTGGCAGCACGAAGAAGTTCATCAATCTTTTCATTGATTTCCACTTCGTTGCCACGGTTCCAGACGCGCAACGGCTCGGCTAATACTTCGCTAACGGGAAGACGTGGGTCGAGAGAGGAGATGGGGTCTTGGAAGATCATCTGCATCGCTGGACGCATTTCTCGCAGGTCGTGCTTATTCATGGTGGTGAGTTCCTTAGAGAGGAAATTCACGGAACCACTGGTGGGCTTTGGCAACTGAAGAATTGCCTTACCAAGTGTGGACTTACCGCAACCAGACTCGCCCACGATGGCGAGTGTCTCACCACGGATGAGGTCGAGGCTGATGCCAGAAACTGCCTTCACAACTTTGCCGCGTCCAAGGTTGAACTCGACTGTGAGGTCATTGATTTCAAGAATGCGGTCGCCATCGGGCCGCATGTGTGCTTTGCCGCTACCAGCCATTACTTTTCTCCTCCGATAGGGAACCAGCATCGATACAGATGGCCAGTTCCGGTGTCTTTCAATGGTGGCTTTTCCGCACGGCACTTGTCGGCAACGTACGGACAGCGATTTGCGAACGGGCAACCAGGCTCGTTCTTTGTTGGGTCTGGAAGACGTCCTTCAATCACGGGAAGGCGAGTGCCTGTTGGAGTCTCGAGACGAGGAATGGACTTCAACAGAGCCTCTGTGTACGGCATCTTCATGTTCTTGAAGAGTTCCCGGGTTGGGGCCATCTCGACGACGTCACCTGCGTACATAACAGCAATCTTGTCGGTGTGGCCTGCCACAACGCCAAGGTCGTGGGTAACTAGGATCATTGCCATGTTGAACTCTTTACGGAGTTCACTCAGCAGTTCCAATACCTGAGCTTGCACTGTCACGTCGAGTGCAGTAGTGGGCTCATCGGCAAACAGAAGTTCAGGCTTGCATGAAACAGCGATTGCAATCATGATGCGCTGGCGCATACCACCAGAAAGTTGATACGGGAATTTGCGCATCATGCCTTCTGGGTCTGCAATACGAACGCGTCGAAGAAGTTCAATCGCTTGCTCGTGTGCTTCTTTCTTTGAAAGTTTCAGACGCACGGTGAGGCTCTCGGTGAGTTGAGCTCCAATGCGGCGCACGGGGTTCAGTGTGGTCATCGGATCTTGGAAGATCATGGCCATGCCTGTTCCCCAAAGTTCGCGCAATTCCTTCTCGGGAAGGTCTGAGATTTCTTTGCCCATGTATTTGATGGATCCGGAGCGCGTGGCAGTTCCGGGAAGCAGACCCATGATGGCGCGAGACAACACTGTCTTGCCTGAGCCTGATTCGCCTACAACACCAATGCTTTCGCCTTGATCCAAGGTGATGGTTGCGTCATTGACTGCACGAAGGTTTCCTCGTGGCGTGTCGAACGTAATGGAAAGGTCAGTGACCTCTAGAACTTTGCTCATATCTTTGACTCTCTCTTGTCGAGGTTGGCTCTGATGTAGTCGCCAAAGTAGTTAGTGGAGATAACGGTGAAACCGATGCACGCAACGGGGATGTACACCTCGTGAGGGGAGTACTCGAGGTTTGCTCGACCAATGGCGAGCAATGAGCCCCAACTAGCTCCACCGGGAACACCGATACCAAGAATGGAAAGTGAACCTTCGGCAATCATCACAACACCAACGGCGAAGAAACCGATGGCCAAGATTGCTGGTGCGACGTTTGGAATGATGTGTCGGCGAATGATCTCGAGGTTCTTTGTGCCGATTGATTTCGAAGCCAAAACAAATTCACGGCTCGACCACTGAAGAGTTGAGCTGCGAGCGATGCGACCGAGAATTGGAATGATGACGATTGTCAACGAGATGGTAAGCACGAGAACACGACGGAAGTCAGAAGCTGGTTCGTTGCTGTTTCCGTTTGCAAGAACTGAAATAAGCGCAAGTGACATCACCAAGTTCGGAATAGCAAGAATCATGTTAAATATCGAGCTCATGACCTTGTCGAACGTGCCTCTGTAGTACGCGGCTGCGATGCCCAACCCAGATCCGATGCCTCCGCCGATAATTACGGAGACAAGCGCAACGAAGGTGGACATTCGTGCACCATGCATAGTGGCAGTGAACATGTCCATGCCGTCGTATGAAGTGCCCAAAATATGGCCCGGAACTTTGAATGGTCCATCACCTTGTGAGAAATCGGAAATTCTGTCCCATGGTGTGAAAGGGAAGAGGTCGTAAGTGATTGTTATGAACAAAACGGCGAACAGCCACAATGCCGACAGTTTGAAACCAATTGGCTTCTTGAGAAAGTTCTTAAACACGGCGCTCCCTTGTGCGTGGGTCAACAATATTGGCAATCACATCGACCATCGTGTTGAAGAACACGTAGAAGGCCGCGGTGACCGCAATAAAGGACATGAGTGAAATGACCTGGCGAGATGCGATTGCAAACGCAATCTGATATCCCAATCCAGGGAGGTTGAACAAGATTTCGGTGATGATGGTGCCGCCAACTAAGCCGCCCATATTCAGTGCGGCTGAAGTAAGCAGGGTGGTGCTTGAGGCTCGCAGAACGTGACGCCAGAGAACACGCGCAAATCAATACCAAGATGAGAGCAAGAGCAAACGATGGAATTGAAGAAAGAGCGAACAATGTGGTCTGGAGATAACGATCGAATCGTGAACCTTCGCGGTATGCGGAGATGAGACCAAGCGGCACGGAAACGAGCAACCCCACGATCTGAACATACAAGATGATGAGAAGAGTTGTTGGAAGCGCACGCTTAAGAAGAACGGTGACGCTAATGGTGTCGTTGTTGCTGTATTGGTTTCCGAAGTTTCCGTGCCACATGTCTGTGTACCACTTCCAGAAGAAGCCGAGTACGCCACGATCGAGGCCCATGTCTTTGCGCATGAGTGCGACGCGATCGGGCATTGCATTCGGAACTGCCATGACTGCTGGATCGCCTGGAAGAAGTTGAATCAGTAACGACAACAGGAATGTTGCGCCACTAACGACGATGAGTGCGATGAACACGCGTTGAAAAATGTATTTAAACGTTTCCAAATTTCCCCCTAAGAATAAATCAATGTTACACAAACGAAAAGGGCCACTCCCAATTAGGAGTGGCCCTTCCGTATGTTTTTTTGTAAAGCGTCTCACCTAGGTGAAGACAAATCACTTACATCACTTCTGGAGGTAAACGCCTGTCCAGTCGATACCCCAGTTGGTAACAACACGCTGAGTCTTGCCCGAAGGACCCTTCAGCTTGCCCACGTTCTTCACGCTGTTCTTTGTAAACAAGGCGTAGTAACCGTGAGCAATTGATGTGATTAGGTGTTCGCCCTGAATGTACTCAGTTGCTGCTTTGTAAGCATCCTTTATAGCCTTCTTCTCGGCTGCAGTTCCTCCATTACCGGTTGCACCGTTTGGCAATGCCTGTGCTGCGTAGAGCAAGTCATCAACTTTGGTGTCGGTGTGGCGGGTAAGGCTCAAGATTGATCCAAGAAGACCCTTGAAGTAAGCAGTTGAGCCAGTGAAACCTGGGGCAAACGAGTTGGTCACAAGGAATGGCAAGTTGAAGCTCACATCGGTTCCTTCCATAAGAAGGATGAGGATTGCATCGTATTGGTTGCCCGCTGCAGCGTTGAATGCTTCACCAATGATGGTGTAGGACTCTTTCTGCACGATATCCATTGTGATTCCAACGGCCTTGAGCTGTTGCGCGATCAACTTAACGTTGGCCAACGAAACGGCGCTCATATCTGCAGGAATGGTGAACTTCAGCTCGGTCTTGCCAGTCTCTGACAAGCAGAGAGCCAAAGCATCTGTGGCCTTCTTCATATTGAAGGTTGCAAAGTTCTTCTTGCTGTACATCACGCTGGTTGGACCAACGATTGACGGTGCAGCAGTTGCTTCACCTGCTGTACGAATACGTACCCACGTTGCACGGTCAATTCCGTAAGAGACAGCAGCACGGCAGTTCTTGTTAGCGAACTGAGTCTGGATCTTCTGGTTGAACCAGAAAGATGGGTAGTACTCGTTCTTTGACTTGTATTCCGTAAGGTTCTTGTTGCTGCGAATGCTCTTGACGTACTTTCCTTCACCGGATGTAAACATCGCGGCGTCGTAGGTGCCCTTCATAATCGCGTTCTTACGCTGTTGTGAGTCCTTGATGTTGTCGAATGTGATCGAGTTCAAGTATGGCAATTGCACACCCTTGGCATCTTTGCGCCAGTAGTTCGGGTTGCGAACAACCTTCAACTTGTCGGCGTCACGCACGTAGGTTGACTCAACCATGAATGGTCCGGAGCCCACTGGCTTTGCGCCGCATGAACCGGTTCCCGCTCCGCCTGACGCCTTTGATCCGCCTGCAGCCTGAATTTGTGCCTTCGCACGAATAACAGTACGACCTGATGCGTACAAAGTACCCAAGAAGTCGTTCTGTGAACGGAACAACTTGAACACAACTGTTCCAGCCGTGTTGTCAGCTGTGACGCTCAAAATGTTTGCAAGGAATGGAACAGCAGTTCCAAGGTATGAAGAACCTTGTTGGCCAGTGAGAACGCCAGCACCACGACCTGCGTCGTAGTTGAACTTCACGAGTGAAGCATCGAGATCTGTGCCGTCGTGCATTTTGATGCCAGAACGAATCTTGATGGTCCATGTCTTAAGGTCGAGAGTGCCGTCGGCATTCTTGCCTGCTTGTCCAGATTCGGCGAGCACGGGAATCATGTCTCCACCGATTGACTTTTCAAACAATGTTTCGTAAATGGTACGAGCTGCCATCAAAGCCGAGTTGGCCAAGTTGTCAGGTCCGCACCAGCCGCCGAAGGTGTCGAAGATTGCAACTTTTGCATCTCCGCCGCCGCCAGCTGTCGGACCGGTTGCAGCACTTTTTGCGCTAGCACCGGTTGTGGCCAGAGTAGAAACGGCAAGCGAAGCAGCAAGAACTGCTCCGACTTTACGTAACACTCGGGACCGTGTCGTATGACGTTGTGTCATTGAGTTACCCCCAAAATTGGCACACCACTGTGATGTGACTAAGGGCACGATAGCAGTAAGAATCGCTGTGACGCCAACCACACGCAACAGAAATAAATTGTCTTCAACAATTATCTGTTGAGTTATTTTGATGAGTGATTGTCACCAAAATGGGATCATCCGGGCTACTTCTAGTTAGTGAAAAAGTGCACTTTGATCGCCCCGCTGGCACGGTCGTTGGCTGTGTCAAAGGCTTTTGCAGCAGAATCAAGGGAATACCGATGAGTAATAAGGGCTTTGGCAATATGTGGATTGCGTGACAAAACATCTACCGCCTCCTCAAAATCATGGTGTTCGTGGTCGTGGCTATAGAAGATGGACGGAATCACGGAGATCTCTTTCAACATCAAGGTGTTCGACAGTGCCACGGGCGACCACACCATGCCGAACTCCACAATGGAGCCACGGGGTCTGGTGGCACTGACGCAGGCATCGAAAGATTGTTGGGTGCAGACAGCATCGAATGAGAAGTCGTAGTTGTTGCCCGGGGTGGAGATGGGCCGTGCTCCTAGAGCCTCGGCCGCCTGGGTCTGACGGGGGTGGCGCGTCACGATGTCTACTTCTATGCCGCGATCGGCAAGAACAGCAGCTGTGAGAAGTCCGATAGAGCCGGCACCAACTACTACGGCTGTCATGTCACGTGAAATTGGAACGCGATTTATTCCGTGTACGACAACGGCTAATGGTTCTACAAGCGCAACAACTTCTGCGTTCACGCTTGCTGGTACCGCAATCAATCTGGATTTTTCCACACGTACAAATTCTGCGAGCCCTCCATCGATAGATGTGCCATGTAGTGATGCGGCCGCCATCTTGCAAGTGTGAGGTAGTGCGCGTTTGCATTCTTCGCAATGCCCACACTCGCCAGTGGGGCGCACGGCGACAAGTTGGCCTGACTCTGTGTAGCCACCGAATTCGTGACCTAAAACAACTCCAGAGAGCCCAAGGCTGATGAGGTGCAAATCACTTCCGCAGATTCCAGAGGACGTCACGCGAATGAGTTCACCTTCGCCGGAAGGAATATCTCTTTCAACTAATGAAACTGAACCTTGGTGGGACACAACTGCGCGCATGGCTGAACTGTAACCGTTTCGTGCAGTAGGCCGATTACGGAGTGGTGGTTGGTGGAACTGTTGATGTACTTGTTGACGTTGTAGTCGTAGATGTTGTGGTGGTTGTTGCATCAACAACCTGTGTGCCGTACACACGAAGAGCGTTCACAGTAAAACTTGCTCGCGTCTTGTAACCACTAACAGTGAGGTGGACGCCGTCTGCAATGAATCGGCTTGCGGCCTTGGGCACAAAAGATGTATTCCAGTCGGCGATACGAAGTTGTGGCCAGCGCGCTTGTGCTTTTACTAACGCCCTGTTGAATCGCACGGACCGACTAATCCAATCGCGTCTTCCAAGTGCTGAGAATTCTGTGTTGACCCAAAGCACCGGAAGGTTCCTAGTTTTTGTCATTACCAAGTCAATGACATATTGCGGATACCACGACTCGGTGCGAGAGATCATGTCGTTCGTACCGAGAGCGATAACAATTGCTGTGGTATCTGCATTGAGCTGCTTCTCGAGGATGGGTGCGGCAAGAGATGCTTTTCGACCCGACTTGTCGTCAATGAATACAGATGGCCAAATTGCTAAGCGCTCAATGCGTGTTTGTAGTTTGCCGAAGTAATCGGTTCCCACGCTAAGGCTGTCTCCGATGATGAGTAGCCGACCTTGTCCGTTGGGAGAAATAGACACTGGAGGTGGAGCCGCTTGAGATAACTGCGGGGCAATGAATGCTGAAACACAGAGTGCCCCCACCAGCAACTGAGAGATTTTGGTGCGGGAGAGCAGGTTGGACACCGTTCTATTGTGGCAAGGTTGTGAGGTGATTCGTAAGCACTTCCTCACATATTTTGCCCTTTCGACTATTGCGATTGCTCAACCAATACTGGATTTGTACGGAAAGAACACGACGGTGTTCTCCGCGGCAAAGATGACGTCGCTGGAAGTATCGATCTTCGTATTGATGGTGCTCTTAGTTCCGGCATTGGTGGCTACGGCGATTGATGTCATAAGCAAAGCTTTTGGACCACGGGTGAATGAGTCAGTTCGTCTCTGGCAGATTGCGGTTTTTTCCTTCCTAGTGGGTCTAGCGATTGCTCGAATCGCGCAATGGAAGGGCAACGCTGTTCCCATTGCGGTGGGGTTACTTCTCGCGGTTGCAGTACCCATTTCTTTTGATCGGTTCAAATCTGTACGTGAATGGTCACGCTGGTTATCTGCTTTGGGCGTCGCAGTCCTGGCCACAGCGTTGATTCAACTACAGCCAGTGATCTTGGGAACGTCAGGTCCTAAATCTGACGCCGTGATTGGTCGTACTGATGTCTCGGTATTGCAAATTGTGTTTGACGAATTTCCGTTATATGCCTTACTTGATTCAAACGGCGAAATTAATGCTGAACGATTTCCTGGCTTTGCACGACTTGCACAAGAGTCAACTTGGTTCAGGAACTCTGTAGCGGAATCAAACTTCACACACCAGGCAGTGCCAGCAATTCTGTCGTCACAGGTGCCGTCACAAACGGGGGGACCATTTCTTCAGCAGTATCCGAAGAACATTTTTACTTTGTTCGGTGGTAAGACAGCAATAGATGGAATTGAACCCGTCACGAGTCTTTGTCCCCACTCTGTCTGTCATTCGGATGTCGCTTCCTCTTTCGGATTTGATGTGGGTCGATATGTGAAATTCGTTCGCGATGCGGGCTATGTATATGGTCACCGTGTGTTGCCCCCAATTGCGCGCACGAGGATTCCATCCATTGAAGGAACATGGGGCGGTTTTGGTGCTGTTGCCAACAAGTTCAAGGAACAGTTTGATACAGGTGCGTTCTCACAGGTAGATGCCATTAGTAATGGTGTTGCTGCGTTTGTAAATGACTCATCGCAACGCGTGGAGGTGGTGCACGCACTAGTTCCGCATGCTCCATGGAGGTTGACGCCAGACCATCGCGTTGCTCCA
Organism: Actinomycetota bacterium; assembly: GCA_026393575.1. GTDB lineage: Bacteria > Actinomycetota > Acidimicrobiia > Acidimicrobiales > Ilumatobacteraceae > UBA2093. The sequence continues at coordinate 74,107 of JAPKZX010000023.1, forward strand.
TTGTCTGCTTCTATTACTACTCAGAACCCAGACAATGAAGATGTGGTACGAGACACCTATCAAACATTTCTTGTTCAGGTGGGCGCTGCAGACAATGCAATCTCGGAGTTAATAGAAACCCTCAAACAAAAAGGGCGTTGGGACAACACGCTCCTTGTTGTCACAGCGGATCATGGTATTTCGTTTATGCCAACCCTGCCTCAACGTCACACGGACTTCTCTGACATTGGTCAATCAAATGATGTCTATCGAATTCCCACGTTCATAAAGTTTCCAAAACAATCCGCGGGAAAGATCAGCGATTGTGCAATATCTAACCTTGACATCTTGCCCACGATTATCGACGTGACAGAAACAGAAACTTCTTGGGAGTTCGCTGGACTATCAGTTGCAAATGAATGCCCAGCAGGTCGCACGCGCACGGTGGTCTCGGCAACCGGAGAAACTGCTGTTCTGTCCGAGGGCTTTGAAGTAGTGAAGGAACGTTCTGATTATTACGACTCTGTAGTAGCCAGAGAAGGATCTTTGCGTCGAGTTGCTGGCGTTGGACTGTCTGCATCACTGGTTGGCCAGGCGTTGCCCGCTGTTGCAAATTCAACAACTGTGACCGGGTGGTCGGTGACCCAGAAGAAGATGTTTACGAACGTGTCGACGAAAAAGGGCGCCAGAGTTCCTTCGCTCATCACAGGCAACATCCAGTTGGCGAAACCACTGGATGTTGGAACAGAAGGTGTCGTTGCAATTGATGGCATAGCTGCAGGCGTGATTGGTGAACTATCTGGCGCACGTGATGTTGTGTCGTATACGGCGATCTTGGATTACGGATTATTGACGGAAGGTGCACACACGGTGGAGTTGTATGTGCGTCTCCCTAATGGGCAACTAGAGCGGGTGGGCAAGCCGTCTTAGTTGGTGTTTGATGCCCAGGCTTCTGGGTCTTGAATCTCGCGGACAACTCGCGGTACATCTTGTACATCAACTGGTGGGCTGATGAGGTAGCCCTGCGCGCGATGGCATTTCACCGACTTCAGGGTCTGCAGCTGTTCTTTACTTTCTACACCTTCAGCAACAATGTCGGCTCCCATTGCCTCGGCCATTGCAATGATGGTGCGAACGATGTTTTGTGTGGCGCTATCCGTGGAGATGTCGTTGACAAACGCTCTATCAATCTTGATGCATTGAATGGGGAACTTCTGTAGAAGTGAGAGTGATGAATAGCCCGTTCCGAAATCATCGATCGCTATGCGAACACCCAGAGCGTTGAGTCGACGAAGTGAACTTAAGGCCTGCGTGGGTTCTGTGATCATGACGCTCTCTGTCACTTCAAGCCATAGTTGTTCAGGCGACACCCCTGACGCATCGAGGGCGTTGCTCACAATCGTCACGAATTCAGGGTCGTGTAACTGTCGAGGGGACACGTTGACACTCATTGTCGTGCTAGGGGTACACACGCCAGTGTCTACCCATGAACGCAATTGCTGCAATGCATCGTTGATGGCCCAAGAACCAAGGGGAACGATAGTGCCAGTTTCTTCTGCGATAGGAATGAAATCGAGAGGGGACACCGTGCCTAAGTCTTTACGATCCCAACGCATGAGTGCTTCAAATCCGATAACAATTCCGAGATCGATATCAACAATGGGTTGATGAACAAGTCGCAACTCGTTGCGTTCGAGTGCACGGTACAACGCGGTCTCTACATCTAAACGCTTGGTCACGCTTTCAAGCATTGAATCATCGAACAATGCGATGCAATTACGCCCGGCCGACTTTGCACGGTACATCGCAGTGTCTGCGTGTTGCATGAGGTCTTCGGCAGATAAGCGCAGGTTTGGCACTGCGTATGCGACGCCAATACTTGCCGTGACAAACATGTCGCCTGCATTTCCCTTCATGGGGTCTCGTAGCGCATCAAGAATACGCTCGGCAAGCACAACAGATTGTGTAGGGCTTTCGGTGGTGCTGTCGAGGACTACGAATTCATCACCTGCAATGCGAGCCACTGTTGCGTGTGGCGAGATGGCACTGGTTAATCGGCGCGCGACTTCGGTGAGTATGGCATCGCCTGTTGAATGGCCAAGGCTGTCATTGATGCTTTTGAATCGGTCAACATCGATAAAGAGAACAGTGGGACGTTGTGATGTTTTCCAGGAGGAGTGAATCGCTTTTTCTATATGTTCGAGCATGAGAATGCGATTAGGTAATCCGGTGAGAGAGTCGGTGAGTGCGTTTCTCACCAACGTGTCTTGAGTGGCGGCATTCAGACGGACCGACTGAATGACCCGAAGCATGACTGCGGCAGCAAGCACGATGACAGACACTGTGCGAACCCAACGATCGGTGGAATCGTGTGGGTCTGTGATGGCCAACACAATGATTGGTGCGATAAGAGAAACGGTAGTTGTCATCAGTCGTGTCATCAGTGGTGCTGTTGAACGTGAGATGGCACCACTATTGATGTGGCGGATATTCGGATGCAGAAAACTGGCCCCAGCGAGAGCGAAGGCAATGAAGAAGGATGCATTGATGGTGGATGCTGATAGATGAGCGTCTGTTCGAACGATGACTGAGCGAAGAATGATGCCCACTAACCCCAGTGATACGGCTAATCCCAGGAACGCAACGGGCGCCGATGGCGCAGTGTTGGAGAAAAGCAATGTTGCGAGCAAGAACAACACAATCATCGCTACGCCTAATGTGGCGCTTTGAATCGCAGTGATGGCCGGAGTGTTGCTGGTGAGAGCAAGTGACGGTTGGATCAGGAAGATCCATACCAGTACCCACGCACCTAGGCCGACGATAATTCCGTCGGTCATTACGTTTGCTAACTGACCTAGTAGGCGACGACGCACAATCAGTAGCAATCCGATAACTAATCCCACCTGGCTCGCCAGAAGTAGTAACTCAACTGTGGGAGAGGCATTGCTAGTTGATTGGCCCTCGATAATCCGAGACGCGGCGATGACAGCAACTGCAAATGCGGCAGTTGCGGAGACCACAACAGGTGGCTTATGGGCGAACGAACCAATCAAGATCGCACCGATCGCTCCTGTGATGGCAATAGAAGCGGATGCGCTGGTGGTGCTGGCCTGAGTGATGCCGTGTATGGCGCCCAGTGCGGCAGCGCCGATGGCCGCCAGCCATGAGAGTGCTATGAAGGCTTTACGCAACATAAAAACCTGATTTTTTCATGATTGCACCGCCCAAGAGAACGATTGTGACGGTACTACGCATCAGGTGACAGGGGTGGAATCATCTGGATTGCATGCAGGTAGATAGTCTTTCTCTAGATGTCAACTGTTGCCCCCACCGTCACGGTCGTAGTGCCGGGCACCCATCTCATGGCTGAGCTGCTCGGGCCTCGAGACGAATACCTTCGTCGAGTGGAAGAATCCTTTCCCGATGTCGCAGTCACGGTGAGAGGTAACGAGATCACATGTAATGGTCCGCGCTCTCATCAGGTGGGTCGCCTGTTTGAGGAGTTGGTACTGCTGCTGCAAAGTGGTGAACGTCTCGACCAATCTGTCATGGATAGAAGCATCGTGATGGTTCGTGCCGAGCAGCGGCCAAGTTCAGTTCTGACTGATGACATTTTGAAAGGGGCCAGAGGTCGCATGGTGCGTCCGAAGACAGCTGGTCAAAAGAGATATGTCGACGCCATTCGTGAAAACACGATCACCTTCGGCATCGGACCCGCAGGTACTGGCAAGAGTTGGTTGGCAGTCGCGATGGCTGTGCAAGCATTGCACGCTCGACAAGTGCAGCGCATCGTGTTGACTCGTCCAGCAGTGGAAGCCGGAGAACGTTTGGGCTTTTTACCTGGTGACTTAATGGCAAAGATCGACCCATACCTTCGTCCTTTGTATGACGCGCTGTATGACATGGTCGATCCAGAAGCGGCGATGAAACTGATTGAGCGTCAAACTATTGAAGTTGCGCCTTTAGCATTCATGCGCGGCCGTACATTGAACAACTCGTTTATCATTCTTGATGAGGCTCAGAACACCACTCCTGAACAAATGAAGATGTTCTTAACTCGAATTGGATTCGGATCGAAAGTAGTTGTCACTGGAGATGTTTCACAGATTGACGTACCTGATGGTCGCAGCGGGCTGGTGGGACTAGAGAAGAAGTTGGGAAGCATTGACTCTCTCGGTTTTGTTTACTTAGACGGATCCGATGTTGTGCGGCACCGTATTGTTGCCGACATTGTTGCCGCCTATGAACGAGCAACAGTTGCCGATGCAAAACGTGCAAGTGCGCGAAAGTCATCCACATGAGTGACATGAGGCCTCGAATACAAACCCCAAAGCGCACGGGTGGCGATGGAGTACCGGAAGTGTTCTGTTCAGACGAACAGTCAGGCATAGATGTGGACCTTGTTCGCTGGCGAACATTGGCAGTGAATGCACTGATGCACGCAGGAGTTCGTGGTGGATGTGAGTTGTCGCTGTTTTTTGTGGACACTGAAACCATGACCGACCTCAACGCTGAGCACATGGGCAAAGTTGGCCCAACAGATGTTCTCGCCTTCCCATTAGACGGAGTAGAGGTAACTGAGTCCCAAGGACCTGGCGCCCTGACTCGCGGGCCTTCCAGGCCGCACCCTGATCATGATGACATGCCTACGTTGTTGGGCGACGTGATTGTGTGCCCTTCGGTGGCCCTACAGCAATATGCCGAGCATGCGGGAACCATGGATGATGAGTTGGCTCTATTGGTAGTACACGGCGTACTTCATGTTTTAGGGTTTGACCATGACAGCCCAGAGACAACCGCTGACATGCGGACTCGCGAGTTAGACATCTTGACCACGCACCACTGGAGCGGTCCTGCTCCGACAACCTTTAGACAGGAACACAAAGAATGATTGCAGCAACACCAACCAGTGCCGACTGGTGGATGCTCGTAGCAATTGCGTTGTTGCTGTGTGTTCTCATAGTGCTTTCGATTGCCGAGATGGGCTTGTCGCGAGTCTCGAAACCCAAAGCTCAAGCACTCGCTGATTCGGGTAGCAAGGGTGGGCAAGCTCTACTCGGTGGTCGTGTTCTTTGTCTTCGCCGAAGCAGTTCCGAAGACATATGCCGTACAACAGCCCGATCGCGCAGCGTTGTCTACATCAAAGCTCATTTCCCTTCTCGTCGGCTTTTGGCCACTCATGATGATTTCGAAAGGTTTGATCGGCCTGACGAACATTGTCGTAAAAGGAAAGGGCCTAGAACAGGGTCCCTTTGTTGGCGAACAGGAATTCCTTGGGTTAGTTGAGGCAGCTGCTCAAGAAGAAGTGATTGAGCACGAAGAACGTGAACTCATTGAGTCCATTATCGAGTTTGGTGACACAGTTGTGCGAGAGATCATGCGCCCGCGTCCTGACATCGTCAGTGTGGATTTCGGAAGCACTATCGATGCCGCTATTGACGAAGCCTTTGAACATGGCGTGAGCCGCATGCCAGTGATGAGTGAAGACGAAGATGGCAATCAAGACGTTGTCGGTATCGCATATACAAAAGATTTGATGAAAAGAATTAGGGCAGGCGAAGGATCTCAATCGGTTGATTCATTGATTCGCCCCGCTGTAGTTATCCCAGAAAACAAACCAGTTGCGAAGTTGATGCGGGAAATGCAACGCGACCACTTTCATATGGCGATTGTGGCTGACGAATACGGAAGCATTACGGGTCTGGTCACTTTGGAAGATTGTCTTGAAGAGTTAGTTGGCGAGATTGTTGATGAGCACGACGACGAAGACCCGATGGTGCGTTCACTTCCAAACGGCGAGTCGCTCGTTGACGCCGGTATGGCCATCTCTGAATTCAACGATCACTTTGAAACAAAGCTGGATGAGGACGAGTTCGACACAGTAGGCGGATTTCTCTTTGGCATCCTCGAACACGTCCCAGTCACCGGTGAATCCCTAGAGATAGATGGTTGGCGCTTTGTTGTTGACGAACTAGAGGGAAGGCGCATCACGAAAGTCCGCGTGCTGCCCGTTGTGGATGTCGAGTAAGTAGTTGCCAGTCTCGGGCGATTAGTTTTCCCGTATGGAAATTTCACTTAAAGGCAAAGTAGCTCTAGTCACGGGAGCATCTCGCGGTATTGGTCTTGCTATCGCTAAGACATTCGCAGAATCCGGTGCAAGCGTGATGATGGTTTCGAGAAAGATTGATGCTTCTTCCATGGAGGGCATTGATGGAGATGTTGCTATCCGTCCCGCAAATGTTGGTGACCCAACTGCAGCCGCAGATGTTGTGCGTGAGACCATCGAAAAGTTTGGACGACTCGACATCTTGGTGAACAACGCGGCTACCAACCCGTACTACGGACCAACGCTTGGAGTTGATGAAAGTCGTTACGAAAAGACATTTCAGGTGAACTTGAAAGCACCGATTCAGTGGACACAGGCTGCGTACGAAGCATCGTTCAAGGACAATCCCGGCGTCATCATCAATATTGCATCAGTAGGTGGACTACGTACGGATGGTGGTGGACTTGGTATCTACAACCTCACCAAGGCCGCACTCATTCACTACACACGCCAACTTGCAAGCGAGATTGGGCCAAACCGAGTTGTGGGCATTGCGCCGGGCCTCGTAAAGACAGACTTTGCGAGTTTCCTAGTTGAAAACTTTGGTGACAAGATTGCAAAAACAGTTCCTGTGCGCCGATTGGGTGAACCTCAAGACATAGCGAACCTTGCAACGTTTTTAGCGTCAGAAGCAGCCAGTTGGATTACGGGCGAGACGTACGTGATTGATGGTGGCGCTGGACTCAGCACATCAAATGCTGGCTAGTTGGTAATTGAACTCACAAGAATGTTTCGCTGAGGTTTTCCCAGCGCCGTTCGTGGGATCTCTGCGACAACATGCACGGCGTGTGGCGCACTGTATGCAGGCAATGTTTCCTTCACCCATTCACGAACCGCCTCAATAGACAAACTTGCGCCTGGTTCCAAGACAACGAAGGCGTGGACGGCATGACCCCACTTGCTGTCCGGCACGCCAGCAACGCACACATCACGAACCTCCGTCATCGCACTTAGGCGCGTCTCAACTTGTTCGGGCCACACGTTTTCGCCGCCTGTGACAATCAGATCTCCCTCGCGACCTTCCACATGTAGCAATCCGTCGTCGGAGATGTAACCACGATCGCCTGTGTGTAGCCACCCATTAACGAGAGGATTTGTGCCGTCTCGATAAGAACGCAACAGCATTGGTGCACTAAGAAATACAACGCCATCCCGTATCTCAATCTCGACTTCGTCGAGTGGAAGCCCGTTGTAGACAACTCCACTTCCTGACTCGGTGAGTCCATAAGTAATCACAGAGTTGGTGGGCCTGTGTAGTGGCGCTTTAGCTCCGCCGAGAACAATGGTGCGATACAGCGATGTGTCGACTTGCTGCATTGCAGTAGACACCAGCGAGACGACTGTGGCGCCCTCCCTGGCTGCGTTGTTATAGGCCTCCACAGTGAACGATGGGGCAGTAATGAATTGCGTTCCCATGATTATTGATCGCAGGATTACCGATAGCCCACCAATATGTGAGGGGGGAAGACAGGCAAACCAACAATCGTCTTTAGTGATTCCGAGGCGCGCACTACTGGCCTTGGCACTTGCTTGAATTGCGTGATGCGTGAGTACAACACCTTTAGCGGCACCGGTAGTGCCACTGGTAGCGATAACTACAGCATCACCATCTGCAACCTTGTTGCCTCCTGTGCGCGTATCCCCACTGGCGTCGACGATGACTGTTGGTTGGATGGCTTGCAACACTTCGACTCGTGCCGCTGATGGCAAACGTTGATCCAGGGGAAAGATGGCGTCGCCAGCATCCCACGCAGATTTCAACCTCTTTACAAACGCATCACCCAGGGGTAAGTCGAGGCAGACGAGTTCGTTCACTCTTTTAGCGTACGACCCGTGCGACACTAGATGCATGACGAATCAACCGACCCCTGCATCTCTTGGCTGGAAGAAATGGATACTTGGTGCCCGTCCCCGCACTTTGCCGGCCGCTGTAGTGCCCGTTTTCATCGGTATGGCATGCGCCGCATCTAGTGAAAATTCAATTTGGTGGCGTGCAGCACTGGCGGGGGTTGTGAGCCTCGCTCTGCAGGTTGGCGTCAATTATGCAAACGACTACTCAGACGGCATCAAGGGAACCGATGCTGTGCGGGTGGGTCCACTTCGGTTGGTCGGATCCGGTGTAGCAAGTGCGTCGTCTGTAAAGAGGGCAGCATTCGTGGCTTTTGGTATTGCTGCTGTGGCTGGACTTGCTCTTGCGATTGTCACCACTTGGTTATTGATTCTTGTAGGTGTTGTGTCTATTGCAGCGGCGTGGACGTATACAGGCGGACCACGTCCCTACGGTTATGCGGGCTTAGGTGAAGTGTTTGTCTTTGTGTTTTTCGGAGTCGTAGCAACGATCGGCACGGAATATGTAGTGGCTGAACAGATGTCATTGATGGGTTTGTTAGCAAGTGTTGTGGCCGGGTGTTTTGCTTGCTCATTACTTGTGATCAATAACTTGCGTGATATTCCTGGTGACACTGTTGCGGGGAAGCGGACGCTTGCTGTGGTCTTGGGCGATGTGAAGACCCGCTATTTGTTTGCATCTTTGATCGCAGTTGCTGGCATCGTGATTATTGTGACGTCGTTTGTGGCGGGCCCATTTGCTCTGTTTGGCCTGGTGGGCGTTATCGCAGTGAAGCCGGCACTTGATGCAGTGGCACGCGGTGCAAAGGGGAAAGACCTCATCATTGTTCTTGGTGCAGTCGGAAAGGCGCAGATGATTATGGGTCTCACGTACGCAGCAGGAATTGCTATCGCACTTATTTAGTTGCTGTAAAGCGAAGCAACTCTTCGATAAACCTTTTGGGTTGTTCTAGGTGCACTGTGTGTCCAGCACCTTCTATGGCTACACAAGTTGCGTTGGGAATAATCGTCGCCATTTCCAGAGCGATGGAATGAAATTTTGTGTCTGTGGTTCCACACAGGAGTAACACTGGTATAGACAAGGCGTGTAGTTGGTCCCACAGTGGCTCTTGCGTGCCCGTGCCCGCGAAGCGCAGTGAATCAGCCAGTCCCCGCGGAGTGTTACGAAGGCGATCTTGTCGTTGATTAGTAGCGCTGTTGAGACCGGCAAAGAGTGGTTGAGATAACCATTCGTCTATGAATGCAGTGACGCCCACGTCTTCAATGTGATTGGCCAAAGTGTCATCACTGTTCTTGCGAGCAGATCTTTCGTCATCGTCTCGAATTCCTGCTGTTCCGCTAATGAGCACGATCGAGGTGACTTTGTGCGGATGTTGTAACGCTGTGTGTAGAGCCATGCGTGCACCCATTGAGTATCCAACGAGACATCCGGTTGGCATGATCGCTGCAATGTCGTCGCCAATTTGAGTAAGCGAACGATGGCCATCTGCAGATTCGCCGTGACCAGGAGCATCAACCAACGTGCTGGCTAATGGCAAGTGTTCAACTAACTCCAACCAACTGTGTGATGTCTGTGTAAAGCCATGGAGAAATGTTGCAGGCGAACCGCTTCCGATGACGTGGGAGGAAAGCGTCATTTAGAAAGGACACGTTCCATGACGTTGATAAAAACGTCGATGTCCTGAGCGCCCGGAATGAGAAACTTGTTGTCAATTACAAATGAAGGCACTGCCGTTATCTCACGTGCAGCTGCACCTTGGAAATCTTCTAAGACTTCCGAGTTCCCTTCGTCGGTATCGAGCCACTGTCGAAGTGCGGATGAGTCGAGGCCCAGTGATTGTGCGCAGGAAGCGACCACATCTGCATCGCCCACATTGCGTCCTTCGGTGAAGTAAGCGCTCAGCAAGTTTTCTTTGAACGCCGATTGCTTCTCTGCACCATGATGAGACAGCACCCAATGAAGAGCTCGGTGGGCCAAGATGGTGTTAGCTCGGACTGCGATGTCCATATTGAATTCAATATTGTCCTGAGCGGCGACATCTGTGACATGGCGCAATATCTGTTCGGCCCGCTCGCGCCCACCGAATTTCTTGGCGTATGCGTCCACGACTGGGGTGGCCATGCCAGCAGGGGCGGTTGGGTCCAGCTGGAAAGCCTTGTACACCACCTCTATGGGCTCCGTGACACCTTTCTCGCGCAGACGGGCAATTGCAGCCTCAAAACGGCGCTTACCTATAAAGCACCATGGGCACACAACGTCGGACCAAATTTCCACTCTCACAGGTGACACGATAGGTGACATGAGTTCTATCGGCGACACCGCAGCCACCTTTTGTGCCACCTTGGTGGATGAGTGGATTCGACAAGGGCTTCGCCATGCGATGGTTGCCCCTGGAAGTCGGAGCACGCCTCTGGCAGTTGCACTCGCGCATCGAAACGAAATTGCAGTCCACATATTCCATGATGAGCGCAGTGCTTCTTTTGCAGCGCTCGGTATCGCTTTGGCGCAGGGCCGACCTGCAATTCTGCTGTGTACATCTGGCACTGCTGCCACTCATTTCCATGGTGCTGTTGTGGAAGCGCATCAGAGCAATGTGCCCATCATCGTATGTACGGCTGATAGGCCTCCCGAGTTGCGAGATGTTGGCGCTCCTCAAACTATTGATCAGACAAAACTGTTTGGGTCTGCTGTGCGATGGAGTCACGACCCCGGAGTTCCATCCGATGATGCACGCGGTTCGTGGCGTGCGCTCGCCGCGCGAAGTTATGCAGAAAGTCTCGGGGCTCGTCCCGGCCCAGTCCACCTCAACCTTCCGTTTAGAGAACCACTAGTCGGAAACGTTCAGGAATTACCAGTGGCACGTGATGGTGCATGGTCGCAAACTTTTCATGCTCAAGGCGTTGACCAATCCGTCATCGCAACTATCGCGGCCCAAGTGACCGACAAGACCGGCATCGTTATCGCCGGACGAGGTGCAACCCGAGATGTACTAAGTGTGGCGAAGGCTTTGAATTGGCCGGTCTTTGCAGACCCACGTAGTGGATTGCGTGAATGTGATGAGTCTGTTGTTTTGGCATTCGACAGCATTGTGCGAGTGTCGCAATTTGTTTCCGCCCACAAGCCTGATGTGGTGTTGTGGGTTGGTGAACCACCGGCCTCCAAAGTGTTGGCGCAGTGGGTATCCACCCTTGATGCGTTCAAGATTCATATCTCTGGTGCGCCATCGGTGATAGATCCGCAGCACTCAAACAATCTGTCTGTGAATGGCGATGTTGGATTGATGTGTGAACGACTGATTCCGCTTGTTCGTGCAAGTAGTAAGGAATGGTTACTCAGTTGGCAAAAAGCCGAAACTGCTGCACAGAAAGCCATTGCTGCGTGGACTGCGGAAAACTTTTCCGAGCCAACTGTGGCGAGGGTATTGACATCGTCCTTGGCTGTAGGTGATCAACTCGTTATTTCGTCGTCTATGCCTATTCGCGATGTCGAGTGGTTTGGTTCGGTGACAGGTGGTGTCACAGTGCATTCGAACCGAGGAGCTAACGGCATTGATGGAGTCGTGAGTACAGCAGTGGGCGTCGCGCTCGGTTCTGGTTCGCCAACTTCATTGCTTATTGGTGATGTTGCCCTGTTGCACGACGTGAACGGTCTACTGGCATTGAATCGTCGCACCGTAGACATGTCCATTGTGGTGACCAACAACGATGGTGGATCTATTTTTTCATTTTTGCCGCAAGCGGAACATCTAGACCGGGCCACGTTTGAATTGTTATACGGAACTCCACACGGTGTCTCGTTTGAGCATGTTGCAAAAACCTATGGGCTTTCGTACTTCATCGCCACTGATGAAGAGTCTTTGCGTGACGCTCTCGCTCAATCTGGAACCAAGATTGTGGAAGTGGTGCTAGATCGCACTGTGAATGTCAGTCAGCACGACGAATTGAATCGCAGCATCGCCGCTGTCGTTGTTGCTACGGCCTGACAATGGCTGACAGCATCGCTTGAAACTTTGCCTGAGTCTCGGCTAGTTCTGAATAGGGATTGCTGTCTGCAACTATTCCGCCTCCCGCGAACAAACGAGCACTCCGGCGATCGTTTGACAACTCTGCACAGCGAATGGTGACTGCAAAGCATCCGTCGCCATCTCTGTTCATCCAGCCAACGGCTCCGCCATAAAAATTGCGGTCCATCTCTTCATGTTCAGTGATGAAATCGATTGCTTCAGAAGAGGGAAATCCACCCAATGCGGGCGTTGGGCAGAGTGCTTGAACGAGAGTAAACACATGTGCTGGAGGGTCATGCAGTGCGCCTTCAATGGCCGTGCCAAGGTGCTGCACGTTTGCGACAGTCACGATGGATGGCTCTGCCTCCCAATCAAGATATGAACAGTGGGGAAGCAGTGTGTCGTGCACCATGTCGATGACGACACGATGTTCCAGTTGATCTTTCGTGCTTGCAATCAATGCCTCGGCTAACGCTGCATCTGTCTCTGCATCGCCAGAACGTGGTGCAGTTCCTGCAAGCGGATGACTGCGAACTGTTCGGCCGGTTACTTCAACAAGCAGTTCTGGTGAGGCACCAATCATGTTGTTGATGCAGTATCGATAACTGCTACCAAATAGGGCGCGTAGGCGCAATAGAACTGCGTGAGTGTCAATAGGGTCGTCTGCGTGCACTTCAATGTCTCTGGCGATGACTGCCTTGCGCAACAAGCCAGCACGTACAGCGTCACGTGCGGCTGTGACCGTGTCTAGGTAGCGACCAACCGGCATCACAGGCGACACCCGATAGGAGTTGCTGGACGGACGCGGTGGACGAGAATCATTGTTGCTCTCCAGAAGGGTCTGAAGTGATTCGTCTGTGAGGTCGTCTTCAGAATCGCTCACGACAGTCATGGTTGCAGAACCATCAGAGTGCTTGGTGAACGTGGCACCCATAAGAAGAAAAACCGACGGATTCTGCGGCAGAAAGGGGACAAGACCAAACGCGATAGGTGTTGCCAAACTTGATTCCGTTGGTTGCGCATGACGAGACAAAGTCATGTCGTTTAGTACGGCACGCATGGCGTCAGAATCGGCTCGAAGATTCTCGTTTAGCCCTGCCGAACCAATTCCACTCTGTACGAACAGGACACCATCGCCGCCACATACTGCGTTCAAGTCGAACTCAGTAGAGACTGGGACGGTGCGGTAGATCATGAGTTGCGTGTGCCGACCATTAACTGCGTGAGGCCACCAGATAGTTGCGTGTGTGTTGCGTCTGCAAAACCAGCGGTTTGCAACATCTGCAGCAACTCATGGCGTTCAGGTAAATACGCGACGCTGCGTGGCAGGTAACGGTATGCAGGCCCGTCGCTGAGAAGTGCCCCAATACGTGGCACAACTTTTCCGAAGTAGATGTTGTTCCCGAATCGGATGAGTCGGTTGTGCGGAACACCCACATCTAGTAACGCGACGCGACCGCCTGGCTTAATGGCGCGTGCGCACTCAGCAAAGAAAGTTGGCAAGTCAACCAGATTGCGCAACGCAAACCCACAAATGATGCCATCGACTGAATGGTCGGGCACAGGAAGTCGAAGGATGTCGGCTTGGGTGCGCGGCGCGTTGCTTCGATCAGCACACAACATGCCGAATGACAAATCCATGGCAATGGGACGCAATTTGGCGCGTCGAAGATCGATGCATAAGTCACCAGTGCCAGCAGCTAAGTCAAGTACGAGCGAACCTGCTGGGAGTTGAAGGTCTTTCACTGCACGTTTGCGCCACCGAACATCGAGACGAAATGTCATCACTCGATTGACGAGGTCATAACGAGGCGCAATGGCATCGAACATGGACTGCACCATGCGCGCCTTGTCTTCTCCTTGGGGGAGGGATTGTGTGTCCCACGTTGGACGAGGGTTGGGGTCTGGAGTGGTCACAGGGCAAGGCTATTGCTCTGAATCGGCACAGACAGACTCTTGACTCGCAGACATTGGTCACGGGGCATAAGAATGATTGAAACCACTGTGTCAATTGGAGGCACCCCATGATTGATTTCACCCTTGCACCAGAACACGAAGCAATTCGGCTCAAGGTCCGCGACTTTATTGACAACGTAATCAAGCCAGCCATGGAACCATTCGGTCATCGCGACGACATGGCGCCCGAGATGCATGCAGAGTACGTGCGCGAATTGATTGGACTTCGTAAGAAGGCTGTTGAAGTTGGACTCTGGTTGCCACACATGCCAAAGGAGTGGGGCGGCATGGGCCTTGGGCACGTTGCTCTCGCAATGGTGCAGGCCGAGGCAGCAAAGACACGCGTGGGGCCATGGGTGTTCAACTGCCAAGCTCCCGATGAAGGCAACATGCATACGTTGCTGCACTGGGCTACTGATGAGCAAAAAGAAAAGTACCTAAAGCCATTAGTAAACGGAGTGTCATCTTCTTGCTTCGCGATGACAGAACCAGAAGTTGCAGGATCGGATCCAACATTAATTCGTACACACGGAATCAAAGACGGCGACGAGTGGATTATCAATGGTCACAAGTGGTTTATCTCTGGCGCGCGCCGCGCAAAGTTTGCAATCTTGATTGCGCGCACCGAAATGGATGTTCCTGAAGGTTCTCGAGGAGCAAACACCGCTTTCATCATCGACCTCCCAAGCAAGGGCTGGAATGACGTTCGCGAAGTGGAAACAATGCACGGCGCGACGGGACACTCTGAAATTGTCCTTGAAGACTTGCGTGTTCATGACTCACAAATTCTTGGTGGCCGCGGAAATGGACACCGTCTTGGTCAGTACCGACTCGGACCTGCTCGTCTTGCGCACTGCATGCGTTGGGTTGCACAAGCAGAGACCGCGCTCGACATGATGGTGGAGCGTTCGCTTAACCGTTACTCGCATGGGTCACTGCTTGCAGAGAAGCAAGGTGTTCAGTGGTTGATTGCAGACTCGGCTATGGAGTTGTACCAGTGCAAACTCATGATTCTTCACGCAGCATCAAAGATTGATGCCGGTACCGACTTCCGTCAAGAAGTTTCAATGGCCAAGCACTTTGTTGCTAATAGTTTGAACCGCATCATCGACCGTGCGATTCAAGTGCATGGAGCATTGGGGTACTCAACTGATACGCCACTTGCTGGCATGGCACAAAACGCACGTTGGGCTCGCTTTGCTGATGGTGCAGACGAAATTCACCAAATGCGCATCGCTGAAATCACAATCAAAGCGTTTACTGATACCGGTAGTACTCGTACCGCTACTGGCGATCTCCCGATCTAAGCGTTCTGATTACTTGGCAGCGTCGAGGGCGGTTTGTTTCGCCCATCGATAATCGGCTTTGCCGGCTGGTGATCTAACGATTGCGGGAACAAATACAAATGCTTTCGGCAATTTGTAGCGCGCGATGTGGTTCTCTGCCTCGGTGAGCAGTGATTGTTCGTTCTGTTGAGCGCCATCCTTTAATCGCACGACGGCTACTACTTCGTTACCCCAGCGTTCACTCGGGCGTCCAGCAACGACACAGTCATACACATCGGGATGTGCTTTGACGGCGGCTTCCACTTCCTCGGCGAAGATCTTCTCTCCACCGGAGTTGATGGTGACAGAGTCACGCCCGTGTACTTCGATCATGTTGTCTGCTGTGAGTCGTGCGCGATCACCAGGAACTACATAGCGAACTCCGTTAACTACTG
Organism: Actinomycetota bacterium; assembly: GCA_026393575.1. GTDB lineage: Bacteria > Actinomycetota > Acidimicrobiia > Acidimicrobiales > Ilumatobacteraceae > UBA2093. The sequence goes on from JAPKZX010000023.1 coordinate 89,720, forward strand.
GATATGTCTTTTTGGTCTTTGCTTCGTCATGCAAATAGCCCAGGGCTAAGCGTCCGCTCTTGGCCAACCATCCAAGGTCTTCGTGACCAGCTTCAAGTTCACGAGTGAGATCTTCAGACAAGATGTGGTTTTGTGGTGCTAATGGAAATGCGCCAGTAGTTGATGATTCGCCCGTTGCGACTTGTGACAGTTGGCCTCCTGCTTCAGATGAACCAAGTCCATCTACGACCATGACGTTCGGTAGGTACGAGTGGAATTCAACTTTCAGATTCGCAGAGAGGGGTGCGCCGCCCGACAATATGGAGAGCAGTGACGACAAGTCATGATGTGAAGTCGCAAGACCGTCTAACAGTGGTCGAGCAAAGGCGTCACCGACAATCAGTAGGAAGTTTGCACGCTCGGCTTCAATGATTCCCCAGATGTCATCAGCATCAAGGCGGTCTGGCTGCGACTGAACGATGATGGTGCCACCTGACAACCACGTACGCATGGCGATCCAATGTGCAGCACCATGCATGAATGGTGGGCTAGGAACAGCACGTAGCGCGCCCGTTGCCTCTGCAACGAATTCTTCAACAGTGTCGGCTGTCTTTGAGCCGCCAAAACATTCAACAACTGCATCAGCATTACGCCACAGAACACCCTTCGGCATTCCAGTGGTGCCGCCCGTGTACAAGATGTATAAATCATCGCCGTGATAACCAGCAGCAGGTTTTGTGCTGGGAGATTGAGCGAGCGCATCTTCGTACCAAACCGCACCATCGAGCAATGGGTTGCCAGAGGAGTCTGGCACCTGAATAACAACGCGAAGATTCGGCAGCATGGGACGAACTGCCGCAAGCAGTGGTGCAAACCGCGAGTGCACGATGCAGGCAGAGGCGTTCGAATCCTTCAGTAAATACTCAAGCTCTTCTGCTACGTAGCGATAGTTCACGTTGAATGGCGCAACACGAGCTTTCCAAGAACCAAGCATTGCCTCGAGGTACTCATTGCCGTTGTGGAGATAGATAGCTAGATGATCCTGGCCGGATTCCCAGTTCAGCAACGAATCACGTTCGGTCTGGCAACCAAGACCTTGCGATGCCAGGAAGTTGGCTAACTGGCGAGTGCGAAGTGTGATGTCATTCCATGTGAAACGCTTCTCGCGAAAAATGAGGCATTCTTCATCAGGTCGGGTGGCGGCGATTGCCTCATGTATTTCGGCGATGCTGAGAACTGCGGGTGGGAAGAGCGACATAGATGAACGATAACCTCGATGTGCAAGGAGGGACTATGTCGAACAATTCCCACAATCCAATTTTCGGAGTATTCATTCCACAAGGCTGGAAGATGGAACTTGCTGGCATTGAAGGCGCTCAAGCCCAGTGGCAGACATCTGTAGATGTCGCAGTTCTCGCTGAAAAACTTGGGTATGACTCCATTTGGGTGTACGACCACTTCCACAATGTTCCAAAGCCGGCACAAGAAGCAGTATTTGAATGTTGGACCACTATTGCTGCAATCAGCCAGCGCACGAGTCGCATCAGGCTTGGTCAGATGGTGGGCTGCAACAGTTACCGCAACCCTGGTTTGTTAGCAAAGATCACATCCACTGTCGATGTCATCTCAGGCGGTCGCCTCGACTGGGGTATCGGTGCAGGTTGGTACGAAAGTGAATACAAGGGCTACGGATACGAATTTGCAAAGCCATCTGATCGCATCGGAATGATGCGCGAGACTGTCGAAATCGTGAAGTCAATGTGGACAAACGCAGAGACAAACTACGACGGCAAGTTCTACAAGATGTCTCGTGCAAATTGTGACCCTAAGCCATTGCAGCAACCAACTCCGCCCGTGTGGATTGGCGGCGGCGGTGAGCAGTTAACCCTACGAGTCGTTGCCGAACATGCCGACGTTTCGAACTTCGGAAGCTCGCTCGAAGAGTTCACAAAAAAGCGTGCAATCTTGCAGGATCATTGCCGCATCATCGGCCGAGACGAAGACACCATTCGTAAGACCATCTCTAGCGAAGTATTCATTCGTGAAACTGAGAAAGAAATCATTGAGGCTGGCTCTAAGAATCTTTGGGGCGAACCCGCAGAGTCTTGGCGAGCCAAAGCCTTGGTGGGCACGCCAGAGCAAGTGAGCGAAAAGATTCAGAAGTATCTAGACGCAGGATGCACTGGGTTCATTCCGTGGTGCGCCGACTACCCATCAACTGAGACTCTTGAACTGTTTGCGACGAAAGTAATTCCCAACTTTCGCTAGAAGAGTTTGTTAGCCGGCGAAGTACTGGAAGATAACTTCCGCAACGCACGAAGGCTTTGAAGCGCCTTCGCATTCGAAGGTGGCCTCGAGAGTGACGCGTGCGCCGCCCGCTGTGTCTTCAACTGTAAGAAGCTTGAAGCCAGCACGAATCTGTGAGCCCACTTTTACTGGAGCAATGAATCGAACCTTGTTTGCGCCGTAGTTCACTCCCATTGCAATGCCACCAACGGTGAATGCCTGAGGCAGAAGTACTGGTCCGAGGGACAAAGTGAGGTAACCGTGTGCGATTGGGCCGCCAAAAGGGCCAGCGTTTGCTTTTTCAACATCAATGTGAATCCACTGAAAGTCTCCGGTCGCTTCTGCGAACTTGTTGACGCGCTCTTGCGAGACATCCATGTACTCGGAATACCCGAGGTGTTCGCCGATAAGGCCTTTTAGTGCTTCGATGGATTCAATATGTCGTGGTGCCATGTACTCAGTGTGTCACAGGGCAAGGGTCGAAGGATTAACGGAGCCATCTTTTGACGTATTGCTGGGTCATGGAATGGAGCAAGAGAGCAACCAGTGCCGCGTCGAACAGGAATCCGATGGTGTCGCCACCGGTGAGAACCCAGGTTGTGTCTCCGTAGTTCGTACTCAGGGTGATCAACTGACGTGCAATAAACGGGGAGAAGGAGGCGGCTACGGCAATGATCCACCCAAGACGCTTGCCGTTGGCCATAAGGAATGCGCCCCCGATGTATGCGACCACCATGCATAAGGCAAAGAGCAGGTTGAGGCCACCGAGAAGGCGGAGAAAGCCGATTTCTCCCGACTGGTCGAGAAGTGCGACAACCGCGAAAGCCCCATCGATGTAGAGAAGGAACATCGCGATGGCAAGCGTTTGAGGGTGCATGCGGTCGAACCATTTTTTTGGATCCAAGTTTTTGAATGCATAAGAAAACATGTCTTCAGTGTGTCAGGTGTGTTGGGTTGAAGTCATGCACCCTCGCTCATCTCAAGTCATCAAAAGAGTGAAGATTCATTATTTTGCACACTGCAGTGTAAAAGTCACTACATTGTTGATGTGCGCAGTGGATTCGTGACCTTTGTTGGTCGACCAAATGTTGGAAAGTCAACATTGGTGAACGCAATTTGTGGAGTCAAGATCTCCATCGTCTCCAACAAGCCGCAAACGACCCGCACTCGTATTCGTGGTGTGTACCACGGAGGCGAAACTCAGATTGTTTTTGTCGATACTCCCGGTCTTCACAAGCCGGTCACGCCACTAGGTGAGCGAGTGAATGCAACGGCTCTCGACAGTGTGAAAGATGTAGACATCGTGTGTCTCATTATTGATGCATGTAAACCGTTCGGCAAGGGCGACCAATGGGTTGCAGATCGCATCGATATCAAGAATGCATTTGTGATCGTGAATAAATCCGACAAAGCGACGCGAGAGCAATTGATGTCGCAATTGCAGGCTGTTTCTGCGCTTGAAGCTGCTGAGTATTTCCCAGTGTCTGCACGAACCGGCGAAGGAGTTCCTGAACTTCTTGCTGCACTTGCTGCACGCATGCCAGAGGGTCTGGAGTATTACCCAGCCGACATGGTCACAGACACTGATGATTCCCAGTGGGTGGCAGAACTAGTGCGCGAGCAACTTCTTGCAGTGTTGAAAGATGAACTGCCGTATTCAGTTGCCACGAAAGTGACCGAGTGGGAATGGCCACGAGTGCGTTGCGAGATTTATGTGGAGCGCGAGAGTCAAAAGGGAATGGTCATCGGCAAGGGTGGTGAACTCCTGAAGCAAGTAGGCATACAGGTTCGTGCCCAGATGCCTGAAGGTGCCTTCATCGAGTTGCATGTGGTTGTCGACAAAGACTGGCAACAGAATCTGGACCGCCTGGAGCGACTCGGCTACTAATCCTGACGGTCGTCAGTGATGTCTTGAAGGAACTTTTCGATCTCTTCACGATTGCGCGTACGTGTCATGGGGGGAAGTGCCCCAATGAGTGTGCGCCAGTATCCGGCAACAGCCAGCCTGCGGTCAAGCACGGCAACGACTCCTTTGTCATTTGCGGTACGAATCAAGCGACCTGCTGCCTGAGCCAACGAAGTGGCAGCAATCGGTAAGTCGATTTGGCCAAACGCAACATCTTTGCCGACGGCCTCACGACGCGCCTCGAGTAATGGGTCGTCTGGACGAGGGAAGGGCAACTTGTCGAGCACGACCAGCGACAGTGTGCGGCCGGGAAGGTCTACACCTTGGAAAAACGACTGAGACGCAAAAATGCATGAGTTCTCGTCTTCAAGGAACATCTGGATGAGTCGTTGACGTGGATAATCCGATGGACTCAAGATGGGATAGGGAAGGCGCAGACGCATTTCCTCGGTTGCTTGGTTGAGCGCCTTGTTGCTGGTGAACAGAGCCAATGTGCGTCCACCTGCAGCGCGAATGAGCGTTTCCAATTCGTCGTGAACAAATGCAGTGAAATTGGGAGAGTTGCGATCAGGGAAATCAGGTGAGCAGTACAGTCGTGAGTTCTTCTCGTAATCGAACGGACTTTCTACACTGATGACTTCGGTACCTTCAAGGGGTAGGCCAACTCGTGCAGGTAACGAATTGGGGATAGTGGCGCTAGTGAGCACTGCTGCAACATTTCCCCACACGGAACCCGACAAAACATCACCAACGTGTAATGGACTAATGCGTAATTGCGGTCGCTCTGTGCTTCCCTCTACGTAGGCCACGTATCCCTCGTACTTGCCAAGTGCAAGGTCGAGTGCTTCAGCTAAACGATTGGCTTGAGTTTGAGCGCGTAGGTTTTTTTGGTTCGTGGCTTCGTTGTCTGTCTTTATGCCGCGAAGTTGGCCGATGAGGCCACCAATCTCGATACGAGCGATGGCGAGTGGTTCGGTGATGCTGGTGGGCATTGGCGTGGAAAGACGGTTGCCATGAAACGGTGTGAGTGCCGCAGAGAAACGAGTGCCTGCTTGTTCCATCTTTGAGGTGATTGTGGGATCGGCAATCACTTTCCTGATTGCGGATGCAAGCGAAGAGAAACGGCCCGCACTGAGAGCAACTCCCACTGTGTCGCTCATGACGGCTTCAAGTTGGTGGGCTTCGTCGAAGATGACTACTTCGTGTGGTGGCAACAAGGCGCCGCCACTAGCAATGTGCAGCCCGTATATATGCAAGTTCACAACGACCACGTCTGCTTCGGCGCCTCGTTCGCGCGCTTTCTCTGCGAAACATTCATTACCGACTGGGCAATTCTTTCGCCCTGGGCATTCGTCGCTGCCAACGGAGGTAGCACTGCGAGCACGGTCGCTAGGGAGGTGATCTAGTTCTTCAAAATCTCCGGTAGCAGTGGTGCGCGACCAAGCGATGATGGAATCGACTTCTTTTTTGTAGGACCCAGAGAGTTCTTCGAACTCAAGTTGTGCAGATTTGTCTGACAGTTCATTAACGCGCTGTTTGCAGACGTAGTTGCTGCGGCCCTTGATGACCGCCCAAGTGAAGTCGATACCGAGATGCTGCGCCAAAAGGGGTAAGTCATTGCGGTGCAACTGGTCTTG
>JAPKZX010000040.1 GCA_026393575.1 Actinomycetota bacterium
CTCGGACCACACGGCATCCAGATCATGGACTTCGTGAAGCAGTACAACGCTGCAACCGAGTCACAAGCAGGAACAATTATTCCTGTTGAGATCAGCATCTTTGAAGACCGCACATTCAGTTTCATCTTGAAGACTCCACCAGCACCTGTGTTGTTGCGTCAAAAGGCTGGCCTCGATAAAGCGTCATCAACACCTGGCAAAACAGTTGCCGGAACCGTGACTGAAGCAGACATTGAAGCAGTTGCACTCATCAAGATGCCAGACCTCAATGCATACGACATCGAAGCTGCCAAGCAGCAGATTCGTGGAACCGCTCGTTCCATGGGTCTCAAGGTCGTCTAAAAGTTTCACAAGTCTTACGCCCAACGGATTACCTCACCGGGCGAAGAAAACAAATAACAAAAAAAGGAAGAGGGAGGCGTTATGCCGTTAGCAAAGAAGTACAAGGCAGCTATTGCCCTGTTTGATCGTGACACACAGTTCACACCAACAGAAGCTGCTGAATTGGTCAAGAAGACCGCAAGTGCAAAGTTCGACGAGTCAGTCGATCTTGCCATTCGTTTGGGTGTAGACCCACGTAAAGCAGACCAAGCAGTTCGTGGAACTGTTGCTCTGCCATCAGGTTCAGGTAAGACATTGCGCATTGCAGTGTTCGCTGCTGGTGACGCTGCTCAAGAAGCGCGTACCGCTGGTGCCGACCTTGTTGGTGCAGACGATCTGTTTACCGACATTGAAAAAGGCAATATGGATTTCGATCTCATCATTGCAACACCAGACATGATGCCTCTTGTTGGTCGCTTGGGTCGTGTACTCGGACCACGTGGTCTTATGCCAAACCCAAAGACCGGCACTGTTACCACCGACGTTGGTCGCGCAGTGAGCGAGTTCAAGGGCGGAAAAGTTGAGTACCGCACCGACCGTTACGGCAATGTGCACGTACGCGTTGGTAAGGCTTCATTTAGCGTTGCCGACCTCGAAGCAAACATGCGTGCAGTCATCGACGAAGTGCAACGTGCAAAGCCAGCATCAGCAAAGGGCAAGTACCTGCGCAAGATTTCTATTTCAACAACTATGGGACCTGGTATCAAGATCGATATCAACCGTCTCAAAGTCGCCGAATAAACCCATCGCGCCCAGGGTGGGGTTTGTTTCAATCCACCCCTAGGCTCATTATTTACAACTGATCTCTCGGTCCTCGCCAGAGACATCCGGTCCGGTTCGCCGGCTAAGGGGTTTACACCCACCAGACGAGGCGGACTCCTCTCCTGCTTGGGAATTTTCCCTCGCTCGGTGCGGCGTTCGTTTTACAGCGAGCGCCCCGAGCGAACAACAAGCAGTAGTACCAAGGCCATTGGCCAAGGTCGTAGAGGACCACCGAGGAGGTGAAATGTCAACTGTCCGTTCCGAAAAGGAAGCCGTCGTCGCAGAAGTGCGCAGCAAGATCGAAGCAGCTTCCGCGGTCATCATCACTGAATATCGCGGTCTCACTGTTCCTGCCCTTGCAGATTTGCGTACCAAATTGCGTGGTGTCGGAGCCGAGTATCGCGTGTATAAAAACACTCTTGCTCGCTTCGCCGCTCGTGAAATTGGTATCGAAGGTCTCGATGATCTTCTCGTCGGCCCCACCGCCATCACTTTTGTTAGTGGTGAAGATGTAGCCGCCGTAGCAAAGATTCTGAAGGAATACTCAAAGACCAACCCGTCGCTCGTCATTCGTGGCGGCGCCGTCGCAAATAAGGTTGTTACAGCAAAGTACGTCGAAGTACTTGCCGATCTTCCATCGCGCGAAGCCATGCTCTCGCAATTTGCGGGTCTATTGCTGGCCCTGCCACGCAATATGGCGTATGGCCTCAAGGCTCTTATCGATCAGAAAGAAGCCGCCTAAACCGGCCCTTTCGCCAGCTCCGTGCTGGCAATCCATATCCAACTATTTATTACCCAATCCCCGAATATCTCGGGTTTACAACAAGGAGAGAGCATCATGGCTCTGAACAAGGAAGAAATCCTCGATGCAATCGCAGGTTTGACCGTTATTGAATTGAAAGACCTTCTCGACGCATTCGAAGAGAAGTTCGGCGTTTCCGCAGCAGCACCAGTAGCCGTTATGGCAGCTGGTGGAGCAGGCGGCGGTGCAGCAGCTGAAGATGAGAAGGACGAATTTGACGTCATTCTCACCGACGGTGGAGCTCAGAAGATTCAGGTCATCAAGGCCGTGCGTGAAATCACCAGCCTTGGCTTGAAGGAAGCAAAAGAC
>JAPKZX010000024.1 GCA_026393575.1 Actinomycetota bacterium
TGCTCCGCATGCAAGCCGATTGCAGCCCCATGAATAATGCCAGCACCTATGGACACGAAACCCGCCCACTGCTGACCTGCACTTCTCGAGTTCACCCCACTCATAGAGGTAAGACTACTTAAGCAACGAGCCGCCGTCGCACGTTATGACCTCGCCAACGGTGAACGCCCCTGCTCGTGAGCAGAGATACAGGGCAAGACCAGCAATATCTTCTGGTGTACCGACTCGCCCACTTGGGTTCATACGACCTACGGCATCCCAGTCGGTGTTATCCACGTCGCCGCCGCCGCCAACGCCGGTTGACAACATCCACGTAGGGAATGGTCCTGGAGCAATTGCATTCACAATGATGTGGCGACGCGCCAGACGACCAGCCAGAACCCTGGTCAGCGAGTGCACAGCTGCCTTGGAAGGGCCGTACGAATAAGTCTCAAAACTTGGCGTACCGATTCCATCGATTGAACCGATGTTCACGATGCGCGAGGTGTCGTCTTTTGTGGCACGTGCTTGAAGCAATGGCAACAAACGCTGCGTAAGGAAGAACACGCCTTTCACGTTTGTGTCCATCACTTTGTCCCAACCAATTTCAGGGAACTCTTCAATGGGGGCACCCCAAGACACACCCGCATTGTTGATGAGGATGTCAAGGTGCTTCTCGCGCTTTGAGATTTCTGCGACCAATGCATCGATTCCATCAATCTCGGCAACGTTTGCAGGAAGCGGGATGCACTCGCCGCCATAGTTCTTCATCAGACGCTCAGCAGCCTCATCGCAGGCTTGAGCTTTACGGGACGAGATGTATACCTTGGCGCCATTGGCCAATAGCCCGGCTGCGATCATCTCGCCAATGCCACGAGAGCCACCTGTAACAAGGGCAACTTTGCCTTTGACTGAGAATAATGATTGCACGGACATGTCTGACATGGGATTCCTTCAGGTTGGGGTACCCCTAGACACTAGGACATCCACCTTCTCGTGCCCCGAGTGCACTGTGTATCGTTCAGAGAACTGCATTCAGGGGGCTGACATGGCACATGATCTCATTATTCGCAACGGACTGATCGTCGATGGCACCGGTCGTGACGGTTACATATCTGACATCGCAATAGATGGCGACACCATCACGTTTATTGGTGACCTCACTGGCGAAATTGCCACTCGCGAAATTGATGCCAAAGGCCTTGCAGTAACACCAGGCTTTATTGACTTGCACACTCACCTCGATGCACAAGTGGGTTGGGACCCATTGATGACGTCAAGTTCTTGGCACGGCGTCACCACAGTTCTCATGGGTAACTGCGGAGTCACGTTTGCACCAGTTGCAAAAGGTGACGAAGGTTTCCTTGCAGAGATGATGGAAAGCGTTGAAGACATTCCACGTGATGCAATTCTGAATGGACTCGCATGGGACTGGGAGTCATACCCCGAATATCTTGATTCGGTTGAGCGCTTGAATCCTGCACTCAACATTGTTGGCATGGTGGGTCACTGTGCAGTGCGCTACAACGTGATGGGAGAACGTTCTCTCACAGACGAACCAGCAACTGCGCAAGAACTGCAACGCATGAGCGACATAGTTGCTGAATCAGTTGCGGGAGGAGCTGTCGGATTCTCTACGTCACGCATTTTGTTGCATGTCGTTCCCGATGGTCGTTACGTTCCAGGAACACTCGCACCGAAAGAGGAATACTTAGCAATCGCCGATGGCCTCAATGCTGGCGGCGGCGGAATTTTCCAGGCAGTCAATGATTTTCAAACAAAGGCCGCTCATGAATTTGACTTGCTCCAATCCATGTCAGAGGCATGTGGCGATGTGTTGTTCTCTGGTGGTGTTGGTAACGGCACAAACCGATCTGCTGAAGGGTTCGGAAAGTTCCTAGATAACACCCGCGCTAATTCGGGTCGCATTACCTCTGCAGGTATGACTCGACCCGGTGGATCGCTTTGTGGGCTTGCACAAATTTCTCCGGTGAAGGGAAAGAAGTGGCGAGCACTCATGGATCTCCCCACTATCGAAGATCGTGTCGCTGCACTTCGTAACGCTTCCACACGAGCAGAGCTTGTTGAAGAAGGAAAAGAAAAAGGAATGTGGTACGACCCGAATCACATTTACCCACTGGGAACTGAATTCTCTCCGAACTACAACGAACAAAACGGAGTATCGATTGCACAGCTAGCTGAAGCTGCAGGCGTACACCCTGTAGAACTTGTCATTGACCGCCTCATTGAGAGCAATGGACTGGAACTCTTCAACACCTGGTTCTTCAATCGCAATACATCTGACCTCGAGGATTTTCTTGCACTTGACCATGTGTATCCCGGCCTTGCCGACACAGGCGCACACATCGGACAAATTTGCGACGCCGATGCAACAACGCACTACTTGCAGTACTGGTACCGCACGCGTGGTGTTGTCACGTTGCCACAAGCAATTCGCAAATTGACCAAAATGCCTGCCGAGGTATTGGGATTAAAGAAGCGCGGAACCCTTGAAGTAGGACATTTTGCCGACATCAACGTGTTTGACCCACAGACAGTGGCGTCAGGACAACCAACGTATGTCAATGACTTTCCAGACCAGACAGGACGCTTGCTCATCAAATCGCGTGGATACGCCGCAACGATTGTGAACGGTGCCATTGTGACCGAGCAAGGCACACACACTGGTGCTCGCCCTGGTCGCGTTATTCGCGAATTCGCACGCGCCTAACGCGGCGGACCACTGGTTGTAAACGCCGTACCCGGTGGGTCGATCGCCCACTCAGGTGATTCACCCCACGAATCGCAGTAGATCAGTTCTTTCATTGGAACACGACGCACCGGGCCGTGTGCACCTTCTGGTTTACCGAGCGTAATGGATGCCGCGATGAACGCATTCTCAGGAATCTGAAGCAAATCGCGTAGTTCAGAATCGACGAAGCCATGAAACCCAGTGAGTACTCCGCCGTAACCGCGCGCGCGTGCTGCAAGTAAAAGGTTCTGGCACGCCGGATACACCGAAGCACCTTCAAGTGGATTCGGTTCTCTATAACGAACCATCACGGCAAGAACCAAAACTGGAACGTTCGCAAAATTGTCGACATACGACTGCATCGTGCGCGCCATTCGCGCTTTTGGAGAATCATCAATGGTTCCCGAGTTCTCGTCGTACCCATCATTACCGCGCTTATGGTTCCACAGTTTCTGTGCACCAACTGCGATTAACTCTTTTGCTTTCACTGCTGTATCTGAATCAATCAGCACAATGAAACGAAACGGTTGCCTGTTGCTTCCACTTGGTGCACGTGTGGCCGCAAAGAAAATGTCTCGCAGCACATCGTCAGGAATGGGTTCGTCTTTGTACCTGCGAATTGCTCGTGTGGTGGCGATGCCTTCTAGTAATCCCACCGTGTCAGTTACTAACGGTTGCTGCTCAGTCATAGCTAGTGATGACCTTTCTCCAGAACACCCGCATCTTTTGCCCACTTCCAATGCATACGTCCATGGTCTGCGTTTGCTGCCAGAACTCCCCCAATTGTTCCGTCGGCCCATGGAGCACCAGGCAACGTCTCTTCGAGTTGTTCGTCAGTGAGTTCACTTAACAATTGCAATGTCACGGCTCTAGCACTTGCACCAAGCGCAACTACCTCTTGCAACGACTTTCCATGATGTTCCAGTTGCCACTCTTCAGTCATTGCGTGAACCGACGCCATTATCGCTTCTCTTGTACGTGGAGCACCCGAGTCGTCTGTAGCCAAACCAACCGGATTCTTATGTCCTGAAATATGACGCCGTACCATTGCGGCAAAATTTCGCTCAATCAAAGCGAGATGAGCAAGGTGGTCTAGCGCAGACCAGAAATTGGAATGGTCGTGCTCACTGGGTGTGAGATCAGAGAGCAACTGCTCATCCGACAGGCCTTGATACGTGCTCAATAACCATGAACGATCGTCGTTCAGTTTCTTCTCAATCTCAATCCTGTTCACAAAAACCCCTCTTCTGTTTCTCCGAGTCTGTCATTACTGCCGCCACAGAACTACTGTCGCATCATGCCCGCACAACCAGCCCATCCTGAACTCGGTTTCTACACCCTTGCTGGGGCTCCCAAGTCTCCAAGAGACATGTTCCAAGAACTGCGAGATGCAGAGGACATGGGTCTTGGCACTGCATTCATTTCAGAGCGATTCAACATCAAAGAAGCTGGGGCTCTCACGGGCGCTGCCATTGGTGCAACGAGCAACATCAACATTGTTACAGCGGCCACCAACCACACCACTCGTCACCCCATTGTGAGTGCATCATGGGCAAGCACATTGCACATCATGTCTGAAGGGCGATTCAGCCTCGGTCTGGGTCGTGGAATTGACGCAATGTTCAATGCCTACGGAATGCCACTTGCTACCACTGACTCAATGGAACAGTTTGCAGTTCTCATGCGTCGACTCTGGAAGGGCGAAACAGTTCTGAACTACGCAGATCTCACCGGCACGTACCCAGTGCTGCGCCTAGACCCAGCATTTGATCTAGACATTCCACTCAGCATCACCGCCTTCGGACCACAAACACTGCAAATGGCAGGACGCGCGTACGACAATGTGATTCTGCATACGTTCTTCACAGACGAGACAACGCAGCGCGCCGTACAGATGGTGAAGAAGTCTGCTGAACAAGCAGGGAGAGACCCAAGCACAGTGAGAGTGTGGTCATGCCTTGCCACCATCGGAGACCACATAGACCCAGCATTGCGATTGAAGAAAACAGTTGGGCGTCTTGCCACTTATTTGCAGGCGTATGGCGACCTCATGGTGCGCACGAACAACTGGGACCCTGAAGTCTTGAAGCGCTTCAGAGCCGATGAATTTGTAAAAACGTTTCCAGGCGCACTTGATGCCAAGGGAACTACAGAAGATTTAGAACGAGTCGCACCACTGATTCCAGAGGAATGGCTGGCACCATCTGCCACCGGGACTCCAGAGCAATGTGTTGCAGCAATACGTAATCAGTTTGCACTTGGTTGTGATGGTGTGATCATGCACGGCGCAACACCGACTGAACTTGCACCAATCGTTGCTGCCTACAAGGCGTAGTACAACTAGGCCCAGTGCTTCATCAACATGTCAGCAGCAACTGCTGGTTGTTGACACATCCACCAATGCCCCACTCCTGACAGTTTCGCAGTGTCGGCACCAACACTGTTGGCCACTTCTGTCATTGTGCGTTCGTCGCCGGCGAAGTGATCCTCTTCAGCAATAATCACAAGACCATTCTTTGGTTTCGCAGCTACAAACTGTTTGCCCACTGCCACCATTGCAGGCTGTGCTGCATCGCGATACAACGCCAAAATGCAACGCGCCATTTCGTCATTGATGTGTGATTTCACATCGGCTGCTATCTCGCGTGTCATTCCCAAGCCGCTGAACGCATCGACAAATTGTTCATCGGGCATTGCAACCATGCCTGCAACCATCTGTTCGCCAAGTTCTGGCGCTTGCCAGCCCTGCGCCATGTCGTGCCATTGGTAATCAGCATGCAGCAGACCTGCGCAATCTGTCGCCCACGTACGCACGATGTCGGGCCGTTCGCTCAACACACCAAGAACATGGCCTGCACCCCAGTCGTGACCTACAAGGTCAATCTCGCCGTCAATTGCTGACAACTCTGTAATGAGCCAGTCTCGGTATTCACGCATGGTGCCACCCCAACCTGTGGGAGTTGGCGCACCAAACCCTGGCGGCGTGAGAAGCACAATCTTGGTCTCTCCGCGCTTCTGTAGTTCGGCTACCAACAACGACCAAATGGCAGATGTTTCAGGGTTGCCATGAACAAATACTTTCGTTGATGCACTCATGTTCTTATCCTTTTTTCTTTGATTTCAAATACGCAGCACTCGCCGCACGACTTTCAGCATCATATGTTGCAATTACTAATGAATCTGCGTCGTTGGCGTTGCGTGCAGTTCCAATCATTTCTTCTGTCACTGCATTCACTTGTTGCTTTGTAGTGCGCAACGAATATCCGGGCTTTGCAGCCAGAGATTCTGCAAGAGCTTGCACATGATTATCTAGTTCTGCTTCGGAAACAATTGTGTTCAAGAAGCCAAGAGACTTTGCTTCGGCTGAACCAAACGGGCGACATGTAAGTACTAACTCTTTTGTTGCAGCAGGGCCGATCTCGCGCACGAGACGTGGAATGCCTCCCCACGCAAGTGGAATTCCAAGGTCAACTTCAGGAATAACAAAGTTTGCTGAATCTGTAGCAACACGTAAATCACAACTAGCGGCAAGCACCACACCGCCACCAATGCAGTTGCCGCGAATTGATGCGATGGTGAGTGCGTTCATATTGGTCACTGCTTCAGCCATTAATCGACCGAGGTCTGCGCTTTCTCGCACGCCCCACTTCGGGTCTGGATTCATAAAATCGTTGAGGTCAAAACCTGCACAGAAAGATGTGCCTTGGCCAGACACCACAACAACTTTGACGTCCCGTTGTTCATCAAACCACCGAGACGCTTGGGCAAGGTCTTGCAAGGTCTGGCGCGAAAGTGCGTTGAGGCGCTTGGGGTGCGCCAATGCCATGTGCCCAATTGCGCCCTGCACGGATACTTCTAGCGTTTCAAATGTGGCCATATGGCCTCCCCAATGCCTCTGCAGAACCTGCCCTGCCATAAGGTTTAGTGCGTAGACCACCAGTTGTTGGCATTCAACAACTCATTCCCAAGGGGGCAATATGGACCGCGAAGCATGGATTATCGATGCAGTTCGTTCACCACGAGGAAAGGGAAAAGAAACAGGCGCCCTGCACAACGTGCACCCTCAGCGCATCTTGGCCCAGGTACTCAATGGTCTCAAAGATCGCGTGGGGTTTGACACCGCTGAAGTAGACGACGTCATCATGGGATGTGGAGCCGGCAGTGGCGACCACAGCATGGACATCGCTCGTATGTCAGCACTCGACGCGGGATGGGCTCTTGAGGCTCCTGGCGTCACTCTGAACCGTTTCTGTGGCTCAGGACAACAAGCCGTGAACTTCGCCGCCATGGGCGTGCTCTCTGGCATGCAAGAGATCGTTGTTGCTGGTGGCGTGGAATCCATGTCGCGTCCATCTCCAATGCATGTGGATGGCTTTACTGCGAACAACACTCACCTTCGTGATCAGTACAACATGGTCCCGCAGGGAATCTCTGCAGACCTCATCGCCACAGTTGAAGGGTTCACACGCGAGCAGTGCGACGCACTTGCAGTGGAGAGTCAGCGTCGTGCAGCAATTGCAATCAGCGAAGGCCGTTTTGAGAGGTCTCTCATTCCGATTTATCACAATGACGGAACACTCGCTCTTGCAGTAGATGAACACCCACGTGCAGGCACCACAATTGCCGACCTCGCAAAGCTCACACCAAGTTTTGAAGGCATGGGCGCATACAAGAAAGATGCCGACGGACTCAGTATCGACGAGACCGCACGCATCGCATACCCACACGTGAGCCAAATCAACCACGTACACCACGGCGGTAACTCATCTGGTGTTGTTGATGGTGCAGCAGCAGTGCTCGTCACTTCTCCTGAGTACACAAAGGCACACGGACTCAAGCCACGTGCGCGCATCATCATGAGCGCAGTCGCAGGAACAGAGCCAGTCATCATGCTCACCGCTCCCGGACCAGCAGCAAAACTTGTTCTCAAAAAAGCCGGAATGACATTCGACGACATCGATCTATTGGAAGTCAACGAAGCATTCGCAGCAGTTGTTTTGAAGTTCTTCAAAGACACCGGCGTCGACCCATCGAAGGTCAACGTCAACGGTGGAGCTATGGCGCTTGGACACCCCATTGGTGCAACAGGCGCAATGCTGATTGGCACCTTGGTCGACGAACTTGAGCGTCAAGATAAGACAACTGGCCTCATCACCATGTGTACAGGTGGCGGCATGGGAACAGCCACCATCATCGAGCGCATCTAAACAGCCCTGCGCCTCTGGCGTACAGTAGAGACATGTCCAGTTCATTTCTGCATTCATTTGCTAAACCATCGTCGGATGCGTTCATCAACATTGTCCGTGGCGACATGGCACTGCTGTGGGATGACAAAGGCAACGAATACATCGATGGCATCGGAAGCCTGTGGTACTGCCAAATCGGTCATGGCCGCACAGAGATGGCAGATGCCGTTGCAGCACAGATTTCTACTCTTGAGACTTATTCCACGTTCGACCCATTTACTAACCCGTTAGCAGAAGAAGTTGCACAAGTAATCGCTTCGCTCTCTCCTATTGCCAACTCACGAGTGTTCTTGTGCGGCAGCGGTTCAGAATCCATCGACTCAGCAATGAAGATTGCACGCACCTCACAGATTCAGTCTGGTCATCCGGAACGAAGCGTGATTATCTCTCGCAATCGCGGGTATCACGGCACAAACTATGGCGGCACAAGCGCCCAGGGTTTACCGCTAAACAAAGTTGGTTACGGCACACTTCTTGAAGGCGTATTGCAAGTTGAGGCCGACGACATTGAAGCAATGTCTGTTGCCTTCCAACAAAACAAGGGCAACGTTGCTGCAGTGATTGCAGAACCAGTGCAAGGTGCTGGCGGAGTATGGCCTGCTACGCGTGAATACCTTGAAGCATTGCGTCGCTTGTGCGATGACAACGGCGCGTACCTCATCTTCGACGAAGTGATCACTGGCTTTGGCCGATTGGGCGAATGGTTTGGTGCCACCTATTACGGCGTCACCCCAGACATGATCACGTTTGCAAAGGGTGTCACTAGTGGTTATCAACCACTAGGCGGAGTCATCACCGGACCTGCGATCAACGCGGCCCTCACAGCCGACCCCACATTTTTCCTACGCCACGGTTACACATACTCAGGTCACGCAACGGTGTGTGCCGCGGCGTTGAAGAACATTGAAATTATGAAGCGCGAACAACTCGTGCAACGTGCCCAACACGTTGGTCAACGTATTGAAGCCGGACTTGCCGCATTAAGTCTTGATGGAACCCTCACTGGTTATCGCGGTGCAGGCGCAATTTGGGCCGGAAAACTCCCCGACTCACTTGATGCGACAGTTGTGCGTGACGCCATGATTACAAAGGGCGTTATTGCTCGCTCTATTCCGGGCGTCATTGCATTCTGTCCGCCATTAGTCATCACTGATGCACAGGTAGACACAATGCTCGATGTGTTTGCGTCAGTCGTTCAGTCGCATTAGACCCACGCCACAAAGCGCGATCAACACTTAACGCAAGCGGCGAATAAGACTGCTGGTATCGGAACGCGCATTGCCATTAGCGGCGAGTTCCTTGTAATACCCGAGCACTAAATCTGCAACGGGCAATTGTGAGCCATTGCGCTTGGCTTCGTCAATACAGAAGCCAAGGTCTTTCACCATCCACTCAACCGCAAATCCGAAATCAAACTTGTCGTCAATCATGGTGTGGCCACGATTCTCCATCTGCCAACTCTGCGCAGCACCTTTGGAGATGACATCAACAACAGCATGAGCATCAAGGCCGGCATGCTGAGCAAATGCGAGAGCTTCAGATAAGCCCTGCACAATGCCTGCTATGCACAGTTGATTCACCATTTTTGCGAGTTGGCCACTACCTGCATTGCCAAGCAATACACATGCACGCGAATACGCAGTAGCAACAGCAGCAAACTCTGCATAGGCAGCTTCAGAATCAGAACCACACATAACAGTGAGTACACCGTTCTCTGCTCCAGCCTGGCCACCACTAACGGGCGCATCTACAAACCCAATGCCAGCAGTAATGCATGCTGTAGAAATCTCTCGTGCCAATTCGGCGCTTGTTGTAGTGTGATCCACCACGATCATTCCTTCATGGGCACCTGCAAGAACACCATCGGCGCCAAGCATTACGGAGCGAACGTCGTCATCGTTACCCACACACAGCATCACAATGTCGCTTGCTGCGGCCACCTCACGAGGAGTTGCGAACGAATCACCCGAGTATTCCATCACCCATGCTTCTGCTTTTGCAGTGGTGCGATTAGAAACTGAGACAGAGTGACCAGCACGAGCGAGATGCCCAGCCATTGGAAACCCCATGACTCCTAATCCACAAAAACCCAACCGGGCCATGATCTACTCGTCGTCTTCGAGTTCTGCGTCGTCGTCGTCAGTTTTCTTGACTGCTTCGACTTTTTTCTTTACGACTTTGGCTGGCTTGAGAACACCCTTTTCCAAGGCCTTGTTCAAAAACTCTTCTGCTTCTTCTTTGCTGACCTTCAACGCAGGTGCAATTTCAGAAATAAGGTTCACACGTGCACGCTCGTACATGGTGCGCTCTGCTGCAGACAATGATGCATCGCGGTTACGCGCTGCAAGGTTACGAACAACTTCTGCTACCTGATAGACGTCGCCGCTCTTCAGTTTTTCTTGGTGGTTCTTGAAACGACGTGACCAGTTGCTTGGAACGCGAGGGTCGGCCTTTGAAAGTACTGCCACAAGGTCTTCTAATTCGTCTGGGTTGACGGGGGGCCGAACGCCCACTTCGTCGAGCTTCGATAGTGGGACCTGAAGGATCATCTCGTTGATGATGGTTTCAAGGATGAGGTACTCCTCTTTCTTCCCCGTGCCGAAGAAGTCGTGCTTCTTCTTGCCTTTTACTTTGCAGGCGCCATGCTGGGGGTAGATGACAATGTCATCTTTCTTAAATTCCACCCTGCAA
>JAPKZX010000057.1 GCA_026393575.1 Actinomycetota bacterium
ATCCTCACCGAGGGTGGAGCACAAAAGATTCAGGTCATCAAGGCAGTGCGTGAAATCACCAGCCTTGGCTTGAAGGAAGCAAAAGACCTCGTGGACAGCGCTCCAAAGCCAGTCCTCGAAAAGGCCAGCAAGGACGATGCCGAGAAGGCAAAGGCCAAGCTCGTCGAGGCCGGCGCGACCGTCGAACTCAAGTAATGCCGTTCGCGGCCTGACCGCGAGCCCATTTTTCCGACTTTGGTCGGCTCAGAACCCCGTTTGCCCCCTGGGCAGCGGGGTTTTGTGGCATTTTGGGCCCAAAAACCCGAGGGTGCTTGACTCAGGGGCCAAAGAGGCGTACTTTGCCCGTCATCGTGGTTGACCCCTGGGCGGAGGGTCAGTTTTTCGTTGCCCAAGTGCCGAAAACGGCGATAGCGTACTTGTTTGCCGTGTCTCACCCCTCCTGCTTCCGCATTGCCCAAAATCAATGCAGTCGCAAGTACGGGCGTGACATTGCACTCCCTTGTTCCGCCCGTCAGGAGTAATCGTGGCCCCACGTTCGTCGTCCCATGAGCGCTATTCGTTCGCAAACCTTACAGAGCATCTTGAGATTCCTAATCTCATCGATGTTCAACGTGAGTCATTCAAATGGTTTATGTCAGAAGGTCTCGCAGAGACCTTCGCCGACATTTCACCGATTACCGATTACTCAGGTGATCTGCGCTTAGAGCTGCAGTTCGACCCGAACGATGAAGATTTGTGCCCCGGGCCAAAGTTCACCGAAGAAGAGTGTCGCGAAAAGGAAATGACATACGCAACACCAGTGTTCGTGCGCGTCATTTTCTCAAACCGTCAAACAGGTGAAATCAAAGAACAAGTTGTGTTCATGGGTGATTTCCCGAAGATGACGAACAAGGGAACGTTCATCATCAACGGCACCGAGCGTGTTGTTGTATCTCAGCTTGTTCGTAGCCCTGGCGTTATTTTCGAACCAGGTGAGCGTTATCGCCTTCGTAACTTGTCGAAGCATCAGTTGGTCAAGGGCACAGTGCATCCATACCGTGGTGAATGGCTCGAGTTCGACGTTGAGCACAAGCCAGGTAAAGACGTCACCGCTGGTACTCGTGTAGCTCGTAAGCGCCGCATGAGCATCTTCACATTGTTGCGCGCACTCGGATACGACGAAGCCGGTGCTCCCGGATTCCTCGACCGCTTCGTTGCGTACTTCGACTTCCTCGAGGGTCAGTGGGAAAAAGAACGCCACATCAACCCAACACGCGAAGAATCACTTCTTGAGATTTACAAGCGTGCACGTCCTGGCGAGCCAGCGACACCTGAATCTGCGCGCGTGTATTTCGAAGGTGCATTCTTCGAGAACCGTCGTTATGACCTCAGCCGTGTTGGCCGTTACAAACTGAATCGCAAATTGGGTGACGAAGTCGCCAAGTTGCAGAAGTTGTTCGGTCTCACTCCAGACCAACTCGATCTTCCAAACGATGATCTTGAAGTTCTCACCAAGTGTGAAGTTCTTGCAGCCGTTTCCTACATGTTGCACCTCGTAAAGCAAGAGCCTGGTTATCGTCTCGACGACCAGGACCACTTTGCAAACCGTCGTGTGCGTTCAGTAGGCGAGCTCATTCAGAACCAGGTTCGTATTGGTTTGTCACGTATGGAGCGTGTTGTGCGCGAGCGCATGACAACGCAAGACGTTGAAGCAATCACACCGCAGACATTGATCAACATTCGTCCAGTCGTTGCTGCAATCAAAGAGTTCTTCGGAACATCTCAGTTGTCTCAGTTCATGGACCAAGTCAACCCATTGTCAGGCCTTACACACCGTCGCCGCTTGTCCGCACTCGGACCTGGTGGTTTGTCGCGTGAGCGCGCCGGCTTCGAAGTTCGTGACGTTCACTTCTCTCACTACGGTCGTATGTGCCCTATTGAAACACCAGAAGGTCCAAACATTGGTCTGATCGGTGCTTTGTCGTCATACGCCAAAGTCAACGAATTTGGTTTCATCGAGACTCCGTACTTGCGCGTCAAGAACGGCAAAGTCACAAAAGAAATTCAGTACATGGCCGCCGACGAAGAAGAGAAGTGGGTTGTAGCTCAGGCCAACACACCAATCAACCCAGACGGCAGCTTCAAAGGCAACCGAGTTCTTGTTCGTCGTTCACCACAGGCAGCAAGCCTTGATGACCTGCGCAAGATGTTGGAAGCCGAAAGCTTCTTCGGTGCAACAACCGACATTGCTTCAGTAACACCAGAAGAAGTTGACTTCATCGACGTGTCACCAAAGCAGATTGTTTCTGTTGCTACTGCGCTCATTCCTTTCCTCGAGCACGACGACGCAAACCGCGCACTCATGGGTGCCAACATGCAACGTCAGGCTGTGCCATTGGTACGTTCCGAGGCTCCATACGTTGGAACCGGAATTGAAAAGCGTGCAGCGCATGACGGTGCAGATGTCATCCTCGCTATCGAAGATGGTGAAGTTGTAGAAGTAACTGGTGATTGCATCACCGTGAAATACGCAAGCCAGTCGAAGCGTCATGAACACAAACTCATGAAGTTCCACCGCTCAAACCAGGACACCTGCATTAACCAGGTCATCCGCGTTGTTGAAGGCGAAAAAATCACAAAGGGTCAACTGCTTGCAGACGGCCCATCAACTGATGATGGTGAACTTGCACTTGGTAAGAACCTGCTCGTGGCACTTATGCCATGGGAGGGTTACAACTTCGAAGACGCAATCATCTTGTCCGAGCGCATCGTGCGCGACGACGTGTTGACTTCAATTCACATTCACAACTACGAAGTTGATGCTCGTGATACAAAGCTTGGTCCAGAAGAAATTTCTCGCGACATTCCAAACTTGTCCGACGAAATTGTTCGCGACCTCGACGACGAAGGCATCATCCGTATTGGTGCAGAAGTCGGTCCTGGAGACGTATTGGTCGGCAAGGTCACACCTAAGGGTGAAACTGAACTCACACCAGAAGAGCGTTTGCTCCGTGCAATCTTTGGTGAGAAGGCTCGCGAAGTTCGCGATACCTCTCTCAAGGTTCCTCACGGTGAAGGCGGCAAGGTCATCGACGTCAAAGTGTTCTCTCGTGAACGCGGCGATGAATTGCCACCAGGCGTTAACCAATTGGTAAAAGTTTTTGTTGCTCAGAAGCGCAAAATCTCTGTTGGTGACAAGCTCGCTGGTCGTCACGGTAACAAGGGTGTTATCTCAAAGATTCTCCCAATCGAAGACATGCCATACCTCGAAGACGGAACTTCTGTCGACATCATCTTGAACCCACTTGGTGTTCCAAGCCGAATGAACGTTGGACAGGTTCTCGAAGCTCACCTTGGTTATGCAGCCCGTTGGGGTTGGACCGATCCAAAGAGTGGAAAAGTCATTGGCGAAAATCCACAACGTGGAACTGAAAACAAGACTCGTTCTGCAACAGACCCTGCAACTTTCATTGCAACACCAATTTTCGATGGTGCGCACTGGGACGAAGAAGAGTCTGCTGGCGATCACCCAACCATTCAGAAGTTGTTTACTCAGCACCTCAGTTCAGACCGTGCCGACGGCAAGGTCGACGAAGCAGGCAAGCCTGTACGCATGATCAAAGAAACCGGAAAGGTTTCATTGCGTAACGGCCGCACCGGCGAGGTCTACGACAGTGACATCACTGTTGGTTACATGTACATCTTGAAGCTGCACCACCTTGTCGACGACAAGATTCACGCACGCTCCACTGGCCCATACAGCATGATCACTCAGCAACCGCTTGGTGGTAAGGCTCAGTTCGGTGGCCAGCGCTTCGGCGAAATGGAAGTGTGGGCACTCGAGGCCTATGGCGCTGCGTACTGCTTGCAAGAACTTCTCACCATTAAGTCCGACGACGTGCTTGGTCGCGTCAAGGTCTACGAAGCGATCGTCAAGGGTGACAACATTCCTGAGCCTGGCATTCCCGAGTCCTTCAAGGTACTCATGAAGGAAATGCAGTCTTTGTGCCTCAACGTCGAAGTTCTCGACACTGCTGGCAAGGAAATAGAAATGCACGAGTTTGACGACGAGATCTACCGCACTGCGGAAGAACTCGGAATTGACATCAGCCGTCCAGAGCGTGGCTCTGACGATGATGACCGTGACCGCCGTCCCGCCCGCGCCTACTGATCTCCCACTCGAAGGAAAAGACTCTCATGCTTGACGTCAATATGTTCGACCAGCTCCGCATTGGACTGGCCACCGCCGACCAAATTCGTTTGTGGTCCAAGGGCGAAGTAAAGAAGCCCGAAACCATTAACTACCGCACACTGCGTCCTGAAAAGGACGGACTCTTTTGCGAAAAGATCTTCGGACCTACTCGCGATTGGGAGTGCTACTGCGGTAAGTACAAGCGCGTGCGTTTCAAAGGCATTATCTGTGAACGTTGTGGTGTTGAAGTCACACGCTCAAAGGTTCGCCGCGAGCGCATGGGCCACATTGAATTGGCTGCACCTGTAGTTCACATCTGGTACCTACGTGGTACTCGTTCATGGCTTGCATATCTTCTTGGTGGTCTTGAGCCAAAAGAAGAGTTGAAGGCTAAGCAACTTGAAAAGGTCATCTACTTCGCTGCGTGGCTTGTATCCACCGTCGACGTAGACAAGCGTCATGCTGCAATGGCAGAACTTGAAGCCGATTACATCGAAGAGTGTGAAGCAGTCAACAAAGACCGTGAAAAGTCTTTGAAGGCCAAGCTCAAGGAACAAGAAGCCGAATTGAAAACGATGGAGAAAGAGGGCGCGAAAGAGTCCGACGTCAAAGCTCGTCAGAAAATCATGGACAAGGAAGAAGCTTCCTTGCGTGAGCGCTTCGATACCGAACTCGATTTGGTGAAGCGTGCATGGGATGAATTCCAGGCATTGCATCCTCGCAAGATCATTGAAGACGAAGCCTTGTGGCGCGAAATCAAAGATCGCTATCAGGATTACTTCACCGGTGGAACTGGTGCAGATGCAATCAAGATGCTCATCGACTCAATGGATTTCGATTCAGAAGAAGTGAAGCTTCGCGACGCGATTGAAAACGGCATGAAGGGCAAGCCTCTTTCTGCACAGCGTAAGCAAAAAGCAATTAAGCGTCTGAAGATTGTTGCATCGTTCAACAAGCGTGATGAGCAAGGTCGTCGTGTCAACAGCCCGAAGGCAATGATCCTCGATGTTGTTCCGGTTATCCCTCCCGATTTGCGCCCAATGGTGCAGCTCGAAGGTGGACGTTTCGCAACCAGCGACTTGAACGACTTGTATCGCCGCGTTATTAACCGCAACAACCGTTTGCATCGTTTGCTTGATCTTGGTGCACCCGAGATCATCGTGAACAACGAAAAGCGCATGTTGCAAGAAGCAGTTGACGCATTGTTCGACAATGGTCGCCGTGGTCGTCCTGTTACAGGTCCTGGTAACCGTCCGTTGAAGTCTTTGTCAGACATGTTGAAGGGTAAGCAAGGACGTTTCCGTCAGAACTTGCTCGGAAAGCGCGTTGACTACTCAGGTCGTTCAGTAATTGTTGCTGGTCCTACATTGCGTTTGCACCAGTGCGGTATTCCAAAACTGATGGCACTTGAATTGTTCAAGCCATTCGTTATGAAGCGTCTAGTCGACCTCGAGTTGGCACAAAACATCAAGAGCGCAAAGCGCATGGTGGAGCGTCGTCGCCCACAGGTGTGGGACGTTCTTGAAGACGTCATTAAAGAACACCCAGTCATGCTGAACCGTGCGCCAACATTGCACCGTCTTGGTATCCAGGCGTTCGAGCCGATCCTTGTAGAAGGAAAAGCTCTTCAAATTCACCCACTCGTGTGTACAGCATTCAACGCTGACTTCGACGGTGACCAGATGGCAATTCACTTGCCGCTGTCAACAGAAGCACAAGCAGAAGCTCGTGTTCTTATGTTGTCAGCAAACAACATCTTGTCGCCGGCATCGGGTCGCCCAATCGTGACTCCTTCACAGGACCTCATCATTGGTGGTTACTACCTCACAGAAGCACGCGAAGGCGTGAAAGGCGAGGGCCGTCACTTCGGTCGTCGTTGGGAAGTATTCCGTGCGCTTGATGAAAAGTCAGTTGACCTGCATGCAGTCATCAACATGTATGACCGTGACGAGAATGGAAAGCGCGTTGCTTTCTCTACTACTCCTGGTCGCTTGTTGTTCGAAGAGACATTGCCAGCCGATTACCCATCACGATTTGGTCACATTGACTTCACCGTGAAAAAAGGTGAGATGGGTGTCATTGTTGAGCGTTTGTCAGATCACTACGACAAGTCAGTCATCGCCGACACACTCGACTCGATGAAGGCCGTTTGCTATCGCTATGCATCGCAGTCAGGCACAACAGTGTCTATTGATGACGTCAAGACTCCTAAGTCGAAGCGCGCCATCTTGGACAACTACGAAAAGCAAGCCGACAAGGTGGAGAACCAGTTCCGTCGCGGAATCATCACCGATGGTGAGCGTCGTCAGCAAGAAGTAACCATCTGGACCGATGCAACTGCAGAAGTGCAGGCCGCAATGGTGGAAGAGTTCAAAGCAGACAAGTTCAACCCAATCGACATGATGGTTGGATCTGGTGCTCGTGGAAACATGACCCAGATGCGTCAGATCGCCGGTATGCGTGGTCTCGTGTCTAACCCTCGCGGTGACATGATTCCTCGTCCTATCAAGAGCAACTTCCGTGAAGGTCTTGAAACCCTTGAGTACTTCATTGCTACTCCTGGTGCTCGTAAAGGTCTTGTAGACACCGCACTTCGTACCGCAGACTCTGGTTACCTCACACGTCGTTTGGTCGACGTTGCGCAGGAACTCATTGTTCGTGAAGACGACTGTGGAACTCGTCTTGGCCTCTGGGTTGAAAATGTAAAGCGCGATGCTGGAACAGTTCGCGCACATCTTGAAACCAAGTTGTTCGGACGCGCATTGTTGAACGATGTCACGTTGTCTGACGGAAGCATCATTGCGAAGAACACCATCATCGGTGACGATGAGATGGATGCACTTCGTGACGATTCGTCAGTAGAACGCGTACAAGTTCGCTCTGTTGTTTCTTGTGATGCTGTGCTTGGTGTTTGCGCACTCTGCTACGGCCGTTCACTTGCTACCGGTAAGTCCATTGAATTGGGCGAAGCTGTCGGAGTTATCGCTGCACAGTCAATTGGTGAGCCTGGTACTCAGCTCACCATGCGTACTTTCCACACTGGTGGTGTTGCAGGTAAAGACATCGCTGGTGGTTTGCCACGCGTTGTTGAATTGTTCGAAGCTCGTACACCAAAGGGTTCAGCACGTCTTGCAAAAGCAAGTGGTGTTGTACGCATTGGTGAAGATGAAGGTAAGGGCATCCCCATCAATGTGATTGATGACAAGGGTGAAGAACACCTCATCTTGCTTCCATCAGGTAGCCGTCCAAAAGTCAAAGATGGTCAGAACATCTCAGCAGGTGAGCCAGTCACTGACGGCCCATGGGATCCAAAAGAAATTATGGAGATCCTTGGTATTCGTCAGACACAGCAATACCTCGTTGAAGAAGTGCAGAAGGTGTATCGCGACCAAGGTGTAGCGATCCACGACAAGCACATCGAACTTATTGTTCGCCAGATGACACGTCGTGTTGGTGTACAAGAAACCGGTGACACTGGTTTCTTGCCAGGTGAGCGTGTTGATGCAAAGACATTCCGCGATACAAACCGCGCCATGGTTGAGGGCGGCAATCGTCCTGCTGAAGGTCGCCCAGAAATCATGGGTATCACCAAGGCATCACTTGCAACCGATTCATGGTTGTCGGCAGCATCGTTCCAAGAGACCACACGTGTTCTGACCGAGGCAGCCATCGATGGCCGCGCGGACAGCCTCGTTGGTCTGAAGGAAAACATCATCATTGGCAAGCTCATTCCTGCCGGTACTGGTATGGAGCGCTATCGCTACTTCGATGTCGACGCGCCTGACTACCAGCCAATGGAATACTTCTCGAGCGACGAGGCTGATCCAGCCGCGTACTTGGCCGGTCTCCAAGGCACCTATGTGGCAAATAATGACAATGTTTTCGAAGATCTCGCCGCCGAGGACGACATTATTGAGAGCATTATCGCCGACGTAGTTGTTGAAGAAGTGGCCGAAGAGGCAGAAATTGCCCCTGAAGCCGTTGCCCCTGTTGAGACCGAGCCAGTGGTGGACGCCATCGCTGACGAGGTTTCCTCCGAGGAAGAACCCCCAGAATCATCGGCGTTGTGAACCGGGGGCGGGTTGCCACCGGGGAACATACGCCCCTAGCCTTACATGGTCTTGTTGACCGCCATGGCCGTCAGAACAATCGTGTTCTGGTAGCTGGTCAACAACTCAATTTTTTTAGCAAGAGGTAGATGCGTGCCCACAATTCAGCAGTTGATCCGTGAGGGTCGCAGCACGAAAGTAACAAAGTCAAAGACGCCGGCACTGAAGGGTTCCCCTCAGCGTCGCGGAGTATGCACACGCGTGTTTACTCACACACCAAAGAAGCCAAACTCTGCTTTGCGCAAGGTTGCTCGTGTTCGATTGACAAGTGGCGTTGAAGTCACCGCATACATCCCAGGTGAAGGACACAACTTGCAAGAGCACAGCATCGTGCTTGTGCGTGGCGGTCGTGTTCGTGACCTTCCAGGTGTTCGTTACAAGATCATTCGCGGCGCGCTCGACGCAGCCGGTGTTAAGAACCGCAAGCAGTCGCGCAGCCGTTACGGCGCAAAGCGCGAGAAGTAAGAAGGACACGCCATGCCACGTAAGGGCCCTGCAACTCGACGCGAACTAATCGCCGACCCCATCTATCGCTCATTGCTCGTTACACAGCTCACCAACAAGGTGATGTTGCACGGCAAGAAGAGCACCGCTGAAAAAATTGTGTACGACGCAATGACCCTCATTGAAAAGAAGACAGGCGAAGAGCCATTGTCAACAGTGAAGCGCGCCATTGAAAACGTGAAGCCACCACTCGAGGTTCGTAGCCGTCGTGTTGGTGGAGCTACATACCAAGTACCAGTTGAAGTAAAGCCACGTCGTGCGTCTACCTTGGCAATCCGTTGGATTGTTGATTACTCACGCGACCGTCGTGAAAAGACCATGGCTGAATGCTTGGCGAACGAACTCATGGATGCTGCCAATGGACTTGGCGCTTCAATGAAGAAGCGTGACGACATGCAAAAGATGGCCGAATCCAACAAGGCATTCGCGCACTACCGCTGGTAGTCACGGATACCCACAATCGATCTACTCCGAGAGCGCACCGCCAGTTTCCACTGAGGTGCGCTCCCGTATGTAACAAGCACTTATTAGAACCCCCACAGACAACAAGGTGAATCCAAATGGCTAAGCGTGAATTTCCACTCGAGCGCACCCGCAACATCGGCATCATGGCCCACATCGACGCCGGCAAGACAACAACGACCGAGCGCATCCTGTACTACACTGGAAAGAGCTACAAGATTGGTGAAGTGCACGACGGTGCAGCAACCATGGACCACATGGCGCAGGAACAAGAGCGCGGTATCACCATTACGTCTGCTGCTACCACTTGCATTTGGGACAACCACCGAATCAACATCATCGACACCCCAGGCCACGTGGACTTCACCATTGAAGTAGAGCGCTCATTGCGCGTTCTCGACGGTGCCGTCACAGTATTCGACTCGGTTGCTGGTGTTGAGCCACAAACCGAAACCGTGTGGCGTCAGGCCAACAAGTACAAAGTTCCACGTATGTGTTTCATCAACAAGATGGACCGTATTGGTGCAAACTTCTATCGCACAGTCGACATGGTGAAAGAGCGCTTGCAGGCAGTACCTGCAGTCATTCAAATTCCAGTCGGTGCCGGCGGTCCAGAAAGCAACAAGCCTTTCGCTGGTCTTATCGACATCGTCAAAATGAAAGCTCTCATCTGGCAAGACGAAGAACTCGGTGCGAAGTGGGACGAAGTAGACATTCCTGCCGATCAAATCGACGAAGCAAATCAGTACCGCGAAGAACTTCTTGAAACCATTGCAACAAGCGATGACGCTTTCATGGAAAAGTACCTCGCTGGTGAAGAAGTCACAGAGGAAGACATCAAGCGTGCCCTCCGTGCAGGAACACTTGCATTTGATTTCGTACCTATCTTGTGTGGATCTGCATTCAAGAACAAAGGTGTTCAGCCAATGCTCGACGCAGTTGTCGACTTCCTTCCAAGCCCAGTCGACATTGCACCAGCAACTGGTACAAACGCAAAGGGCGACGAAGAGCTTGTGCGCAAGGCCGATGAAAACGGACCATTTGCTGCGCTTGCATTCAAGATTGTTGCCGACCCATTCGGCAAGCTCACATACTTCCGTGTGTACTCAGGTTCCATCAACAAAGGTGACGAGGTTTACAACAGCACGAAAGAGCGCAAAGAGCGTCTCGGTCGTATTTTGTTGATGCACGCAAACCAGCGCGAAGACCTTGATGTTGCAATGGCCGGAGACATCGTTGCCGGACTTGGTTTCAAAGAAACAACAACTGGTGACACGCTGTGCGATCGCAACAACCTCATCATTCTCGAGCGTATGGAATTCCCAGAGCCCGTTATTCACGTTGCTATCGAGCCAAAGACCAAAGACGACCAAGACAAGTTGGGTAAGGCACTGAAGTCATTGTCAGACGAAGACCCAACCTTCCGTGTACGTACCGATGAAGAAACAAACCAGACGGTTATTTCAGGAATGGGTGAATTGCACTTGGAAATTCTTGTTGACCGCATGCAGCGTGAATTCAACGTGGATGCAACTGTTGGTAAGCCACAGGTTGCGTACCGTGAAACCATCACAAAGACTGTTGAGTCAGTGGAGTACCGCCACATCAAGCAGTCCGGTGGTTCTGGTCAGTTCGCTGTGGTCAAGATCACCGTCGAGCCATCAGGCCCCGGCGGCGGATACCAATTCGTCGACAAGATCTCTGGTGGTCGTGTTCCTCGTGAATACATCCAGCCAACCAACCAAGGAATCCAGGCAGCTCTCGACAACGGCGTTCTTGCCGGCTACCCAACAGTGGACGTTCGCGTCAGCTTGGTAGACGGTCAGTACCACGACGTGGACTCAAGCGAAATGGCGTTCAAGATTGCCGGTCAAATGGCATTCAAGAAGGCCGCCGAAATGGCCCGTCCAGTGCTTCTCGAGCCAATCATGGCCGTTGAAGTCGTGACTCCCGATGAGTACATGGGTGACGTCATGGGCGACCTCAGCAGCCGTCGCGGCCGCATTGAAGGCATGGAAGCACGCGGAAATACACAGGTTGTGCGCTCCCAGGTTCCCCTTTCCGAAATGTTCGGATACAGTACCGACCTCAGGTCACGCACCCAGGGGC
This sequence comes from Actinomycetota bacterium, assembly GCA_026393575.1. Taxonomy (GTDB): domain Bacteria; phylum Actinomycetota; class Acidimicrobiia; order Acidimicrobiales; family Ilumatobacteraceae; genus UBA2093. Next base: position 11,356 of record JAPKZX010000057.1, read on the forward strand.
GTGCCACCTACACGATGCAATTCCACTCGTACCAGCAGGTACCTGAAGTCATCGCGCAGGAAATTATTAAGCGAGTTCGCGGCGAATAGCCAAGAGCGACCTTTACAGATCATTGACAACTCACTAACCCCAACAACGAAACGGAATCAATCATGAGCAAAGCAAAGTTTGAGCGTAATAAGCCACACGTGAATATTGGAACTATGGGTCACATTGACCATGGTAAGACCACGTTGACGGC
>JAPKZX010000061.1 GCA_026393575.1 Actinomycetota bacterium
CACGTGCAACACCGAGTGCTTGCGCACCTACTGCTGGACGAGTTGCTTCGAAAGTCTTCATCGCGGGCTGTGCACCAGCAGAGTGTCCGCCTTCGCGTGCACGTGCAATTTTTGCATCAAGCTTTTCTTTGCCACCAAGAATCTGAATTGCTTCTTCAGTAACACGAACAGCAGTTTCCGATGCCTTGTACTTACTCATTGAACCTTCGGCATTCTTAAAGCCGCCATTCTTGCTAAGCCATGATGCGCGCCAGATGAGAAGACGTGATGCATCAATTTCAGTTGCCATGTTTGCAAGTTTGAATGCAATCGCCTGGTTCATGATGATTGGCTTACCAAATGCGACACGCTCTTTGGCGTAGTCGAGTGCGTATTCGTATGCAGCACGTGCAACACCGAGTGCTTGCGCACCTACTGCTGGACGAGTTGCTTCGAAAGTCTTCATCGCGGGCTGTGCACCAGCAGAGTGTCCGCCTTCGCGTGCACGTGCAATTTTTGCATCAAGCTTTTCTTTGCCACCAAGAAGTGTGAGATGCCTTGATTCCGTGCTTCTTGTACTTCTGCCCCATTGAGAGACCTTTTGTATTTGGAGGAATCACGAATGATGCCTGGCCACGGCCTTTGAGTTCAGGATCGACTGCTGCAACAACAACGTGAATGTTTGCAATGCCACCGTTAGTGATCCATGCCTTTGTTCCGTTGATGACCCATTCATCATTTGCTTCGTCGTATACGGCGCGTGTACGAAGAGAAGAAACGTCGGAGCCGGCGTCTGGTTCAGAAACACAGAATGCACCGAGTTTCACGTCGTCAGCAGTTCCGTAGCACTGTGGAACCCACTCCATCATTTGCTCAGGTGTTCCGTTTCCAGAAATTCCTGCTGCTGCAAGACCAGAACCCATGATTGCCATACCGAGACCGGCGTCGCCCCAGAACATCTCTTCGATGGCAACTGGCATAGTGAGGCCAGTTGGGTCTGCCATTGCATTCATCAGGAAGTCGAGACCGTACAAACCAATCTTTGCGGCTTCTTGCACGATGGGCCATGGGAACTCTTCGCGCTCATCCCATTCATGCGCGTTGGGGCGCATGACGTCGACAGCGAATTGATGAATCCAATCTTTGATTTGTTCTTGGTCATCATTGAGGGAGAGGGAGAAATCAGCCATAGCAATAAGTTACTGGGGAGTAACCCCGTTGCGTCAAATAGTGATGTGTGTTCTTGGTCTAGTGCGGCGCTTCTCGCCACAACCCAAACCTCTTGCACACGTTGGGTGGCAAAGTCCAAAAAAGGAGGCTATTTTGACAATTGCAGAGCACGACAGATGGTTATTACACAATCGACTACGTGACGTCATTGGGTCACAGGAGGCGGACATTCTGATGGAACACTTGCCGCCAGCCGGATGGAACCATCTAGCGACCAAACAAGATCTGGAGCTCACGACAGCATTGCTGCGACAAGACCTCCAATCTGAGATCTCCGGGTTTCGTCAGGAACTCAAAACTGAAATATCTGAGGTTCGCCAAGAACTCAAAACCGAAATATCCGCAGTTCGTTTAGAACTCAAAACTGATCTATCTGCGGTTCACTTAGAACTCAAAACCGAGATAGCAGAATTACGCGTTGAGATGGAGCGTGGTTTTCGCAGTCAGACCTGGAAGATGGTCACTTCAATGATTGCGACACAAAGCATCTCAGTTGCCATCATGGCATCAATGGTGAACTCGCTTCGATAGCTACTGTGCGTGGGCCACGCGAGTACGCGTGATGTCCCACACCGAGGCAACCGCTGCGCAGATGAGCAATCCACTCACAAAGAACGGAGCCCCAAGACCAACATGGTCAAAAAGTGCACCAGCTAATACTGGGCCAGCCACACGACCAAACGCTGCCGTGCTTTGCTGATACCCCAACGCTTCACCTCGGCGATCAACAGGAGCCAACTCTGCCACCAACGCGCTTCCCGATGGTGCCGACACGCCTTGACCGACCGACAGCAAGAACAAAGCGATGAACATCACAGCCCACGTAGAAGCAACGCTCAAAAGAAGCAGCCCGACAGCAACAAGCGATAGACCGAGTCGCAACATTTTACGAGAACCCAACCGAAGTGTGAGCGGACCGATAAGTCCACCTTGCACTCCCACCAATGTGATTCCTACAAACACAAACACAAGCGATGCTGATCCCTCAGTGAAACCAAATTGCTTTTCGCCCCACAACGAGAACGTTGCTTCAAAGCCAGCGAAACCGAGCATAGATAGAAATCCAACCAATGCGAATCGCTGCAACGCTGGAGACAACGCTTTACCACGAGCCGATTTCTCTGTGATGTGCGATGTGTCCGGCTTCGTCTCTGGCAATCGAATGATTGCGGCAACTGCATTAATTGCAGCAATAGTTCCGGCAACATAAAACGGAACATGTGGACCGCCAAGAGCAGCAAGACCACCAAGCGCCGGACCCACAACAAAACCAACTCCGAATGCTGCACCAAGTAGTCCCATTAACCGTGCGCGTTGGTCTGGTGGCGCAATATCTGCAACGGCACCTTGTGCCACCGCGATACTCGCTCCCGATGCGCCATCGATGAGTCGACCTAGGAACAACACCCAGAGTGCACCGGCTGCACCAGTGATAAAGCTTCCAACTGCAGTACCAATGAGAGAAAAAACGATGACTGGCTTACGTCCGACTTTGTCGGAGATGCGTCCGAGAATTGGTGCAAAGAACATCTGTGCAACCGAGAATGATGCAAACATCAGACCAACTTGTAAACCACTTGCACCAAATCGTTCTGCATATCGCCCAAGAATGGGCGCAACAATGCCAAAACCTACAAGGTCAAGTGCAACTGTTGTCCAGATTGTCCAATACCCCTTGGGCATTGGTGTGCGTTCTTTCTTAGCCACGTCGTACGCGCGTTCCGTCTTTTGTGGTTTCAACTACGTATCCAGCAGCTTGTAATTCATTACGAATTGAATCGGCTGCAGAAAAGTCTCTAGCGGCACGCGCGGCATCTAGCGCAACACCCTTAGCAACAATGTCTGCATCAATGTCATCACCGATTGATAGCTCAAGACCAAGTGCACCAAGAATTTCAATAACCGCCGCGCGAACAGATGAAACAGTGGCAACGTCGCCAGCATCCATTGCCGCATTTGCGCGACGCACCGAATCAAACACCAATGCCATTGCTGCAGTGGTGTCTAGATCGTTATCCATTGCAGTGCGGAAGTTTTGCACAACCTCTGAGTCTGGTGTGCCAGCCGAATGCGCACTCGTTCGCGCAGCAAACGAATCAAGACCGGCTAATGCTGTAACACATGCATCAATGTTGTCTTGGCCCACGCGCACCGGCGAGCGATAGTGGGTCTGCAACAACAACATGCGGTATGCGCGTGCGTCGTAATGCTCGAGAAGATCAAGGAGATTGGCTACGTTGCCCAAACTCTTCGACATCTTTTCGCCCTCGAGGTCCACAACAAATCCGTTGTGCATCCAATGCTTCGCAAATGTTTTTCCTAATGCAACTGCCTGTGCTCGTTCATTTTCGTGATGCGGAAAACGCAGATCTGCTCCACCGCAATGAAGATCAAAACCTTCGCCCAAAAGTTCAAGACTCATCACAACACATTCACTGTGCCAACCTGGCCGACCATCACCCCATGGTGCAGACCACGCAGGTTCGCCTGGTTTTGAAAATTTCCACAGCGCAAAATCTGCAGGATTTTTCTTGTTGCTCGCACCCAATACTTCTCGGTCGCCACCGCCGCTCAGCATGTCATCAAGACTTTGATGTGCGAGCAGTCCGTAATCAGGAACAGACTTCACATTGAGATACACACCATCGTCAGTGACATACGCGGCATCGCGTTCAATGAGGGCAGAAATCATGCTCACCATCTGATCGACGTAATCAGTGGCATGTGGAACTTCATCAGGACGCAATACGCCCAACTTGCCCATTGCTTCAAACCACACGTTTTCGCACTTGTGGGTGATGTCTTCCCACGCACGATTTTCACGATTGGCGCGGTCGATGATCTTGTCGTCGATATCGGTGATGTTCGACACGAGCCGGACTTCCAAGCCCGACCAGGTGAGGTAGCGGCGCAAAATGTCGTACACCAGTGTGGCTCGCCCATGCCCCAAGTGGGGTGGCCCGTACACCGTGGGGCCACAGAGGTAGATGCCCACCTTGCCCGGCTCGCGCAGAGCCAGGGTTTTCACACTTTGTGTGGCGGTGTCATAGAGGTTCAGCACTCTGACCAGCCTACGATTTATGAGGTATGTCCACTGTCCCTGAGAAGCCCACCCTCGACAACATCGAGACAAAGTGGATGGATACCTGGCGTACCCAGGGCACATACGACTTCAATCGCTCCGCCACCCGAGATGCCGTCTTTTCCGTCGACACCCCTCCACCCACGGTGAGTGGCTCTCTCCATATGGGCCATGTCTTTTCTTATACCCATACAGACACTGTGGCTCGTTTCTGGCGCATGCGTGGCAAGAGTGTGTTTTATCCCATGGGTTGGGATGACAACGGTCTGCCCACCGAACGCCGCGTACAAAATTATTTCGGTGTGTCATGTGACCCTTCGGTTCCATATGTTCCGAACTTGCAGCCACCTTTTCGTGGTGACCCGCCAAAGAACCACACACCTGTTCCGGTATCGCGACCGAACTTTATTGAATTGTGTGAAGAGCTCACTGCTCAAGACGAACAAGTTTTCGAAGATCTCTTTCGTCGTCTCGGACTTTCTGTCGATTGGTCGTTGCTGTACACCACCATCGAAGACAGATCACGTCGCACTAGTCAGCGTGCATTTTTGCGAAACCTTGCACGCGGCGAGGCATACACGCAAGAAGCACCAACATTGTGGGACGTTGACTTTCGCACTGCAGTAGCTCAAGCAGAACTTGAAGATCGTGAACGTTCTGGCGCGTATCACACCATTGCGTTCCATAAATCTGATGGCAGTGGCGATGTACTTATTGATACGACTCGTCCGGAATTGTTGCCTGCGTGCGTCGCGGTCATTGCACACCCTGATGATGAGCGGTACAAACCTCTCTTTGGTACCACGGTGCGCACTCCCCTCTTCAATGTTGAAGTGCCGGTACTTGCACATCCACTTGCTCAAATCGACAAAGGCACTGGCATCGCAATGTGCTGCACGTTTGGTGACCTCACCGACGTCATTTGGTGGCGCGAACTGCAACTGAACATGCGAGCAATCATTTCTCGTGATGGTCGTTTGATCGCAGAAGCACCTCACGGCCTTACCGACGAAACTGGAATTTCGCATTACAACGCACTTGCAGGAAAGTCAGCCAAGCAAGCACAAACTGCAATTGCAGACATGCTCGCAAGCTCGGGTGAAATGGTGGGCGAACCGCGACCCATTACTCACCCTGTGAAGTTTTACGAGAAGGGCGATCGCCCACTTGAAATCGTTACGAGCCGCCAGTGGTACATCCGCAATGGTGGACGCGATGCAGAACTACGCGACGCACTTCTTGCGCGCGGCGCGGGTCTTACGTGGCACCCAGACCACATGCGTCACCGTTACTCGAACTGGGTGGAAGGACTCAATGGAGATTGGCTAGTAAGCCGTCAACGTTGGTTCGGCGTGCCAATTCCTGTGTGGTACCAACTCAACGAACATGGCGAAGTTCTTCATGAATCGCCACTTGTTCCCAACGAATCACACTTGCCTATCGACCCAAGCACCGATGTGCCAGAAGGTTTCACCGAAGCACAACGAGGTCAGCCTGGTGGATTCATTGGTGACCCCGATGTCATGGACACATGGGCCACTTCTTCTCTTACTCCGCAAATCGCTGGCAAATGGGAAGACGACAACGACCTCTTTGCACGCGTGTATCCATTCGATGTGCGCCCACAAGGTCACGACATTATTCGTACATGGCTCTTTGCCACCATGGTGCGCTCACACTTTGAACACAAGACCGCACCGTGGAGCAATGCTGCGTTGTCTGGTTGGATTCTCGACCCCGATCGCAAGAAAATGTCAAAGTCCAAAGGAAACGTTGTTACACCTGTGGACTTGTTCGAACAGTACGGCAGCGACGCAGTGCGTTACTGGGCTGCCGGAGCGCGACCTGGTGTAGATACAGCATTCAGCGAAGATCAAATGAAAGTGGGCCGCAAGCTCGCCACAAAGATTCTTAACGTCACCAAGTTTGTTCTTGGCTTCGGTGACGCCGACGAATCAGTTGCCCCAACAGAACAAGTTGACTGCGCAATGCTTCATCGACTTGCAGCAGTTGTTGAAGAATGCACGACTGCGTTTGAAGCATTCGATTACGCACGAGCACTTGAGCGAACAGAATCATTCTTCTGGTGGTTCTGTGACGATTATGTGGAACTTGTCAAGACACGTGCCTATTCAGAGGATTCACCCGAGGGTTCACTCTCAGCACGAATCGCATTACGGCGCGCACTGTCTACCTTGCAACGGTTGTTTGCACCGTTACTCCCCTTCGCAACTGAAGAGGTGTGGAACTGGTGGCAAACCGGGTCTGTCCACCAAGCACAATGGCCCACCAGTGCAGAACTCACTGCATCTATCTCTACATCTCCAGACGAAGCGCTACTGAATTCTGTCTGCACAACCTTGGCCATCATTCGTCGTTCGAAAACTGAAGCAAAAGTCAGCCAACGTCAAGGTGTCGATATGGCATCCATCACTGCCTCTGCAGAGGCGGCAAGAGCCATCACCGCTGGCTGGATTGACATTGCAAATGCTGGGTCAGTTGCACAATGGGAAATCGCAATATCCGAGAACGCGGAAATTGCTGTTGTAGTAACTCTCGCCCCAGTTGCGCAATAGACGCATCCTGCACTGATGCGACCAACTCGAAGCACCCACTAGGACTACCGTAGAGATGCCATGACTGAAGCCCTACCTAAGCCCCGTCGCAGTGGAAAGCACAAAGCGTTTCTTGTATTCAACGTGGTGCTGGCGATGACCACCGTGGCTGCTGGTTCTGGACTGCTGTATGCGAACTGGAAACTGGGCAATCGCCAAGTTGTCACTATCGACACTGTTCCTGAAGGCGACGGCGCACTCAACCTTCCACCTGGTGACCTCTCTGCAAAGAATTACCTAATTACTGGTTCTGATAACAGTGCATGTGTCGCTCCCGATTCCCCGTACGCAGGCGGTTTCGGTAAGCGCACAAGTTTTGGCGAACGCAGTGACTCCATCATGGTGATTCGCGTAAACCCGATCGACAACCAAGCTGCGGTCATCTCCTTCCCTCGTGACATGTGGGTGAAGCAGGCAGGTTCGTCACGCAGCGGACGTATTAACTCAAACTTTGATAAGAAGAACCCGAATCGCCTGATCCGTACTATCAAGGAAAACTTTGGCATCTCGGTTGATCACTACGTCAACATTGATTTCTGTGCATTTGCAGAAATTGTTGATGCAGTTGGTGGTGTCCGAGTTCCTTTCCTCTTTAGAGCACAGGATTACCGCACCGGATTCAAAGTTCTACGGAAAAATGTTTGCTATCGATTCGCTGGCGATCACGCTCTCGCATACATGCGCTCTCGTCATTACCGCTGGTACGACTCCACATTGAAGAAGTGGCGAACAGACCAGTCATCTGACTGGGGGCGAATTGCTCGCCAACAAGACTTCATGCGGCGCATGATTCGAAAGGCGCTCGATAAGTCACGCACCAGTCCACGAGTCGCCACAAACATTTTGAATGCTGCACTAAAAAATGTCATCACCGATGATCGGCTTACTCCACTCAGTGTCTTACAACTTGGACAAGCAATGAAAAACTTCAATGCAGACACCATGGGTAGTTACACCATGCCTGGCGTTGGTCAAATGATCGACAAGGCATCTGTCATCGTTCCTGATTTTGAAAGCGCAACATCGAAAAAGATTCTGTCTGTGTTCCAAGGAAAAGCCAGCCTCTCTATTACGGTTCCCGGATCAGAAAAAGCAGACGCTTCAGCAACAGTTGTCGCTACAACGTTGGCAGTTGTCGCCGCCACAACCACAACAAAGCCTCAGCCAACCACAACCGTAAAAACGGTCCCCACCACTGTTGCGCCAGTTGTCACCATTTCGCGTACACCCACTACAACGGTTCCTAAAGTCACAATCAATCAAGACACACGCGGCATCGTTCCTCCGAACGATCCCAACTGCCCGTTCTAAAGTCGCGCTTCGAGTGCCTGAGCTAGAACCTCAGGAATTTCACTTGGCCCATTGACCAATGAGATAACGGCTCCTACTTTTAATGCGAATGCTGTTGCTTCCTCATGATCTTCCGCAGGTGCAATGACTACTAATTCATCAATACCAGCAGCAGCTGCGATTGCATCACCATCTACTGTTGCGCGACAGTCCGATAACAGAATTGCGATGCGACGGCCAGCGCGTGAGCGCGTCAATTGTTGTTGCGCTGCGATGAGTGCACCAGCTAGGTCGGTAGTGCCGTAACCGCGCAATGTAAGAACATCGTTAATCACTCGCTCGCTTGATTTGGGAACATCTTGCGATTTAGTAACTACGACATCTTTTCCAAACGCAATCACGCTGTAATCATCAGGATTTCGGCTGGCTATAGAAGCAGTAGCCACCGCTGACGTTGCAAGTGGTTGCCCACCCATAGAGCCACTTCTATCTAGTAGCAAACAGAACGCAGTTCCCGGCTTTCTCCATCCACGAATGCGCAATCTTTCGGGGTCTACCGCAAGACCAGCACGCGCCTCACCAATCGCATCAAGACTGGCGTCAATGTCAAGATCCCCACCATCTGCTCGGTAAGGCAACTCCACCATCTTGCCAATGCCCCGTGGTCGCGCTTGCCCGCGATTACCTAGTTCTAACATGAGTCGACCTGCTAGTCGTCTTGCTAACTCACGCAGTTTCGGATCTGTTGCTCCAGTGAGATCTGCAAGTAACCCAAGCATTTCATCTGGTGAATTCTGCATTGCTTCATCAACTGCTGCTTCGTCAAGTTCACCTACCTCGGGCGAAATCTGTTCAAAGTTTTCGTTGCGCGAAAGATCACGTCGTGACGTGGTCTTCTTTCCAGCTTCTGCGACTGCTTGGTCAGCAGCCTCGCCTTCCTTCGTTACCGGGAGGTCGTGGCCCCTGTCGGGGCTCCAGCTTTTCCCTCGCCGGCATCTCCTTCACCGTCGACTCTGCCAAAAACGTCTTGCCAAATCTCTGTGACAATTTCTTCAGAGGTGCGCACGCCACCTTCACGCACACGCACACGACCAGACAGCGCCACTAACGCGGCATCGAGTCCAACGCTTGGCTGTGTCACTTCTGATTCGCGAAGTGCAGCTAACGACACCGCAACCTTTGCAAAGTCCACTGCGCCGCGTACTGAAGAACCCACTCTTAGATCTGTGTGAGAGCGAGTGAGACGAACAACTTTGACCGCCTTTGACAACCATGCATCAGTAAGGCCAGAGCCCTCTGTATTGCGACGCACAATTGCTTCTTCATCTTCAGCAGATTGGTACGACATAGAAACGCGACATACACGGTCGTACACGGCACCAGAAATACGTGCAGTACCTACAGCGTCAAATGGGTTCATGGCCGCAACGAGACGGAAACCGCTTACAGCAGCAACACGACCGAGACGAGGAACATTGAGTTCGCCCTCGCTCATCACAGTGATAAGTACGTTGAGAGTCTCTTCGGGGATGCGGTTGATTTCTTCCACATACAACAAGGAACCGTCACGCATGGCAGTCACAAGTGGCCCATCAACAAAGACGGACGGGTCGTAACCATCACTGAGAACTCGTGCAGGATCGAAATGTCCCACAAGACGCGCCGGTGTCAATTCAGCGTTGCCTTCAACGAACTCGAATCCGATGCCTAACCCTTGGGCCACGGCGCGCAGCAACGTGCTCTTTCCCGTACCTGGAGGGCCTTCAAGGAGAACATGGCGATCTGCAGCCAAAGCAGCAAGAACCAATTCAACTTCTCGTTGACGCCCAACTACTTGACTCGACAACGCCGAGCGGAGTGACGCCGTATCAGTCATTGACGATGATGCCGCGAATGTTTTCGCCTTCACGCATTGCGCGGTAGCCCTCGTTGATGTCTTCAAGTGGATAGCGCTTCGTGATTAGTTCTTCAAGCTTGAGGTCGCCAACGCGATACATGTCTAGCAACTTAGGAATATCTGCACGCGGGTTCAGGCTGCCAAAAATGGTGCCCTTCACTTCTTTTTGCCACATGGCAAGTTGGAACAAGTTGATGTCTGCACTTGTCTCGTCCATTGGAGAGATAGCAGTAACAACACATGTGCCGCCTTTGCCCACCATTGTCATTGCTTCACCCATCATGTCGCCGTGCAACACGCCTGGAGTCATGATGACGCGGTCGGCCATCTGGCCCCATGACAGTTCCATGAGATGTGGAATTGCTTCAGTCATATATGAGAACGTGTGCGTTGCACCAAACTCCATCGCCTTCTCGCGCTTGAATTCAACTGGGTCGATAGCAATGATGTGCTTTGCTCCGGCCATGCGAGCACCTTGCACTGCGTTAATACCAATGCCGCCGATACCAACGACAACCACTGTGTCGCCAGGTTGCGTGTCGGCACGGCTTGTGGCTGAACCCCAACCGGTTGCAACGCCACAAGAAACAAGTGCCACGCAGTCAAGCGGAAGGTCTTTTTCAACTTTGATAAGTGACGCCTCTGCAACAGTTGCGTATTCGGAGAATGTTCCCAACTTGGCCATCATTTTCACAGCGCGACCGTCTTTTACGTGATGGCGATGTGTGCCGTCGGTAATCATTCCACCTGTCAATGTTCCGGCACCAAGGTCACACAAGTTCTGGCGGCCTGTGGAGCAGTAACGGCAACGACCACATGATGGAACAAAACTTGCCGACACATGATCGCCTACCTGTAGTGAACTAACACCAGGCCCAACCTTCACAACAACACCAGCGCCTTCGTGGCCACCAATGAATGGGAAGAAGTCATCGACGCCCATCATGGCGAGGAGTTCTTTAGGGGGAACCATGTCACCAGTGACGAAGTGCTCGTCTGAGTGGCACATACCGGCAACTTTCCAATTCACCAATACTTCATTGGCTTTTGGATCATCGACTTCAATCTCTTCAACCACCCATGGTTGATCGATTCCGTACAACACTGCTGCTTTGGATTTCATGATTATTCCCCCTATGTAATTGTTTGTGTATCTCCGCCGAAGCGAAATGATTTATTCGTAAACCAGAACTCCGCGGATGTTCTTTCCATCGCGCATGTCTTGGTAGCCCTCGTTGATTCCTTCAAGTGGGTACGTCTTTGTAACAAGGCCGTCAAGATCGAGTTGGCCTTCGCGATACAGGCCGAGAAGTTTCGGAATGTCTGCACGAGGGTTACCTGAACCGAAGAGAGAACCAACAAGTTGCTTTTCCATGAGTGTGAGATCGAGAAGGCTCATGTTTGCTCCACCCATTTCAAATGCAGGGTGAATGTTGGTAACAACAACACGGCCACGCTTTGCTGCGAGTGCCATTGCTTCACCCATGAGTTGTCCGTCGCCAACACCCATTGTCATGATGACTTTGTTTGCCATGGTTCCCCATGTGAGATCTTGCAACAGTGGCAAAGCTTCAGTCATTGAAGTTGCTGTGTGCGTTGCACCGAACTCCATAGCTTTTTCACGCTTGAACTCAATTGGGTCGATAGCGACGATGCGCTTTGCACCGGCAAGACGTGCACCTTGAATGGCGTTAGCGCCAATACCACCGACGCCAACAACGACAACTGTGTCCCCAGGAGAAACGTCTGCGGCATACACAGCAGAACCCCAACCGGTGACAACACCACAACCGAGCAAGCAAGCCTTATCGAGTGGAACGTCTTTTTCAATCTTGATGCATGATGCTTCGTTCACCACTGTGTGATGCGCAAAAGTACCGAGCATGCACATCAGAGTGAGATCTTTTCCTTGTGCATGGTGACGAGATGTGCCGTCTGAAATCTGCAAACCGAGTCCCATAAGTGCGCCGAGGTCGCACAAGTTTTGATGTCCGGTAGAGCAACTTGGGCATCGACCACATGATGGGATGAAGCCAAAGACCACATGGTCACCGACCGACAACCAACTCACACCTTCGCCGATGGCTTCCACAACGCCTGCGCCTTCATGGCCACCAACGATGGGAAGTGCAAATGGAAGGTCACCGGTAGTGAGGTGTTCGTCAGAGTGGCACATGCCCGATGCGGCAATTTTGACCAATACTTCGCCCGGTCCAGGAGCATCGAGCTCAATCTCTTCCACGCTCCACGGCGCATTAACTTCCCAGAGAACTGCAGCTTTCGTTTTCATCGAATGCCCCCTATTTGACGAGCCAGGCAACCTGGCGGTGTCCTTTGAGAATAGCCCTATCCCCCCAACATTCTCTAGTGGGCGTCTTTCCAACTACTGTTAGCGCCATGGAACAGGACAACACACCTACCCCCGTCGCCCCGACTGCAGATGCTGCAGTGGAATCTCCCGTCACCGAGGAACTCCTCGTGGAAGAGATCTCCATTGACGGCATGTGCGGCGTGTACTGAGCCCCACCTTTTTAGCGGGGCGATGAATGACCGTCACTCTTGAGTCGGCATGCGAGTTACACCCGCAGGTGGCATTACGACCAGAACCATTTGGTGCACTTGCGTACCACTATGGAAATCGGCGACTGGTTTTTCTTAAACACCCCGACATTGTTCGCGTGGTGAAGACCATGGGGCAACATTCCTCTCTTCGTGATGCTCTCATGGCTGAAGGCGTCGACGAAGCACGTTGGCCATCATTTGTCAGCGCCCTGTCCTCACTAACTACATCGGAGATAATTCGTGTCCTCTGAAACACTCTCAGCACAAATGAAGCAAGGCCTTGACGCGCCAATCTGCCTTACATGGGAATTGACCTATGCATGCAACTTGGCATGTGTCCATTGCTTGTCTAGTAGCGGTCAACGTGACGAGCGTGAACTTTCAACTGCGCAAGCAAAAGCTGTTATCGACGAACTTCGCGACTTGCAAGTTTTCTACATCAACATTGGTGGTGGCGAGCCAATGATTCGCCGCGACTTCTTTGAGATCATTGAATATTCAATTTCCAACAAGATTGGCGTGAAGTTTTCAACCAATGGTGCTTTCATCGATCAGCGCAATGCTGAACGTCTAGCGGCGATGGATTACCTCGACATTCAGATCAGCCTCGACGGCACCGATGCTGCAACGAATGACGCCGTGCGTGGCGAAGGTTCATATGCCACTGCAATTCGTGCAATGGACAACTTGAAGGCTGCGGGTTTTGGTCAATTCAAAATTTCAGTTGTCGTTACGCGTCACAACGTTGACCAACTAGATGAGTTCAAAGCACTTGCAGACAGTTACGGCGCACAACTACGTATCACTCGCTTGCGTCCTGCGGGTCGCGGCGCCGATACATGGAATGAACTGCACCCCACGAACGCACAGCAGCGACAGATTTACGATTGGTTGCTTGCCCACGGCGAAAATGTATTGACGGGAGACTCGTTCTTCCACCTCAATGCATTTGGCGAATCACTACCTGGCCTCAACCTGTGTGGCGCCGGACGTGTTGTGTGCCTCATCGATCCAATTGGCGATGTGTACGCATGCCCATTTGTTATCCACGACACTTTCAAAGCAGGCAATGTTTTGGAAGCAGGTGGATTTACACATGTGTGGCGTGAATCTGATTTGTTTACTGAATTGCGTGAGCCACAAAGTGCTGGAGCATGCGCATCATGCGGAGCCTTTGATGCGTGCCAAGGCGGATGCATGGCTGCAAAATTCTTTACAGGGTTACCACTCGACGGGCCAGACCCAGAATGCGTAGGTGGCGACGGCGAGATTCTCTTAGCTTCAGTCCCAGTTGCTTTGACTCCTCGTCCGTCTATGGACCATTCAAAACCGCCACGTCATAAGGTCAACGCATGAACCCGATTGTCGCTGTTCTTGCCATTGTTCTTGCATATTTCTGCGGCACATTGCCAAGCGCCATCTTGATTGCAAAATCAAAAGGCATCGACATCACAACTTTTGGTTCCGGCAATCCAGGAGCCAGCAACATTTCGCGAGCACTCGGTGCAAAGTACGGCGCTCTGGTCTTTCTGCTTGATGCAGGAAAGGGAGCGATTCCCGTAGTCCTGACACTCGGATACCGACCAATCGCTTTTGCGTGTGCT
>JAPKZX010000012.1 GCA_026393575.1 Actinomycetota bacterium
GGTGACCAACTAGCGTGATCCAATGGAAGCGATGACCAAAGAAGCCCTCTTCGAAATTCTGGGCAGCCTTAGAAAAGCCAACTTTGCAGGTGGGGGAAGGTCTCCCTACAAGCCGCTTTTACTTCTTTGGATTTTGGGCCAACTGAAGAAAAACGGTGCTACCGAATTTTCCTACGCAGATCTTGAACAAGATGTTTCCCATCTGATTGATGAGTTCAGCCCGACCTCTGCAAATCGGTATCGAGTCGAGATGCCCTTTTTTCATCTTGAAAATGACTTATGGCAAATTTCTGGTTCTGAAAAACTGGAACCCAAACGGAGCGTGTTGCGCCGAGCAAATGCAGTTGGTCGTTTGCAGCCTGGTGTTGAGAAATTGTTGCTTTCCGAACCTGGACTTATAGAAGCTGTAGCTCGATTTATTGTTGATACTCATTTCACTGATTCATATTTGGAACCCATTTTTGATGTCATTGGTTTAGATGTGGAATTTGGTGGAGTGCCTGGCGTTGTTATCTCTATTGATCAGAAGAAGAGAGATCCTAAATTCCGTGATGCTGTTCTGATTGCTTGGCGAAAGCAGTGCGCAATGTGTGGCTATGACGGCGAGATGTTTAATACATCTGTGGCAATAGAAGCAGCACATGTGAAGTGGTTCTCCCAGGGTGGCCCAGATGAATTAGATAATGGCTTGGCACTGTGCAGCCTCCATCACAAATTGTTCGATCGGGGGGTTCTCGGTATAGGTCAGGAATTCAAGATTGTGGTGGCGGATGGATTTATTGGAAAATCTCCGGCAGCTGATCAATTCGTTTATGAACTACAAGACAAAAGTATTCGAGACCCAGCTCCGAATAAACCAATGCCTTCTCTAGATTTTCTTGAGTGGCACATCAAGCAAGTCTTTCAAAAGAAGAATATTGCCTAACTAAGACATTCTGGAATTTGCAAAGGATGAACTGGATTAGGTATCTCCGGGCATTGGAAATTGAGAGGGTGCAATCTTCGCTGGATGATTGATGACTACTTGGTAGAGGAATGGCGTTCGAACGCGCCAAGCACGGCACGAAGTACTGCAGAGGTGGTGTTTGGGTCTCGGCCCACACCCCAGCGGGTTTCTGTGCCTTCTCCGACTTTCATCTCCACGTATGCAACAGCAGTTGCCTCAGACCCTTGTCCGAGAGCGTGCTCGCTGTAGTCCACGACGTCGATCGATGTATTCAGACCGGAGTTCATTGCATGAACAAATGCGTCAACAGGTCCGTTTCCTTCACCTGAAATTGTCTTGTGCTCTCCGCCAATCACCAATTGGGCGGTGATGGTGGTGCGTCCAGACGCTGAATCACTACGCATCTCGTGGCTCTCCAGTTTCATCTGTGGTTGTTCAGGCAGATACTCGGTGCTGAAGGTGTCCCAAATTGCAGTCGGACTCACCACTGTTCCAGAGTCTTCGGTGATGTGTTGGATGGTCTTTGAGAACTCCACCTGAAGCCGACGTGGAAGATCGAAACCGTGTTCTTCATGCATGATGTATGCAACGCCACCCTTACCGCTTTGGCTATTCACACGAATCACAGCTTCATAGCTGCGACCAACATGCTTTGGGTCAATTGGTAAGTAGGGAACACCCCAGCGCGGGTAATCATCGGGCAATGCAGCAAAACCTTTTTTGATTGCATCTTGATGACTGCCCGAGAACGAGGTGTACACCAAGTCACCCACGTATGGATGACGTGCAGGCACATCCAAGCGATTGCAATATTCAGCAACGCGACGCAGTGCATCAATGTCAGACATATCAAGTTCTGGGTCAACACCATTCATGAACATGTTCATTGCCAAGTTGATGACGTCCACGTTTCCGGTGCGCTCGCCATTGCCAAACAATGTTCCTTCAACACGGTCTGCACCAGCCATGATGCCGAACTCTGCTGCTGCCACACCACAACCACGGTCGTTATGTGGGTGCAATGAGATCACGACTGAATCACGATGTGGGATGTTGCGAATGAACCATTCAATGACATCGCCATAGACATTGGGGGAGTAGCACTCAACGGTTGCAGGCAAGTTCAGGATCAACGGGTTCTGTGCTGTCGGCTTAATGACATCCATCACCGCAGTGCAAATCTCTATTGCATACTCGGGTTCGGTCAGCGTAAAGCTTTCTGGTGAATACTCGTAGCGCACGGTGGTGCCAGGAAGCAACGATTCAAATCGCTTACACATATGGGCTGCTTCCACTGCAATTTCGGTAATCCCGGCTTTATCCAAACCAAAGACAACATCGCGCTGCAATGGGTTGGTGGAGTTATAGAAGTGCACGATTGCTTTCTTCACGCCGTTCAAGCATTCGTATGTGCGCTGAATCAATTCTTCGCGGCACTGCACCAACACTTGAATCGTGACGTCATCAGGAATGAGATCTTCTTCAATCAACTGACGAACGAAGTCATAATCTGGCTGGCTTGCCGAAGGGAAACCCACTTCGATTTCTTTGAAGCCCATGTTGACCAAAGCTTTGAACATGCGCATCTTGCGCTCTGGGTCCATTGGGTCAATGAGGGCCTGGTTGCCGTCACGCAAGTCAACACTGCACCACAGCGGTGCCTTCGAGATGGTGTTGTTCGGCCAGGTGCGATCGGTGAGAACGATGGGAACGTACGGCGCGTACTTCTCGAATGGCATTTTTTTCGGTGTCACGTTTTGTGGAGGCATTGTTTGTTTCCTTTAAGAGATGGGTCAGAACTGAAGTGGGGCAAAGAAAAAACCCCCTGTCCGAAGGCAGGAGGTTTCGACAGCAACGATATGCGGCTGCTGCCGTTACATAAGGAGGAGCAGGGTCGCGGTTGTCATTGGTTTTTAGGTTAGCCCCCGAAAGAGCACAGCGCCACCCTTCAAAAGGGAATCAGTGCCCTGGGCTTAGGAAACGAGGAAGTTGCCGAATTGCCACGGGTCGCTCGGGTCGAGCAAGGCGGCATGGTCGGCCCACTGATCAAAGATGTCCTTACGGGTGCGCAATGGGTTCCAGTCGGTGGGGCCGGAGAATTGCGTGCCGAGGTATGGCTTTGCCTTTTCAAGAATGAACTCGTGCGGCAAATCATCGGGAACGCACACGCCTGAAGATGGCGAGACAAACATCCACTGAATAGCCGACACGATGGAAGCCGCTACCTGCAACGTGGTGGCACTTTGATGCGGCAGAACCTTGCGTGCTTCATCGATAGACAGAAGTGAACCTGTCCACCAACCTGTGAAGTCATGACCAAGAAGTAGTACACCAAGTTCATCGCGACCACTGATGATGTCGTCATTCAACAGGCGCTGTTTTGGTTGCATTTCCCAGTCCCGCATTTTCAATTCGTGCACACTGGCGATTGCTTCGTTTGGCGGGCAATATGCGTAGTGCACCGTAGGTCGATACGCATCAGTACCGTCAGCATTTTTCACAGTGAGGTGTTTGCACATTGTGTAGGCCTCGCCATGGCGAATAACCATGCCATGAGATTCACCACTTGGCACCCACGTGCGTACCCACGTGTTCATACCGGGCTGTGCAATACAGATCTGATTGCGCGGGCCATCATCATTGTGTGTGTATGCGCGAGGTGGCAATGTGCGTTCATGTGTGCCCCAACCAAGTTCGGCTGGCGCAATACCTTCTTCATAAAAACCATCGACCGACCAAGTGTTGACAAATTCATTCACTTGTTTTGGTGTGTTGGTGATTTGTGTATCGCGTTCGGCAATGTGAATCACTTTGGTGCCAGTAAGCATGGACAACGTGTTGAACTCGCCTTGAGCAAGCGCAGTCTCGAGCGCGGCTTGTCTGTTGCCGGCTCGACCTTCGGTGAGGATCTTCGTAGTGATTTCAGCAAGAGCTTGCTTCACGAAGTGACTAACTAAGCCAGGGTTTGCACCGTGTTCTAGTACTGCAGTTGCGCCACCATTACCGCCCCAATCATTGATCATCTTCGTGAGTGATTGATGTCGTACATACAACGTGCGATCTGTTGGTGAAGTAGACGCCATGTCTTCGTATGGGTCCCATAGTTCAACTGATGTATTCAGATAACGAACATTGTGGTCGTGACACCAGGTGAGAATTGTTGGTGCATCAATGTTCCATGCAAGGTCGAGCAACATGTCACCGTCGGAAAGACGCGCGCTCAAAAACTCATCGATATTTTCCTGCGTGACACGACCGTTTTCCCAATTCACGCCAAGCGCGATGAGGTCTGCAATGCGATGTCGATTATCGACGAAGTCAACAACAGTGATGGAGTGCGGGTCTACGCCAACGTCATGAACAAGAAGTGGGAGAGTGCACTGGGCAACTCCGCCGCAACCGAGAACGAGAATGCGACGGGGGATATGGCTGGATTGTGAAGCGTTAATGGATATCCACTATCCCAACTCGGCAGTGACAGAGTCATCACTGATGAGATCGTCCAGCTCGTTGCTGAACTGAGGTTCGGCTGGCACGAGCAATGACTGCCAGTCGTATGAATGTCCTTTTTGGCCACGCGTTTGCGTGCCATCGAGTTGTGCGTCCATGAGAACTCCTCCCGTGAGGGTTGGGGGTTCGCCCGTGGCGGGTGGCGCACGCCGTTGTCGAAAGACTCGGTTCGTACGACTTTGCTCGGTGCTTTCCGTTAGTGGTTGGTCCTTTCTGTACGAGTCTTTCTCGTATCAGGAATGGAAAAACTAACGCACCGAAGAGGTGAACACACGAATTTCAGATGAAAAATAAAGAATCATTAGGGGAAATGTGTCTCAACTGGCCGTGAAACACCCAAATGGCGCACTGCTGGGATACCGTGACCACCGAAATGTCCAATCCCCCCACGACCTCAGAACGAGTACAGACCCCAACTGGCTTTGCTGCCTTGGGTGTTCCTCCCGAAGTAGATGCCGGTCTTGCTGCCGCAGGCTTCGCCACTCCCTTTGCAATTCAGACCGAAGCCATCCCTGTCGCTATGCGCGGAGTCGATGTGTGTGGTCGCGCCCGAACAGGCTCTGGCAAGACGCTTGCGTTCGGTGTTCCCATGTTGGCGCGAGCCGAAAAGTTTGCCCGTGTGCGTGCGCCGCGTGGTTTGGTGCTTGTGCCGACGCGCGAGTTGGCATTGCAGGTTGCTGAAGTACTTCAACCAATTGGCAAAGAATGCAATCGTGTCATCTTGCCTGTGTATGGCGGTGCATCGCGTGACGATCAGATTGACGCGCTCGAAAAAGGTGTGGACATCATTGTTGCAACACCACTTCGCCTGATTGACCTTATGAAAGCCGATGAAGTTGATATGAGTGACGTACAAGTTGTCACTCTCGACGAAGCTGACCGCATGGCTGATGAAGGTTTCACGCCACAAGTTGAGTGGATACTTCGCCATGTCACTGGCGAACATCAAACAATGTTGTTCTCGGCAACTCTTGATGGCCAGGTTGGCAACTTAGTTCGCCGATACATGAAGTCGCCTGAAGAAGTATCTATCGATTCACCAACAGACACTGTCGGAACGATGCATCACTTGTTCTTGGCGGTCCACAAAATGGACAAAGACAAAGTGATTTCTGCAATTGCAAATTCAACCGGCAAAACAGTTGTGTTCTGCGACACGAAGCGCATGTGCGATCGCGTGACAGAGAACTTGCAAGACATGGGAGTGAATGCACTTGCCATTCACGGTGATCTCACGCAAGCTGCTCGCGAAAAAGCCATTGCGCGTTTTACAAAGAACGAGTTACTTGTCCTTGTTGCAACAGACGTTGCCGCGCGCGGCATCGATATTGATGACGTAGAAGTTGTCGTGCATTACGTGCCGCCGATCGATTCAAAGGCGTACTTGCACCGTTCAGGTCGTACGGCTCGCGCTGGTCGAGACGGCTGGGCTGTTACGTTGGCTGAATACAATCAGCACACCACTTGTCGCATCATCCAGCGGGCATTGCGGTTGCCAACAAATCCGCCGGTGGAGATCTTCAGCAACGACTCTCGCCTGCAAAACCTCAATACTTTCCTCTAATTTCCAGCGACACACCCCTGCAGTACAGTGTCCTAGGCGCTGACACTGGGCTGTCGTCAGCAGAAGGGCAGGCAACATGGCAGAAGATTTCGGTAATGGTTTGCGGGTCTCTTATGTTGCAAACCTGGCTCAGATCGTTCAGCCAGTTGTCTCTTATCTCAACTCGTCGCCCACCAGCCGCGACATCTTTGCTTCCGACACCATTGTTGTTCCGAACGCGGGAGTGCGCGCATGGCTCTTGCAACAAATTGCCACGTCGGTCGGTGCCACGCCAGGCGAAGTAGACGGCATCTCAGCCAACATCAACATTGGCTATGTCGGAATGATTCGTCAGTTGGCCGGCCATGCTCGTGTGCAAAACGATCCCTGGGATATCGAACCACTCACTGTCGCTGTGCTCGATTGTCTTGCCGGTATTCCCGAAGCTCCAGCGCTTGCACTTCGTTATGGCGGCATGTTGCGTGCAGCGCGTGCAATTGCAGACACCTTCGACGTGTACCACGCACGCCGGCCACAAATGATCGACGCTTGGGAAAAAGGTCTCGCAGTACTTGCGCCCGAACTTGGCAACAAGATCTCAGATGGTGAATGGAAAATCATCCAGCCTGCGCTCGATAGTCAAGATGCTTGGCAATTTAATCTGTGGACGAAAGTGCGAGCACACATCGGAGTACCAAGTCCGCCAGTTCAGATCAACGCTTTAGTCGGTGGCCTTCTCGACGGTTCGCTCCAACCCGGTGCTGAACGTTTGCTCATTGTCGGTTTGCAAGCTCTCGATAGTCGCACCATTCAATTAGTGCAGACACTTTCTGCGCACATACCTGTAGAGGTCGTGTTGGTGCACCCGTCGCCTGCATTGGCACAAAAGTGGCAACCCGAGGCACTTGCTATGAACGGTGCAGTTGGTGCCACAGCGATACGTCCAAAAGATGCAGTGGTGGAAGAAGGCGTGCACCCATTGTTGAGCACCTGGTTGCAGGGCAGTCGCGAGGCCCAGATTGTGTTGGGAACATTCGGTATCCAACCATCGTTCGCCGTGCAATCAGAAGTTGTTACTACACGCACTCGATTGCAGCACTTGCAACATTGCGTTGTGCACGAACCACACGTTCCGGCGCAAGCTGTTACACAGAATGATCTCTCTATTCAGATTCATCGCACGCACGAATTAACTCGACAAGTTGAGATATTGCACGATGCGCTTCTGCATGCGTTTGATGAACTACCAAATCTTGAGCCACACGAGATTGTCATCTTGTGTGCAGATATGGCAACGAGTGCGCCAATTCTGCAGTCCATCTTTGGTCGGGAAGTGCAGGTGGTCGATAAGGGTGGATCATCTCGTACTGTCACCATCCCACTAGTTGTTGCAGACCGTGGCTTACGTGAAGTCAGTGAAGGCGCACGTTTGCTGTCTGCAGTGTTAGAAGTCATGGGTTCTCGTGCCTCACGAACATCGGTCATGAACGTACTTGCGGTCGAGGCTGTGCTGTCCAATCTGTCTCTCACGCGCGAGGTGTTCGATATTTGGAATCAAATTCTGGATCGCACCGGCATGAAGTGGGGCCTCGACGCCTCGCATCGTGCCCAGCAAGGTTTGGTAGCCGCGGCAGGCGAAACCTATACGTGGCTTTCTGCTGTTCAACAGTCGTTACTCGGTGTTTTACTTCCCGACGCTAAGCCAGTGGCAGAACTAGGTGGAGTCATTCCGCTTGACGATCTGGATACAGCCGATGTTGACGCAGTCGCTGCATTGTCATACCTGTTGGCATTGCTGATGGATTGCGAAGTGAAGACACGTGTTCAACGGACTATTGCCGAATGGTGTTCGTTGTTGGAAGAACTATTGGTTGAACTGTGCGGCATGAATAGCGAT
>JAPKZX010000030.1 GCA_026393575.1 Actinomycetota bacterium
ACTGAATAGTCATCAGAATCTTCTCGGCATTGTTGTGGCGTATGGTCGCATCATTCCCGGAGCACTCTTAGAAAAAGTGCCGATGATCAACATTCATTTCTCACTTCTTCCGCGATGGCGTGGGGCAGCACCAGTGGAGCGAGCCATCATGGCCGGTGATTCCGAAACCGGTGTTTGCATTATGGATGTCGAAGCCACGCTCGACTCGGGAGCGATCTACGCAACAGCAACTGTTCCAATAGATGACCAAATCACAGCTACTTCGCTCACACGTCAATTGGCTCAAGCAGGTGCCGAGTTGTTGGTAACAACATTGCAGAATGGTCTTGGAACTCCTGTTGCTCAACAGCCGGGTGGTACCTATGCGGCAAAAATTACTCCAGATGACCTGCGTATTGATTGGACGAACAGTGCGGTGAACATTCATCGCCAGGTGCGAGCATTACGTGCCTACACCGTGGTCTATGGCAATCGTTTGCGCATTCTTGCTACTGCAGTGGAAAGCCAGGACGACGCTCTCGATGTTGGCAGTCTCTACGACGGATGTGTTGTAGGCACAGGCGATGGTGTGATTCGTCTCGTCACTGTTCAACCAGAGGGGCGACCACATATGGACGCAGCGGCGTGGTTTCGTGGCCAAACCGGTGCTCTGCCCATTGAATTGGGATAGTCGTTAAATACGTCGTCAGTGTCGCAATGTGCTCTGTAACCTCGTTGCGTGCTCAAAATTGTTCTCCCTAAAGGTTCCCTCGAGAAGGCGACCCTCGACTTATTTGAAGCAGCCGATCTCTCGGTAGTGCGTTCATCTTCTGTCGACTACAAAGCTTCCATCGATGACCCACGAGTTGCAGAAGTGCGTATTCTTCGTCCACAGGAAATCGCAACCTATGTGCAAGAAGGTCTTTTCGACATTGGTATCACTGGTCGCGACTGGATTGAAGAGACAAATAGCGAAGTTGTCAGTCTGGGCGAGCTTCGTTATTCAAAAGCCACTGCACAACCAGTGCGTGTAGTCGTGGCCGTGGCAGATTCATCTTCAGCACAGTCTGCAAAAGATCTCAAGGACGGAGTTCGCGTTACAACTGAGTATCCAGAGATGACTCGTCGTTACTTTGCAAACCTCGGTATCAAAGCAGATATTCGCCTTAGCTACGGCGCAAGCGAAGCAAAGATTCCCGATATCGCAGATTGTGTTGTGGACATCACTGAGACAGGGCGAGCATTGCGCGCAGCAGGCCTGCGAATTATCGACACCATGCTCACGAGTTATACCGAACTCATTGCTAACAAAGAGTCGTTTGCTGACCCCGTCAAGCGTCATGCAATGGAACAGATAATGACTTTGTTGACCGGCACATTAGAAGCGCGCGACAAAGTGTTGTTGAAATTGAACGTGTCCGAGAACGCGATGGAAAAAGTCTTAGCACTTCTTCCAGCAGCCAAGTCACCCACAGTGTCGCGCTTAGCATCTGGCGATTACGCAATTGAGTCCGTAGTTACCAAACGTGGCATCAACACTCTGATTCCCGATCTCATTGATGCAGGAGCATCGGATCTTCTCGAAATCCCCATTTCCAAGATCATTCACTAGTCAGTTGTATGTCTAGCGATCTCAGCGCATCATCAACGGGAGTTGTTACTGAATTCAGCGACCCCAGTGGTCTTGGCGTCATTACAGACGACAGGGGTCGACAGTGGCCATTTCATTGCGTGTCGCTCGAAGATGGCACACGCACTGTCGAAGTTGGTGTGCGTGTCAGTTTTGTTCAGGGCTTTCGCGTTGCACGCCCAGAGGCAGTGCACATCATTCGCCTGTAGGCGGAGTCTTTCGTTGCACAAACACCATACGGATATTGGTGAGAGCTGCAACCAAAGTGTCATGATGCTCGCCTAAGCGGTCTCCTAAGCCGTCAACCAGCAGTCCAAGTGCATCGATAGCCAATTGTGATTCCTCGAGGCGTGGTGGTTCGCTCGACAGGTGGATGGCAGCCAGTTCAAAGAGGCCCATTGCATGGTTGGCCACCACAACCGATGCGGGTGCTTCGGCCAGACGACGGCGCGCCTCTGCCACGGCTTCGAGGGCCAATTGGGCTTCCTCGCTCGTCTCTGGTCGTGAATCGGGTGAAGTTGGGGGGATGGTGTCGTCTTGGCTCATCGGGCGATACCCTATCTAGCGTCAACTGAGCGAAGTGGGGTTTTCGAGCCCCCACCTGTCCACCTCGTCCGTATCGGACATTTTAGAGAGTGCGCCAGGTCGAGATTATGAGCGATTCTGTCGCTCTGTGTCTGCTTCGTGCACTGGCACGAACGCGCCACATCCTGTGGTGCCGACACAGAGGAGGGCACGGCCCATTGCAACAGAGGAACAGCCATAGCTACGCCAATTAGTGAACCCCGCTACAACGAGCGCATTCGTGCGCGCGAGGTTCGTCTTATCGGTCCCGACGGTAGTCAAGTTGGTGTTCGCACCACTGCCGACGCACTGGTACTGGCTCGCGAACTCGATCTCGACCTTGTCGAAGTCGCACCGCTTGCCAATCCACCTGTATGTCGCATCATGGATTACGGAAAGTTCCGATACGAAGAAGCGCAGAAAGCCAAAGAGTCTCGAAAGAAGACAACCCACGTCACTGTGAAAGAAGTGAAATTCCGACCAAAGATCGGAAAGGGAGACTTCGATACGAAGGTTCGGCACATGCGTGACTTCTTAGAAGACGGTCACAAAGTGAAGGTCACACTCCAATTTCGAGGTCGAGAAGTTGCCCACCCAGAACTGGGAGCAAAAATTCTCGATGCGGCATTAGAGCAACTCGGATCGCTTGCCAAAGTGGAAACACAGGCGCGACTCGAAGGCAGAAATATGACAATGGTTCTTTCTCCAGACAAGAAGCCAGCCAAGAAATCGACAGAAAAATCCGCAGACGACACTTCAACGCCAGTTGCTGAAAGTGCCCCTGAAGCGGAAATTTCTACGGAAGATAATGAGTAGAGGAAACAAGACATGCCAAAGATGAAGACAAGCAAAACCGCTGCAAAGCGTTTTAAGAAGACAGGTACCGGCAAGTTGCGCCGCCAGCAGGCCAACCGTCAGCACCTGTTTGAAAAGAAGTCCAGTGTTCGCACACGTCGCCTTGCTGGCGATGTTGATGTACACCCTGGTGACGCCAAAAAGATCAAGCGCCTTTTGGGCTTGCGATAACTAAGTAGAGAAGTAGGAAGGTAACACCATGGCAAGAGTGAAAAGAGCAGTACACGCTCGCAAGAAGCACCGTGCAGTCCTCGAGAAGGCAAAAGGATATTACGGCAACAAGAGCCGTTCATTCCGTGCTGCTAACGAACAGGTTTTGCACTCAGGTCAATACGCATTTCGTGACCGCCGCGCAAAGAAGGGCGAGTTTCGCCGTTTGTGGATTCAGCGAATCAATGCTGCATGTCGTCTGAACGATATTTCGTACAGTCGCTTTATTGCAGGTTTGAATGCAGCAGGCATCGAAGTGGATCGTAAGGTCCTCGCCGATATCGCAGTGTTTGACGCCGAGGCGTTCTCCGCGTTGGTTGTGGCTGCAAAGGCTGCACTGAACTGAACAGGACTCCACTGTCCCCATCGAACCCACGGGTTCAGCGACTGCGACGCCTTATAGGGCGTCGCAGTTTTCGTTATGAAGAACAAACCTTCGTGGTGGAAGGTCCGACACTGGTAGAAGAAGCTTTCGCCGCCGGTATGTCGTTCATCGACCAATACGTTCGCGAGGATTACGACGGGTATGAAGCACCAGGTGTGATTACTCATGAACTCGACTCAAAGACTTTTAACTCTGTGAGCGACACAGAATCCCCTCGTGGAATCATGGCTGTGTGCACCATGCCGCCGCCAGATAATTTTTCTTTCGTAGCTTCGGATTGGCTGCTTGTTCTCGACGAAGTCTCTGACCCTGGCAACCTCGGCACTCTTGTTCGGAGTGCAGAAGCTGCCGGTGCAAGTGGTGTAGTTCTTGTTGGTTCCACTGTGGACCCATGGTCACCCAAGGTGTTGCGCGCTTCAGCAGGCGCAATGTTTCATGTGCGTATCTGGAGCGTCGATTCACTCGAAGATTTACGCGATGCCGGAGTTCGCCTACTTGGCACCACTTCGCATGAGACGGTGACAGACGCCGTCTCTGTGTATGAAGCGGACCTGTCGGGATGTATCGGCATAGTGCTGGGCAACGAGTCTCGTGGATTAGACCCTCATGCACCGGTTGACTCTTGGATCACCATTCCACAACAAGGCCGTTCGGAAAGCCTGAACGTTGCGATGGCTGGCACAGTTGTTGCCATGCATGTAGCCCATGTGCGCCGTTAATGCTCCCGTTTGTGCCGCTGCTAGGGGAGTAGCGTTTTAACGTCATGGCATCTTCGACCACTCCTGAGCACCAGCAACTTGCGCAAGCCGTCAATGATGGTGTGTCAGCAATCAATGCTGCCTCATCTACCGAAGAATTACGAACAGTTGTCAGTGCGCTCACGGGTAAAAAAGGTGCAATCTCCTCCATTAAGTCTTCGTTGGGCAAAGTGTCTGATGTTGAGATGCGCAAAGAGTTAGGTCAATTAGTCAATGAAGCGCTCACCTCGCTTCAATCAATAGCGGATTCTCGCTCACAGCAACTGCGCGCGGGCGAGTTTGCATCTGTTATCGAATCCGATCGAGTCGACATCACAGAAGTGGCGATGTCTGCCCGCGCAACACAACGGCGTGGTCGCTTACACCTTGTAACGCAAGCAACCGAACGCCTTGAAGATGTGTTTATAGGTCTCGGGTTTCAAATTGCTGAAGGCCCTGAAGTCGAAACTGATTTCTATAACTTCGAAGCACTCAATATGCCGCCATCGCATCCCGCGCGAAGCATGTGGGACACGTTGTTTGTCGAATCAGACGAACCAGGAAGTGTTGTGCTGCGTACGCACACATCGCCAGTTCAGATTCGTGTGATGCAAGATTGGCCACCGCCTATCTATGCGATTATGCCTGGTCGCGTTTTTCGCAAAGAAACTCCAGATGCAACTCACATGCCTGTGTTCCATCAGATTGAAGGGCTTGTTATCGACCGGTGAATGACCTACGAGATATGTATTCCGATGATGTGCGCTTCACGGAGCAGTTCTCATGAAGATCTTGCTTTCCATATTGCGTGAGATGGCCGACATTCCGTCGGACCCGGAAGCAGTTTCACTCGCGCTGAACTCGCTAGGTCTCGCCGTTGAAGAAATGGTGATAGTGGGTACACCGATCGAAGGTGTGGTCACTGCGCGCATTATTCGCATGGAGAAGCATCCCGATGCTGCAAAGGTCACCCGATGCTTTGTTGACGCTGGAGATGGCGTGGAGCGTCATGTGTGGTGTGGTGCCACCAACATGAGTGAAGGCGATGTGGTTCCACTTGCAACACTTGGTACCACAATGCCAAATGGCATGAATATCGCACGTCGTGGCATCTTGGGTATTGATTCTGAAGGCATGTTGTGCTCTGAAGTAGAACTGGGACTCAGCGATGAGTCATCTGGGCTTCTTATTCTTCCTAAGGACACACCGTTGGGTATTAGTCCGTTCGAGGCGCTTGGCATTGAGCACGACGTTGTCTTTGATCTTGATCTCACACGCAATCGCGCCGACTGTTGGGGCCATCTCGGGGTGGCTCGCGACTTAGCTGCTCACTTTGGCGTGACGCTACGTGGACCACGTGTAGAGGCAGTCACTTCTGGTGCTGCATCCTCTTTGCCAGTTGAAATCATTGCTGAAGAAAACTGCGCGTCATTCTCGATTACTCATATCAGTGGAGTCACGGTAGGTGAGTCGCCTAGGTGGGTGGCGCAGCGTCTTGCTCATCTAGGTATGCGCTCAATCAACAATGTGGTCGACGCATCGAACTTGGTGATGCTCGAGACCAATCAGCCGAACCATGCATATGACGCGTCGGTTGTTGCATCCTTTCGCGTCAGGCTTGCTCATAGTGGGGAAACTCTTGTCACTCTCGACGGACAAACTCGCCAATTGCACACGGAAGACTTGTTGATCTGTAATGCGTCTGACGATTCCGGCGTTGGACTTGCTGGCGTTATGGGAGATCTTCATTCAGAGATTGCCCCAACCACCACAGAGCTCGCGTTGGAGAGTGCATGGTTCTCGCCAGACCCCATTCGCTATTCGGCTCAACGTCACGGTCTGAGGTCTGAAGCATCTGTTCGTTTTGAACGTGGCACTGACCCAAACGGTTGGTCGCTTGCTGCTGAACGTTTCGTGACCATCTTGAAGGAAACGTGTCCGAACGTGGTGTTGCATGCAAGTCCATCAGTGGTGATCACGCCGTATTGTCCACAGTCCGTCCCTGTAGATGTGTCGGCGTCTTCTGTTGAACGGTTGCTCGGAGTCCGCATTGAAGTAACACGTATCGCTGAAATTCTTTCTTCGATTGGTTTTGACTCTCGCATTGATGGCGACTCTGTGAAGTGTGTGGTTCCCACCTGGCGCCCTGACTGCGCACAAGAGGTTGACCTCATTGAAGAAGTGGCGCGTCACTTTGGTTTCGACAACATTGGTAAAACAATTCCCAACTCAACCGTGCACGGACGCTTGTCCAACATGCAGCAACGTCGTCGCGCATTACGTCGAGTCCTTGTAGGCCTTGGTCTAGACGAAGCAATGCCGTCACCGTTCCTTGCATCAGGCGACCTGTCCCGAATTGGTCTTTCTGAAGATAATGTGCTGCATCTTGCAAATCCATTAGTTGCTGATGAATCCATTCTGCGAACATCGTTACGGCCTGGACTATTGCGTTCGTTGAAGTACAACCAGTCGCACCGTGCCCCCAAGATTGGTATTTGGGAAATTGGTCATGTATATCCCAAGTCTGACCAACAGTTGCCAGACGAGTCAGAACAATTGGCAATTCTTGTTGCCGGTGGCGATGTCGAAACTTCACTGATGCAGTGGAACGCCATCTATGACGCATTATCTGTTGGTGCCCAGTTAGATCAGTCTCGTGTCCCAGCAGGTCTGCATGCCACTCGCTCTGCGTCATTGACGCGTGGCAAGAAGATCGTCGGAGTTGTCGGTGAAATAGACCCGGTGGTTCTCGATACTTTGGGTATTGAAGGTCGCGTCAGTGTCTTAGAGATTGATTTGTCTGTCATCTTGAATGAGGAACCAAAGCCTGTGCAAGCGCGCGATATCAACCGTTTCCCATCTAGTGATATTGATCTTGCATTTGTGATGTCTGATGAAGTTCCTGCTGTGAACTTGCAACGTGCATTGCGCCAGGCTGCCGGCAAACGTCTTGTACGAATCGACTTGTTCGATGTCTACCGAGGTAAGGGCGTTGCAGAAGGTTCACGTAGTTTGGCTTTCCGATTGCGCTTGCAAGAGCCGGAGGGCACGTTGACTGATTCAATTCTCGCTGAAGTGCAACAAGCCTGTGTTGTTGCCGGCGAAAAAATTGGCGCAGCTATTCGTGCGTAAGAATCAGTTCTGATGCGGGTCAGTGGGAAATTGTCCGTATCGCGACAATTCGCCCACTTGTCGAGCAAGTACGCGGTTCCACAATGTCTCTGGGCTGGAAGTGAAATGGTCTCCCTCCACAGACGGAACTACAAACCATCCCTCGTTACGAATCTCGTCTGACAACTGTTGTGCGCTCCATCCGGAGTAACCGCGAAAGACGCGATGCGGACCTTCAACATGCACGGGACTTGTTGTCTCGATGTCTATCGATGTCACTGCGTTTGCTGAAGAGGCGAGTGGCGTGAGGCAGATGTATCCATCGGGTTCAACAGGGCCACCAAAAAAGATGGTGGAAGGTGTGGTGGACGATTCCATCCAGCGAGCGATCGGGGAGTCTGGGTCGATGTGATCTACTTCAAGAGGTCTGTTTAGGATTACGCCCATCGAGCCATCGCTGTCGGAATGGGCCAGAACGAGCACAACACTGCGCGCGAAATACGGATCCTCGATTGCGGGTCGTGCAATGAGGAGGGTCCCGGGCCCGACATTGGTGCTTGCATAATCATTCACTAGCCCGTATCATAATACATCTATGGTCAGAGTAGGAATCATCGGAGCTTCGGGTTATACAGGAGCTGAATTGCTGCGTTTATGCGCCCAGCACCCTGAAATAGAGGTGGTTTGTGCCACAGGGGACTCCCAAGCGGGCACTTTGGCCAGCATGTTGTATCCATCGTTGGCCGCTGCATATCCGAATCTTGTGTTTGAGGAATACTCGGCCGAACGCTTCATTGGCCTCGATGTGGTCTTTCTTGGAATCCCGCACGAAGCTGCACTGGAAATTGCACCACAACTCTTCGGCAAAGTCGGCTGCCTCATTGATCTGTCTGCGGCGTATCGATTGAAGGATGCATCGTTGTACCCACAGTGGTACGGGTTCACCCATACGCAACCTGAGCTGCTTTCTCAAGCGGTGTACGGATTGCCAGAGTTGTATCGCTCCCAGTTGGCCGGAGCTCGGCTCATCGCAACCCCTGGTTGTTACGTAACAGCTGCTTCTCTTGCTCTAACTCCTCTCGTGCGCGCAGGGATTATCTCTCAAAACGGTGTCATCGTCGATGCTGCATCGGGTGTTAGTGGTGCTGGTCGCGCACTGAAGCATTCATCGTTGTTTTCTACTGTTGACGAAGATTTCACGGCCTATGGCTTGCTGGATCATCGTCATACTCCTGAGATTGAACAAGTAACAGGTGCACAAGTTCTTTTCACACCCCATCTGGCGCCAATGAATCGTGGCATTTTGGCTACGTGCTATGCACGACCTGTATCAAAAGACGTCACCACTGCATCGCTTCTCGCGTCGTTGGCCACTTTCTACAAAGACGAACAGTTTGTTGTGGTTCGCCCAACAAGTCCGTCAACAAAGGCAACACTCGGTAGTAACTCTGTTCATCTCACGGCTCGTTTCGATGAACGTACTGGTTATGTCATGGTGATTGCCGCACTCGACAACATTGCCAAAGGCGCATCTGGTGGGGCAGTGCAGTCGATGAACGTTGCTCTTGGTCTGCAAGAAAATCTTGGACTCTCAAATGTAGGGGTCTACCCATGAGCACTGTGGGTACAGCGCATGTGCTTGTAGAAGCACTTCCGTATATCCGTCGGTTTGCGGGACGTACTGTCGTTGTGAAATACGGCGGTAACGCACTGGCCGGAACATCGGACCACGATGCGCTCACTCTTTTTGCTGAAGACATCGTGCTCATGCACACGGTCGGTATTCGTCCGGTTGTGGTGCATGGTGGTGGGCCACAAATCAATGCAATGTTGAATCGTCTCAACATTGAATCTTCATTCGCAAACGGCCTGCGCGTCACAGATGCTGCCACCATGGAAGTGGTGCAGATGGTTCTCAATGGACAAGTGAATCCTCAGATTGTCAGCGCGATAAACACGCACGGAAATGTGGCTGTTGGTTTGTCAGGTGAGGATGGACGCACATTGCAATGCATTCCACGTGATTCTTCCCTTGGGTTTGTTGGCGATATTGAACGTGTCCGCACTCATGTGATTGATGGTCTCCTTGCCGATGGATTAGTTCCGGTTGTATCCACAGTCGGAGTCGATGTACACGGCCAGCCATACAACATCAATGCAGATACGGCAGCAGGCGCCATTGCGGAAGCTCTGGGTGCTGAAAAGATCATCTATCTCACTGACATTGCTGGTCTTCGTAAAGATGTTGATGATGCGACTTCGCTCATTCAGAGAATCAATGTCAATGACCTCTCTGCCTTAATTGATGACGGCACGATTTCTGGCGGAATGATTCCAAAGATTGAGAGTTGCATACAGGCAGTCCGTGGTGGCGTAAAAAGTGCACACATTTTGGACGGCCGTATCGCTCATGTTTTGTTGCTTGAACTATTCACCGACCAAGGTGTCGGAACAATGATCACAGGAGTGCAGTAATGGGTCACGAATTCTTAGAAACACAATCAGCGTTTGATGCGAATGCTGGACACGATTGGTGTCCTTTTATTCCAGTGTTCGGCGCTCCAGCAGAAATGTTCGAACGTGGTGAGGGCACACAGTTGTGGTCGGTGAGCGGGAAGCGGTACTTGGATTTTCTCAGCGGCATCGCTGTTGTTGGTCTAGGTCATGCAAATCCAGTTATTGCCGATGCAATTGCAGATCAGGCGCGCACTCTCGTGCACGTCTCAAACTTCTTTGCCAACACCACCGCCACGAAAGCAGCTGTCGCTATCGCAGACCTCATGCGTGATGCGGGAGCCGGTGATGGTCAAGTGTTCTTTTGTAACTCTGGTGCCGAGGCAAATGAAGCAGCTATTAAGTTGTCGCGCAAATTCGGTGGGCGTGGTCGTCATGTAATGGTGACCGCCTACGGAAGTTTCCATGGACGCACGTTGGGTGCCTTGGCGCTCACTGGTCAACCAGCAAAGCATGAGATTTTTCAACCGATGCCAGAAGGCTTTCGATATTGCGAATTTGGCGACATTGCTTCATTGGAAGCACAGATCGACGACACGGTGTCTGCTGTGATGCTTGAATCAATTCAGGGCGAAGGGGGAGTCATTCCCGCTGATGCTGCATACCTGCAAGCAGTTCAATCTTTGTGTCGTGAGCGCGGTGTTCTTCTCATCATTGACGAAGTACAAACTGGATTCTGTCGTACAGGGAAGTGGTTTGGTTTCGAGCATGCAGGCATTCAGCCTGATGCAGTGACATTCGCCAAGGGAATGGGTAACGGAATGCCTGTTGGAGCGTTGTGGGCTCGTAAGGACATCGCTTCGGTACTCCAGCCTGGAGACCACGGTTCTACATACAGCGGTACAGCGCTTGCTACGGCAGCGGTAAATGCAGTGATCAGTGAGATGAAGCGTCTGAATGCTCCCGAACTAGCAGTGCGCCAGGGTGCTCGTTTGTCAAAGGGTCTTTCGAGCATCTCAAAGATTGATCATGTTCGTGGGTCAGGTTTGTTGCTTGGCGCGCAGTTGAAAGATGGAATCGTTGCAGGCGATATCTATAAAGATTTGCTAGAGGCTGGATTGATTGTGAATGCAGTCAATGCGACAACACTTCGGTTTGCTCCACCGTTAACAGTGAGCGATGCCGAGATTGATGAAGCCGTAGCAATGGTTAAGGAAGTATTGAAATGACACGTCACTTATTGAATATCTCAGACCTCAGCGTTTCTGAGTTGCGCGCAATCCTCGACCTTTCGTTGCAGCAGTCTGTTCGTGATGCTCAGCCATTGAATGGCCAAGGGGTTGCGCTCATCTTTGAAAAACCATCCAATAGAACG
This sequence comes from Actinomycetota bacterium, assembly GCA_026393575.1. Classification (GTDB taxonomy): domain Bacteria; phylum Actinomycetota; class Acidimicrobiia; order Acidimicrobiales; family Ilumatobacteraceae; genus UBA2093. The sequence continues at coordinate 11,301 of JAPKZX010000030.1, forward strand.
CGTCATTCAATGGAAATGGCTGTCGTTCAACTGGGCGGTCATCCCGTGTACACGCGTGGTGAAGAAGTTGGTTTCGATGTGCGTGAATCTGTTGAAGATATTGCGCGCATTATGTCTGGGTACCACGGCGTTCTCGCTGCTCGTGTATTCAAGCATTCTGTTGTTGCGCGTCTTGCCGCGTCTTCAACCGTGCCAGTTATCAATATGTTGAGTGACTTGTCTCATCCATTGCAGGCTCTCGCAGACATCATCACGATGGAAGAACACGCCGGACCAATCAGTGGCCTCCCGGTTGCTTGGATAGGTGACTACAACAATGTTGCACGTTCTTTGGGTGAGGCCGTGTGCATGTTGGGAGGAACTTTCTCTTTAGGTTGTCCACTTGGCTACGACGCCAACGACGAAGAAATTGAGCGTCTCGCGTCACTCGGTGGGGCAGTGTCTCAATCCGTTGATCCATTGGTCGCTGTGAAGGGTGCTCATGTTGTGCACACCGATACGTGGATCTCTATGGGGCAAGAACAAGAGTCGCAATCGCGTCGCAAGATTTTCGCTGAATATTGCGTTACCTCAGCTCTAATGAAAGCGGCTGCACCTATAGCAAAGTTTATGCATTGCATGCCAGCACACCGTGGAGAAGAAGTAGCCGCAGAAGTTTTTGACGGACCATCGAGTTTGGTCATTGAGCAAGGACATCATCGCCTCACCGCTGCGCGTGGCGCATTGGCCTGGGTAGTAGGGAAATAACGTGAGTACAAAGCAACAGAGACAACAGATCATCACTCGGCTGATTGCGCAAGAAAATGTGTGTAGCCAGCCTCATTTGCAAGAGATGTTGAAAGATCAGGGCATCGAGGCAACTCAAGCAACTATTTCTCGCGACCTTGAAGAACTTGGTGCCGTAAAAATTCGCGTTGCCGGTGGTGACAGCATCTATGCAATCGCGGAATACGCTCCAGCACGAGTTGCTCCTTCAGATCAATTGCGCAGAGTGATGGCAGAGTGGGTCGCTGAAGTGACCTCGAGTGGAAACCTGGTTGTCGTTCGCACGCCTCCTGGTTGCGCACACGTAGTTGCGTCCGCACTCGATAGAAGTGCGTTGTCCGGATTACTTGGCACTGTTGCTGGTGACGACACAATCTTTTGCGTCGCCGCAGAAGACATAGGTGGCGCTGGGCTGGCAGAAGAACTGCGCTCACTATCAGGCGTCACTGATGCAACTGGTGGAATTCCACGAAAGAAGGGGACTAGCCATGTCTGAAAAAGAAGTCGCCTCTGGAGCCGCACTGTGGCATGGTCGTTTTGAAGCATCGCCCGCAGAAGAGTTAATGGCATATACAGAGAGTTTGTCCTTCGACAAACGCTTATGGGCTGACGACATTGTCGGTTCGAAGGCCCACGTTTCTATGTTGGTTTCTGTAGGCATCATGAACGAAGCTGATGGGAAAACCGTGTTGGCCGCTCTTGACCAAGTGGGAAAAGAGTTTGCATCTGGCGCATTCGTTTTTGAAGCCACCGATGAAGATATTCACACCGCTATCGAACGTCGGGTTACACAAATTGCTGGCGAACCCGGCGCGCGCATACACACTGGACGGAGCCGAAACGATCAAGTGGCAACAGCAGTGCGGTTGTGGTGCAAGCGCGAAGTAGCTGGTCTTGCTTCATTTGTCTTGGGTCTTGTAAATACTTTGGAAGACCGCTCACTTGAAGCTGATGCTTCCACGCCTCCTACACGTCTGCCTGGGTACACCCATGTGCAGCATGCGCAGCCAGTTTTGTTATCGCATCACCTCAGGGCGCATTCGTGGGCGCTTCTGCGTGACGTTGATCGTCTTGCAGACACTTTGCAACGCCTCGATGTCTCACCTTTAGGTGCGGGTGCGTTGGCTGGCTCGTCATTGCCGCTCGACCCATCTCACTCTGCTGAATCGATGGGCTTTGCTGGCACCTTTGCTAACTCTCTCGATGCTGTGTCTGATCGTGATTTCATTGCAGAGATTTTGTTTGACATTGCACTTCTAGGTGTTCACCTGTCACGAATCGGTGAGGAATGGGTCTTGTGGACCAGTGCAGAATTTGGTTTCGCAGTTCTTGACGACACATATGCAACCGGATCTTCCATGCTTCCGCAAAAGAAAAATGCAGACATCGCAGAATTAGCTAGAGGTAAAGCAGGACGTCTAATCGGAAATCTCACTGGATTGTTGGTGATGTTGAAGGGTCTCCCATTGGCCTATAACCGTGATCTTCAAGAAGACAAAGAACCATTGTTCGATTCTGTCGATCAAGTGCGTCGTGCGCTTATTGCGCTCACTGGAATGATCAAGACCGCCACATTTAAAACCGAGAACATGATTGCTGGTGCCGATGCTGAAGCATTGGTAGCAACAGATATTGCCGAGTGGTTAGTACAACGGGGCATGCCGTTCCGTGAAGCGCATGGGGTAGTGGGCAAGATCGTGCGCGAATCGCTTGCAACAAACACTCCGATAGTCACGTTGGTAGCAAACCATCCATCACTCGGCGCTGACGCGGTGTCGCTATTTGATGCTGGTGTAGCTGTAGGCCGTCGTCAGACCCCAGGTGGGGCTGGTCCAGCTGCATCAACTGAGCAGCGTGCCCGTTTGGTCGAAGCAATTCGACAAGCAAAGGCGCGTTTCGAATGAAATACACAGAAGAGATTCGAGTTCGCTACAACGAATGTGACATGCAAAATGTCGTATTCAATGCCAACTACTGGCTGTATGCGGATGATTCTGTGGCTCAGTTCGTGCGTCACGCAATCGCTGCTGAAAAGAATGCAGACGCAAATGATATTGACTTAATTGCTGTGGGTTTTGACTTCATGTTGAAGACTGCGACTGGTACATGGCATAAGGGCGCAACATATGGCGACATCATCCATGTTGCTTGTTCAGTCTCACGATGGGGAAATACTTCGTTTGATGTCGACGTCGCAATGACTGTAAATGAAGAGCCGGTCTTTGACTGCCGCATTACATACGTGAGCACCACGCCAGGTGCACCGACTCCTGTCGCAGTGCCAGAAATGGTCAAACGCGCATTGTCGCGAGACTTCTAGTTTTCTACAGCCACGTGAAGTTCTGACCGTGGTAACCAACCTCGGCTAGTCGGTACTCAGTCGGCTTTTTCTTTCCGTTCCACACCGTGACGCGCACATCGGCAACTGGCCCCGAAGGTTCCATGCGCGCCCAAATGAGTGGCGCTTTCTTCGTTGCGGATTCACCGAACTCAGACATGCTTTCTTTGAAGCGTTGCTGCACTTCTTTGCCGAGGTATTGCCACACGATCGAATGAAATACAACAGTCGTACAATCGCGTTCCCGTTGGAGCTGTTGCGAAATCCATGTGTCCGCCGAAGCGTTATCCACTGTCGGAGGGTTCTCCTGTGCAATGTCGAGAGCAAATTGTGTTCGTTCGAATCGTGCTTTTTGGTCCGGCCAAATAAACGATAAAAGTCGAGTCGCATCTTCGTGATTTCGGACATCGATTGGCGAGATGTCGGTTCCACGACGGCGTCGAACGGTGGCACCAATGCGTGGAACGTCTGGTGCGTTACCAAACCAATCACCCATGAATCGCAATGGCGATTGCTGCGAGCCCATTCGCAGTTGGCCGAAACACGCATAGAACTTGTCAAAGTTCAAGTTCAGCCCAGCACTCGCGCCTACTTCGAGGAAGTCGAACTCGGTAATGTCAAGTGTGGTCAGCCAATGGCTCAACACAAGATGCACCACACTGCGGCCGACCTCGTTGGTTTGAACTTGGCGCCCCTGTCCCATCTCAATATCGTCAATGTGGTCTTTCATGTAGCCAATAAAGTCGGCTGTGAAATCTTCTCCGGGACTACCACCCATGCTCGGATAGTGGCGCGCCAGACGGGGCTCTAAGCCCTCCAACACCACTTTGTGTATCGCACCAGCCAGGCGCAATGGAATGGCGTCGTGTATCGGTCGGTCGCTGCGGCCAGCCAAGATTGCATACGTTCGCCCACCATCTTCGTAGTCATCGGCCAATGCCGTAAACAAGTCGCGGTACATATATGAACCCAATGCTTCGCAGGCAGTTGATTGCGTGCGCAGTGCACCAACCATGGGGTCTTCAGTGAAAAGTCCTGGGTTAGAAAAGGGGAGAGATGAAGCGATGTATTGATAATAGAACGGCATTGCCCTGCATCAACATGGCAACATAGACAGGTGACACAAAAGGGTTTGTTCGATGATCTAGCCGCTCGTGGTTTGATACATGACTCCACAGATGCGGCGACGTTATCGGCCCGACTTGATGCTGAACCTATTGGCATTTATGTGGGTTTTGACCCCACAGCAGATTCTTTGCATGTTGGCCATCTCCTTGGCCAACTCACCTTGCGTCGTTTTCAGTTAGCTGGTCACAGACCTTTTCCACTAGCGGGTGGCGCAACCGGAATGGTGGGCGATCCGTCCGGAAAAAGTGAAGAGCGCAACCTTCTTGATCGCGACACTTTGCAGCACAACGTTGAGAAGATTAAGAATCAGTTGTCGCGCCTTCTTGATTTCTCTGCGGGTGCTACATCTGCAACTTTGGTAAACAACGCTGATTGGACTGCACAGATAACTGCTCTTGATTTTCTACGTGATGTTGGTAAGTACATCACGGTTAATCAAATGATGGCAAAAGAATCTGTAAAGAACAGACTCACATCTGAAAACGGTTTGTCATATACAGAGTTCAGTTACATGTTGCTACAAGCCAATGATTTCAGGCATCTTTGCGCCACGCACAATGTTGAATTGCAGATGGGTGGCTCAGATCAGTGGGGCAACATCACTGCTGGCATCGATCTCATTCGTAAGTCAATGTCACGCAGTGCATTTGGTGCAACGTGGCCGTTAGTAACTCGTAGTGATGGACAAAAGTTTGGAAAGACTGCAGGCGGTGCTGTGTGGCTAGATGCGCAACGTACATCGCCGTATCAGTTCCGACAGTTCTGGATGCAGATGCCAGATGATGATGCAGTGCGTTACGTTCCGCAATTTTCTTTGCAATCACTTGATGAATTGAAATCAGTTATCGACGAACACAATGGTGCACCTGAGCGACGCATTGTGCAGCGATTGCTTGCAACTGAAATCACGACGATGGTGCACGGTGCTGATGCAGCGCGCGATGCAGAAGCTGCAGCCGACATCTTGTTTGGCGCAGACCCAACGCAAGCATCGTTTGAAGCACTGAATGTGGTGGCCGCAGAGGTTCCAACAACTGTCGTTGGGCATGATCAGTTCGACGATGTGTTCGGATTATTGGCGTCTGCCGGAGTGGTGACCTCCACGAGTGACGCTCGGCGCACCATTGCTCAGAAGGGCATCAAGGTCAACGGCGTGGTGCTTGAGGAGGGTCAAACCCTTGCGGCACATGGGGTTCTGCACGACAAATGGGTATTGGTACGTAAGGGCAAGACCACGTACCACCTGTTCGAAATCGCCCGCTAGGGGCCTTATCCACAGATGTGGGATTCCTGAAATTCTTCGCAAACCCCTGTTGTGAATGGGTCATGGTCGCCGTTAGCATTGCAACTCGCCCCTCAAACACGTCCGCGTGAATGTGGGAGTCGGTATCACTGCCTTTGGTATATACCGATGAGCTATTGCTCCTTGAAAACAGAAGAGAAGACTGAACGATAGTGCGGGCAGCACATCGGCATTTTGCCGTTGGAGCTGTCTGTCAATTCTGGGATGGAGACCATCCATCCCAACAAAACAAAAAAACAATTAAGTTAGGAACTGGGTCTTTGGGGTTATTCCCCCCGAGGCCCACGGACTTTCCAGAACTAACCCGACGCAAGTCGGATGTTCTTGATGGAGAGTTTGATCCTGGCTCAGGACGAACGCTGGCGGCGGGCTTAACACATGCAAGTCGAACGAGGTCCATTCTGTAGCAATACAGAGGAAGACCTAGTGGCGAACGGGTGAGGAACACGTGAGGAACCTGCCCCGAACTTTGGGATAACAGTTGGAAACGACTGCTAATACCGAATGCCGTTACGAAGTGGCATCACTTTGTAACGAAAGAATTTCGGTTCGGGAGGGCCTCGCGGCCTATCAGCTAGTTGGTGGGGTAATGGCCTACCAAGGCATCGACGGGTAGCTGGTCTGAGAGGATGATCAGCCACACTGGGACTGAGACACGGCCCAGACTCCTACGGGAGGCAGCAGTGGGGAATCTTGTGCAATGGGCGAAAGCCTGACACAGCCACGCCGCGTGCGGGAAGAAGGCCTTCGGGTTGTAAACCGCTTTCAGCAGGAACGAAAATGACGGGACCTGCTGAAGAAGGAGCGGCCAACTAGGTGCCAGCAGCCGCGGTGACACGTAGGCTCCACGCGTTGTCCGGATTTATTGGGCGTATAGAGCTCGTAGGCGGTTCAGCAAGTCGGGTGTGAAAACTCTGGGCTTAACCCAGAGCCTGCACTCGAAACTGCTGTGACTAGAGTTCGGTAGGGGAGCAGGGAATTCCTAGTGTAGCGGTGAAATGCGCAGATATTAGGAGGAACACCAATGGCGAAGGCACTGCTCTGGGCCGATACTGACGCTGAGGAGCGAGAGCGTGGGTAG
>JAPKZX010000114.1 GCA_026393575.1 Actinomycetota bacterium
AACCAATGATCAATGAGGTCAAGTTGTAGTTCCAATTGTTGATGCTGTTGCACACATTGCTTCTGACGAACAGGAGTCACATATGTCAACCATCTTCATGTCACCTAAGGGGGGCAATTGCACAACAGTTACTGCCACTGCATACGCCTTACTATTAGCGGCCCGGGGCACGCCAACACTTCTTATTGATTTGTGCGGTGATATCCCCGCCGCTCTAGGCATGGCAGAGCCGACCAGTCCCGGCATCAATGACTGGCTACGTGAGCACTCCACTTCAGATGCACAAGCAATCATGACGATGGGAACCGAATTCGACAATGGTCTAATCGTGTTGCATCGAGGTTCGCCATTTGTAGAAGGCCAGCCTCGGTGGGCAGACCTCGCTCGTGCAATTTCTTCATCGCCCATCAACGTCGTTATCGACGCAGGCATCTCATTCATCCCCGAGGAGTTACGTCAGGCAGTTTCACACATCACAATGGTGGTCAAGCCGTGTTACTTGTCCTTACGTCGTGCATCACGAATGCAACGACCCACAGAATTGTTTGTTGTGTGTGAAGAAGGTCGTGCACTCACCATTAAAGATGTTGGCCATGTGCTCGGAATGCCCGTGACATGTGAAGTTCCGTATACCCCCGCCATTAGTCGTGCGGTTGATGCCGGAATGCTGCCCTCACGCGCAGAGCAGTTATTCGGTCCGTACATGACATCGATGTAGACGTCATGCATCATGGTCTCGGACCACTCCAAACACACATCGATGATCCCGATATCAGCGAAATAATGGTCGTGAGCGGAAAACACGTATGGGTTGAAGACGCGATAGGTCTTCGGTCCGTTGGCACACTCACAGACAGTGAAATGACCATCAGCCTCGAGCGCATCGCTCGCGCCTCTGGCCGCAGACTTGACCTTCTGTCTCCCATTCTTGATGCGCGATTGTCAGACGGATCACGTGCGTGCGTAGTGATCTCACCAGTAGCAGTAGGCGGCGCAACCATTTCCATCCGAAAGTTCTCTCGCCGAATCTTGCCCCTCGCTTCATTTGGTCCTACTGCATGTACCGACATCGTGCGTGACCTCGTGCAGAAAAAGATCAACGTTGTTGTCGCTGGTGCAACATCATCTGGAAAGACATCCCTGTTATCTGCAGTCAGCCAATCATTCGGACAAAACGAACGCATCGTCTGTGTGGAAGACACTGCAGAACTGAGATTCGCACATCCTCATGTTGTGCAGCTACAAACACGCCCAGCCAATTCAGAGAGCCAAGGGGAAATAACACTTCAAGCACTTGTTCGCGCGTCACTTCGGCTGCGGCCAGACCGACTCGTCGTCGGTGAAGTTCGTGGAAGTGAAGTAGTCGACATGCTGTTGGCATTGTCATCTGGGCATCGCGGTTGCTGGTCAACCGTTCACGCCAATTCAGCAAATGAAACTGTTGATCGGCTTGCCGCCATGGTTCTACGTGATTCTCCGCAGTGGTCTCATGACCAAGCTGTCTCAACTATTCACAGCGCAGTTGGCGCAATAGTTTTTGTTCAACGAGTTTCCGCTCGACGACGTTCAATCGTTGAGATTCTTCGATGCAATGATTCCACGCTTACCGCTTTGTACCGATCACCTAGTCATGATTGATCGTGCCTTCATCACAGCTCTCCTTGTCTGGTACACAACGCCACGATTCTTTCGCTTCCTTGATGTATCAGAGACGCAACGTCGGCTACATGGCGCACATCTCGTCAGCGAGAGTGTTCAATTATCGCCTGAATTAAGCAGACCAATTCAAAAAGACACTTCTCAAGTAATTGACTTTGCGGCGCTGTGTGAGTCTCTTGCACGGGCCACCCGTAGTGGTGCGGCACCCCACGACGCAGTTCTTGCCGGTCTCCAACGGCATCAATTTCACCATCCGTGCTGGTCAGCACTACGTAATGATGTGGCCTCTCTCAAGTCGGGTGAAAACGCATTGGCAATTGCCCGCGAATCTGTCGAAGCCCATAGCAACGAGGCTCAGTGTCTTTCTCTTCTTGAATCTGCCATGGTTCACGGGAACTTTGTTCCGAGCGCTCTGGCTCTCGCGTCCTCTGTGTTGCGAGACCGCGCCGCATGCAGTGCAGAGCTTGCGGTGGCTGCATCGCAATCGCAACTTTCTGCTCGACTACTTTCCACTTTGCCGTTTGTGCTCCTACTGGGCGCAATGTTGATTAACTCACAATTCCGATCCTCGCTGTTATCCCCAATAGTTCTGTGTCCCTTATTTCTAGGGCTCATCCTGAATCGAATTGGATGGCGTTGGATTTCAACGCTTATTTCTCGTGCTGTCCGCTACGAACCTGACATCATCGGGCAACTCACTGAACATCTCTGTGTGTCATTGCGCACAGGATTGTCTATGACGCAATCCTGCGAACGGTGGCGAACATTGTCGTCAACTGGAAACTCCGTGGCTGATCTCATTAGTGCTGGTGCCCCACTCGAGGAGGCATTAC
>JAPKZX010000095.1 GCA_026393575.1 Actinomycetota bacterium
CCTTCTGCTTCAACACGCGCACGCTTGGTAACAAGGTTGTACACGTTTGGTGACCAGTTCTGAATTGTTGTGTAAGTGACGTGTGCACTTGGCTTCACGATGATTTCAACAACAGCAGAGTGCAATGAATCGCTGGTGTACACGGGAGCCGAGCAACCTTCGATGTAGTGAACTTTGGAACCTTCGTCGGCGATGATGAGTGTGCGCTCGAACTGACCAGCGTTCTCAGAGTTAATTCTGAAATACGCCTGCAGTGGCATTTCGCATTCAACACCTGGTGGTACATAAATGAATGATCCACCAGACCACACTGAAGTATTCAATGCAGAGAACTTGTTGTCACCAGGAGGAATAACAGTTCCGAAGTACTGCTTTACCAAGTCTGGGTATTCACGAAGAGCGGTGTCCATGTCGCAGAACAAGATTCCCTGTTCAGCCAAGTCGTCACGGTTGCGGTGGAATACAACTTCTGATTCGTACTGTGCCGTCACGCCGGCCAAGTACTTGCGCTCTGCTTCGGGAATTCCCAACTTCTCGTAGGTGAGCTTCATTTGCTCGGGAAGGTCATCCCATTCGTCTACCTGAGCAGTTGCCGGCTTGAGGTAATAAAAGATGTCTTGGAAATCGATGTCAGGCATGTTGGTGGCAAACCACGGAGCCATTGGCTTGCGATCAAAGATGTTCAAGCTGCGTAGGCGCATCTCGGTCATCCACTTTGGTTCGCCCTTCCACCAAGAGATCTGCTCGACAACCCTGTCAGAGAGGCCTTTCTCAGGGGCAAAGGCATATTCGACTTCATCGCTCCAGCCGAGGCTGTACTTACTGAGGTCTAGATCAAATGAGGTCACGGGAGCGTCCTTTTGGGTACTTTGCCCAAGGGGTTCCTCGGGGGTATTTGCACTACGGCCATAGTAACAATTCCCAGCCCCAACCCCACACAGGTAGCGTCAATCCCCTCATGGAATGTTTCGGTCTAGTCGGTCTCCCCAACGCAGGTAAATCCTCGCTCTACAACGCCCTCACGGGAGGTGGTGCTCTGGCTGCTCCTTATGCCTTTGCCACGAAGGATCCGAACATCGGCGTCGCCAAGGTTCCCGACAATCGATTGCTCGCATTGTCAGAGATGTCGAAAACAAAAAGCATCATTCACGCTTCGGTTCAAGTGGTCGACATTGGTGGACTCGTTGAAGGCGCCAGCAAAGGTGAAGGCCTGGGAAACAAGTTCCTCGCCAACATTAGCGAGGTCGATGCCATTGTGTACGTGCTTCGCGCATTCAAAGACGACGACGTGCCTGGCCCGGACGATCCGCTCGAGCATCTGCGCGTTGTTGAACTTGAACTTGCACTTGCGGATCTTGAAACCGTAGAGACACGCCTTAACCGCGTGAAGAAAACTGCTCGCGTCGATAAAGGCAACCAAGAAGAAGCTGCACTCTTGCAAAAGGCGTACGACGCACTTGCAGAAGGAATGCCGCTCGTACAAGAACATGAAGTTGAAGTAATGGGCATGAGTGTGCAGATTGAGGCCGAAGCAGCACAGCTTGAAGCTGCTGATCGCGCAGAGATGCTGGAAGCCCTCGGACTTGGCGAAGGCGCTCTCACCAACATGGTGCGCAAGGCATACCACCTTCTCGGATTACGTACATATTTCACCACCGGCGAAAAAGAAACTCGCGCTTGGACATTCCACGCAGGCGACAAAGCCCCCGTGTGCGCAGGAAAGATTCACTCTGACATTCAACGTGGATTTATTCGTGCAGAGGTCATCCACTGGGATGAACTTCTTGAAATTGGTTCTTGGAACAGTGCGAAAGACGTCGGCAAGATTCGTTCCGAAGGAAAAGAATACGAATTCGTTGACGGTGACGTCACCGAATTCCGTTTTAACGTGTAGGTGGCAACACCGGAGGCCATCGTGGGCAAATCACTACAACTCGAACCAGTGTGGTTGGTGAGCCAAGGACGCGTCCTTGCTGCTGCAGGTCGGGCTGTGACACGTGCGGATCGCAGACGCGGTCTCATCGGTGCAACCACTGTTGAACAACCACTTGTTTTGTCACCGTGTGCGTGGGTGCATACATTCGGCATGCGTACACATATCGAAACAATTTTTCTTTCCGAAGATGGCGTGGTGCTTGCGATGGACTACATGAAGCCGTGGCGCGTAGGCACCTACACACGATTTGCCCACACCGTAATTGAAACAGCGCCAGGGTCATGCGAACGATGGGGTCTCAACCTCGGAGACGAAATAGAAGTACGCGATGTCATCTGACGAAACCATTTCTTCTGCCATTCACCCTGGCTTGTGGCTTGTGGCAACACCCATTGGCAACTTGGAAGATCTCTCTCCACGTGGTGCAGCAGTTCTTCGCGCATCATCAATGATTTGTTGTGAAGACACACGCCATAGCGGGTCATTACTAAAGAGAATCGGTGCATCACCTGAGCGTTTGGTGGTCACAAACGAACACACCGAGCACGATGCGATTGAAACAGTTCTCACTGCATTGGCTTCTGGCGCCACTGTGTCTGTGATTACAGATGCAGGAACTCCAGCCATTAGTGACCCAGGCGAACGACTCGTGAAAGCAGCTATCGCAGCCGGACACACCGTGCACTCCACGCCTGGCCCTGTTGCGTTTGTAATGGCTGCTGCAATGAGTGGTTTACCTACTTCACGCATTGCCTTCGATGGTTTCTTGCCGCGCAGTGGCGCTGAACGCCGCGAACGCCTCACCGAAGTTGCAAGAGAACGACGTACCACTGTGCTGTATGAGGCGCCGCATCGTTTAGAACGAACATTGTCAGACTTGGCAGAAGTGTGCGGTGGTGACCGACTTGTTGTGTTGGCGCGCGAGATGACCAAACTGCATGAAGACATGTGGCGGGGCACGATGGCCGAAGCAGTGAAGCACGCACAGACAGTGGAACCTCGTGGCGAATACGCAGTTGTCATTGGCCCGGCGGTATTCGAAAGCATCGACATTACCGACGATGAAATTGTGAATGAACTTTCAAAGCGATTGGCCTCTGGGTTTACAAAACGTGATGCAATTGATGAAGTAACCGCGGCATTGGGGTTACCACGAAAGCGTGTCTACACATTGGCAACACAAAAATGACGCAACCACAAACCACCGCAGCATTCTTTGATCTTGATCGCACGTTGATTGCAGGCTCCTCTGCATTTGTATTTGCCCGCGCTGCGTACGATGCCGGTCAGATTCGGCCACAAGATTTTGCTGGCGATGCACTAAAGGCACTCAAGTTTCGTTTCTTTGGTTCAAGTGATGAATCAAGTACCAGTGTTCGTGAACGCATTCTTGCTGCAGCAGGCGGAATTAAACAAGCAGACCTGCTTGCACTAAATGAAATGGTGCTACCCGAATTGCTTGGCCTCATTCGTCCCGAGGCTCGCGCACTACTTGAGCAACACACATCTGCAGGTCGTGAAACTTGGATTGTTTCTGCATCACCAATTGAAATAGTCGAACCACTTGCAATCGCTCTTGGAATGACTGGTGGCATTGGCACTGTTGGCGAAGTGGATAACGGCGTGTACACAGGTCGCCTAGCCGGGCCATTTTGTTACGGCGAAGGAAAAGCAGAGGCCATTAGTTCTCTTGCTGCAGAACGCAATATAGATCTTGCAACGTCGTGGTCGTACTCAGACTCCATGAGTGACGTGCCAATGATGGAACTCGTTGGCAATGCAGTTGCCGTAAACCCAGATGCTCAGCTTGCTTCGCTTGCACGCAGTCGTGGTTGGCCCGTGGTTATCTTCGCGCAACGTTCCAAGATGCTCATCCGCCGTTCCAGCACAATTACTGCAGCAGTAATCGGAATGATTATTGCGTATTCACTTGGCGCGAGACGCAACCGCTTCTAATCACCCAATGGCGACAATGCCAATTGGCGACTCATCGCAACAACTGTTCCTGCAGAGTCCCACATCACGCCGTCTTCTTCCCAGAAACCACCCTGCGTTAAAGCACTGGTGAATTCACAAGTAATTGGACCCTCAACTGGCACGCCTCGCACATGTACCGTGAACTCCACAGTAGGCACCCAACCCTTCATGCCAAACAGGTTGAACGTGACTGGTGGAAACGCATCGGCCGCAAGCAACAAAGCCAGCGTGTCAACTGGGCGACCATCTTTAAATGCAAAGTACCCACGTACTCGTGCAATGCCATTCGGAGTGTTTGTTGAAAATCCAACATCTTCTGGGTGCAGTCTCATGTCCAATCGAGATGTCAAACCCAATGGCATCTCTGGGTTATCAGGGCGCTTCGGACAATCTTCATACGGCACCATCTGTGGCATCACGAGAGTGTTTGACTGAGCACCAATAGAAGCATCGACATCGCCAAATGTTCCGATGGAGCGCACAATGTCTCGCCCATCACGTGACATCGAAGCAACAACGGTAGAAAGCCGACGACCAGCTTTCACCACCTCACACGTGGTGGTTGCCGGACCGGCTGGTGCAGGCGACAGATAATGCATAGAAATTGACACTGGATGCGCGCGACCACTTTCAGTACGCATTGCGTTTGCCGCAAGTGCCAACAGATACCCGCCATTTGCATTGCCGTTGATATCCCACCGGTCCTCAACAGGTGTGTCGTACACGCCATTTCCTTGCGGGGAGACATGTGTTGCGATATCAAACTCAAAAGACATTCATACGAGCGTATGAACTAAACCCCATGAAAAACGAACCGTCGGCAACTCGCGCAGTGGCGTAGCCTGTCTGGGTGGGCAATTACTACCTGACAACACCAATTTATTACGTGAATGCCCAACCTCACTTGGGGCACGCGTACACCACCATTGTGTGTGATGCCGTGGCTCGCTGGCACCGTCTTCTCGGTGACGATGTGTACTTCCTCACCGGTACCGACGAACACGGTTTAAAGATCCAACAAGCCGCCGATGCTGCTGGCACCACTCCACAAGCATTCACAGACTCCATCGCTCCCCTTTTTCAAAAGGCTTGGGAACGTCTCAACATTTCCCACAACGATTTCATTCGCACCACAGAACAACGCCACCGCGTGGGTGTGCAAAAACTTTTGCAAGCGTGTTTCGATGCCGGCGACATTGAACTTGATAAATACAGCGGTTTGTACTGCGTGGCATGCGAGGCCTATTACACCGAAGAAGACCTCGACGGAAAGAACTGCCCCATTCACAAACGCCCCGTTGAACACGTGGAAGAAGAGAATTACTTTTTCCGTCTCTCACGGTTTGAACAGCGACTGATTGATTGGTATTCATCTCATCCCGATGCAGTAGTACCCGAACACAAAGTCAATGAAGTTCTCGGGTTCATTAAGCAGGGCTTGCAAGATTTCTCAGTCAGCCGCAAAACGCTCACCTGGGGTATTCCATTGCCGTTCGACGAATCACACGTGGCATATGTGTGGTTCGACGCGCTTGCCAACTACATCACCGCTATTGGTTATGGGTCGAACGATGCAATGTTCGAAAAGTGGTGGCCCGTCAATCATCACTTCATTGGCAAAGACATCATCCGTTTCCACAACCTCTACTGGCCCGCAATGCTGATGTCTGCAGGCGTTGAACTACCACGCGGGTACGCCGTAGGTGGCTGGCTGCTTGTTGGCGGCGAAAAGATGTCAAAGACTTCAGGAAACGTTGTGAATCCGCTCGATCTTGTAGATGAATTTGGTGTTGATGGTTTCCGTTACTACGTCCTTAGCGACACCGCGTACGGAAACGACGGAGACTTCACATATGAAGGTCTTGTGTCTCGATACAACTCTGACTTAGCAAACAACTTGGGCAATCTTGCTGCTCGCGTCGCCACCGTTGTCGGTAAAAAGTGCAATGCCTTAGGAACTGCACCAGACCCGCACAGTCCACTTGCAGAACATGCGCGCACTGCAGTCGCAGACACCATTCATTGGTGGAATGAAGTACAACCAAGTCGTGCCCTCGAAGCAACATGGACATTGATTCGTGCAACGAATGCGCACCTCGAGAACCACGAACCGTGGAAATCTGAACCAGGCGTAGCCGTCGACACCATCATGGGCGACGCTCTCGAGGCACTGCGCATTGTTACCTTGCTCGCATTTCCAGCCATGCCAGATACCGCGCGTGAAATCTGGCGCCGCATCGGCATGACATCAAACATTGAGGACTGTCGTATTCAGACAGACACTTCATGGGGTCAATACGTTGCCGGATCACCAGTCGAAAAAGGTGACCCACTCTTTCCACGTCGCTCGGTGGCATGAGTTCAATGGTTCACGGGTGGACAGACACCCATTGTCATATTCACGACGACAAGATGGCAACATCTGCCGACGAAAGTTTGCAACGCGCACGTGACGCCGGAGTAGAAAAGTTTGTTGTTATCGGTACCGATGCGCAAACCAGTGCAGCAGCGATTGCAATTGCAGAAAATCACTCAGACGTGTGGGCCACCGTTGGTCTTCACCCCCACGACGCTACAAATGGTGTCGACTCAATTGTGTCCTACATTGCTTCACCAAAAGTTGTAGCCATTGGTGAATGCGGACTTGATTACTACTACGACCATTCACCGCGCGATATTCAAATGACCTCATTTAGGCAGCAAATTGCGTTGGCGAAACAACACGATCTCACTCTGGTCATCCACACACGTGATGCATGGGATGACACCTTCAAGGTTCTTGACTCTGAAGGCATACCTGCGAACACAATCATTCATTGTTTTACCGGTGGTCCAGACGAAGCGCGTAAATGCCTCGATCGCGGTGCGTTTCTCTCTTTCAGTGGAATCGTCACATTCAAGAGCGCGACTGATGTTCAAGAAGCCGCTCAGTTGTGCCCCGCCGACCGACTGCTTATAGAAACCGACAGTCCATTTCTTGCACCTGTTCCCCACCGTGGACGAACAAATGAACCAGCACATGTGGGCATTGTTGGCACTGCAATTGCAGATATGCGCCATGTAGATGTTGCAGAATTCGCCCGTGTGACCTCTGCGAACGCTCTAGCGGCCTTTCCTCGCATACATTCGTAAGTACATGGAACTCTCCACCATCGACAAGAACCGCATGACGGTGGCATTTCTGGCAACGGCCATCGCATTGCCACTTATCTTCATCGCCTCTGGTCGCTCCTCCGACGCCACGGAGCGTCCGGTTGCGCAAGTCACCACCACTACATACGACCTTGGTCTCACATTGGATTCTGAAGTTGATGCGCCTGCAAACCTTGAAGGACCTGTCAGTGTCGACCAGAACGGTCAAGGTCAAGTGGCGTATCCGGCAGATAACTCTGGTCGAATGGTGCGCGGCACTGCTACCTACCGACGATTCCCCGACAGTGCAAAAACTGCATGCGCAACGAACCTTGTCCCGTTAGGCACCACCATTACAGTTCGCAATTTGAACAACGGCAGAAAAACCACATGCGTCAACATCAATATCGGTGCAATTTCCACTTCGTTTGACATCACATTGCACACATCAGTGTTTGAAGCGATTGCCGAACTTATCGATGCACCACTTCCCATTGAGTTGACCTGGTGACGCTTTCCCGTACGGACGCATCGCACCAACTTGATGGTGCAGGACTTCGCGCCAAGCGCGCATTGGGTCAGAACTTTGTCGTTGATGCAAACACGGTGCGCCGCATTGCACGGCTTGCCGGCGTAGAGCAACATCCACGAGTTCTTGAAATTGGTGCCGGATTAGGTTCGCTCACAATGGCACTGGCAGAGATTGCCGGACACGTGACAGCCGTTGAAGTTGACGATGCACTACTCCCATTATTGAACGAGAACGTCGGCTCCCTCACCAATGTCGATGTCGTGCACGCCGATGCCATGCAGATCAGATGGCCTGAATTACTTGGTGAAAACACTGATTGGGTTCTTGTAGCAAACCTTCCGTACAACGTGGCCACTCCATTGATTGCTGATGTTCTCGACTTCGTTCCTCAAGTACAACGCATGTTGGTCATGGTGCAAAAAGAAGTGGCCGAGCGTTTTGCCGCATCGCCCTCTACTCCTGCATACGGTGCGCTCAGTGTGAAAGTTGCGTATCACGCAACTGCACGCATCGTCGGGCTCGTTCCCGCATCAGTGTTCCTTCCTCGGCCAAATGTCGAGTCTGCACTTGTTGAAATCACCCGACGCACAACACCTATCGACACAACAATTGATCCAAAACAATTGTTTGCACTTGTACGAATGGGCTTTGCAAAACGTCGCAAAATGTTGCGCGGATCATTGGCTGGCAAAGTGACTCCAGAGCAATTTGAGGCTGCTTCTATTGCCCCAACAGCCCGCGCAGAAGAGCTCACAATTCATGATTGGCTACGGTTATCCCACTTAGTGGAAGCGAATGACGAATGATTTCAGTAGAGGCGCCAGCGAAATTGACACTGTCACTTGCCATTACTGGCGTTCGCGAAGATGGCTATCACCTCATTGATGCTGAAATGGTGAGCCTTACAATTTGTGATGACATCGTGATTGAAGAAGCAGCAACGACATCAATCAACGTGGTGGGAAAATTCGCACAAGGCGTGCCTACCGATGATTCAAATCTTGTTGCGCGTGCATTGCACCTGCTTAACCGTCACGCGGAAGTTCGCATTGAGAAAAATATTCCACATGGCGGCGGCCTCGGTGGTGGCTCTAGTGATGCAGCAGCAGTTCTTCGAGCAGCACGCTTTACAGACCTCGTTGCTGCTTCTCGATTAGGCGCAGATATTCCGTTTTGCATGGTGGGTGGCAGAGCACGCGTCACGGGAATCGGTGAAATCGTCGAGCCACTTCCCTATGTCGAGCACCGTCTCACGCTCATCATTCCGCCGCTTCAGGTATCCACACCGGCGGTGTACGCCAAGTGGGACTCCATGGGTCAACCCCGAGGTGATCAGGGAAACGATCTCGAGCCAGCAGCAATTGCGGCCTATCCAGAGATGGCAACGTGGAGAGATCGCATCGAAAGCGTCACGGGGAGCCGTCCATTTTTGGCTGGTTCTGGGGCCACTTGGTTTGTCTACGGGCAGATTCCTGGTGTCTCAGCCCAATTGGAAGGTGCTCAAGTGGTGTACACAAGCACCCGCCCCCAAAGTGATTAAGGGCGGGAAAATGTCACGAAAACGTTGTGACTAGTACTACTTGCGACGCTGATGGCGCGTGCGACGAAGCATCTTCTTGTGCTTCTTCTTGCGCATGCGCTTGCGGCGCTTCTTGATTAGCGAACCCATAAGGCATACGAACCTAGCGCAACAATGCTGAAAAGAGAAAATCCGATACCGTAGTTATCTCGGTCCGGGGTCGTTCAATGGCAGGACAGCGGGTTTTGGTCCCGTTAATAGGGGTTCGAGTCCTCTCCCCGGAACAAAGATGCATGGCTCTTGCCCTGTGGCCAATGGCCATACGACGTGCGCGTTCTACACTGTTCAAGTATGAGCACTCGTTCGATGGAAAAAGTCACCACTAAGCGATTGTCGCTATTTACCGGACGGACTCACCCATCGCTTGCACAAGAAGTCGCCGATCATCTCGACATCACTCTTGGTGATGTGAACCTCGTGCAGTTTGCAAACGGAGAAATTCGTCCACGCTTTGCCGACAGTATTCGCGGTGGCGACGTGTTCATCATGCAGTCGCATTACGGAACCGATGCAGGTTCTATCAATGACTCCATCATGGAACAACTCATCATGATCGATGCAGCACAGCGCGCATCTGCAAAAAGAATTACTGCAGTATGTCCTTTCTACGGTTACGCACGTCAAGACAGAAAAGCAGAAGGACGCGAGCCAATTACAGCGCGTCTTGTTGCAGACATGTTTAAAGCAGCAGGTGCTTCTCGCATGGTTTCTATTGACTTACACAGCGGTCAGATTCAAGGCTTCTTCTCTGGCCCAGTAGACCACCTCACTGCATTGCCAGTTCTCGAGCGCTACGTGCGTGAACACGCGGGACAAGATCTTGTCATCGTGTCTCCCGATGCTGGCCGAGTAAAAGTTGCGGAACGTTTTGCTCAGCACTTGTCAGACAAAAATGCCGACGTTGCATTCATTAACAAGCGCCGTCCAAAAGGCACAGCAAATATCGCAATCGCAAAAGAAGTTATTGGTGACGTTGATGGTCGCTTGTGCATCCTCACCGACGACATGATTGACACCGGCGGCACCATCGTGTCGGCAGCAGAACTGTTGCTCGAGCGGGGCGCCAAAGAAGTGTGGGCTATGGCAACTCACGGCGTGTTGTCCCCGCCAGCTGTCGAGCGCCTCTCGAACTCACCCATTAGCCGGGTTGTTCTCACCAACACCTTGCCCCTCGCACCCGAGAATTACTTCCCTAAAGTTGAAGTCCTCTCCGTGGCCAAAATCCTTGCCGACGCCCTCGCAGCGGTATTTGACGAGACCAGCGTCTCTGAATTGTTTGACGGCGAAAACCAGTCCTGACCCTGAGGCCATCTACCCCTGAAAGCGATTCGGGGGGCCGTGTGGCAGTTCAGGCATCTGCCCATAGACTCGTTAGCCGTGTCCAATACAGCAACTCTCTCCGCCGAAGTAGGCCGCACAACAGGAAGCCCAGCTTCACGTCGTTTGCGTGCCGCTGACCGCATTCCTGGCGTCCTTTATGGCCAAGGCATGCAACCTGTCGTTCTCTCTGTCGCTCGTCGTGACCTTCGCGTCGCCATCTCTGGCCCTGCAGGTCAAAACACCATCTTGAGCCTTTCGGTCGATGGCAAGTCCTACAACGCAGTCATCAAAGATCTGCAGCGTCACCCAGTGCGCCGCAACGTCAGCCACATCGACTTCATGCAAATCAACTTGTCAGAAGAAATCACCATGAGCGTGCCAGTGCATCTCTCTGGTGTTGCCAAAGCAGTTGTTGCCGCTGGTGGTTTGGTCGACGCAGCAGTTGACTTGCTCGAAGTGCGCACCACTCCTGCAAACGTGCCAAACGAAATTCTCATCGACATCACAGACCTCACGCCTGAATCAGTGATTCACCTTTCAGACCTCAAGTTGCCTACAGGTGTAGTTGCAATGGGAGACCCAGACATGTTGATCGTCACTGTTCTCATGTCTCGTGGTTCAGCTGCAGATGCACAAGCTGCTACTACTGCCGAGGGCGAAGCACCAGCCGCTGATGGCGACGCGCCAGCAGCCGAAGCCTCTAACTGATTCCACGACCACTCGGTCGTGATTCATTGCCATCATGATTCGCCGCTCGGCTCCTCGCCAAGGCGACATGGAACGCATCCTTATTGTCGGACTCGGCAATCCCGGGAAGAAGTACGCACGCACACGCCACAACGTCGGCACTGATGCAATCGAAGTTCTTGCACAGCGTTTACATGCATCACTAAAAGTCGGACGCGACCGCGCCCAAATTGCAGAGTGTCGTCTTGCAAACCAACCAGTAGTCATCGCCGTTCCCACCACTTGGATGAATGATTCAGGTGAAGCAGTTGGGCCTCTCGCTCGGCGCTACAAAATCACGAACCCAGCGCAAATCATCATCGTGCACGACGAGTTGGATCTTGAGCCAGGCATTGTGAAGATCAAAGTCGGTGGTGGTCTTGCTGGCCACAACGGACTGAAGTCCATTTCGGCTCACATCCACACCGATGACTACATTCGCGTTCGCATCGGCGTTGGGAAACCGCCGTCAAAAGAAGTTGGCGCCGATCATGTGTTGTCATCTATTCCGGCTGCGGAGCGCAAGATTCTCGACGTCTCAGTAGAAGTTGCTGTCGATGCAATTGAAGCAATAGTCACTCATGGCATTGCAAGCGCCATGCAGGATTTCAACGGACGGTGAGCGACTCCACTGCCCCCCTTTCGAGCCTGACCGACATTGCTCGCACAGAACCAGGTATTGAAGCAATCGCCGGCAAGCGTGATGCAGTGCTTGCCGTTCCCGAAGTAGCACGCGCCACCGTTCTTGCCGCACTCATCAACAACACATCGCGTCGCCCAGTCATCGTTGCTGCACCCACGGGCACTATGGCGCAATCAATTGCAGATGACTTGATTTCATTTCTTGGTACAGATGCTGTGGAATTTTTCCCGTCGTGGGAGACATTGCCATTTGAAAGAGTGAGCCCTGCAGTGTTCACCATGGGTTCTCGTATGCGAACAATGTGGCGTTTACGCACCGCAAGTGAATCAACCAAAGTTGTTGTTGCTGGAACGCGAGCACTGTTGCAAAAGCTTGCACCTGGAGCCACAACCGTTGATCCCATCCGTGTTTCAGTGGGCACAAGCATGGACATCGACGCACTGTGCGAACAACTTGTTCATTTCGGATACCGCAGAGAAACTATTGCGGAGCACCGTGGAGAGTTTGCACGTCGTGGTGCAATTGTTGACATTTTCCCCAGCACAGATGACGAACCCATTCGTATTGACATGTGGGGTGACGAAGTGGATCGCCTCTCGCATTTCACAGTTGCCGACCAACGCAGCACCACCGACATTGCAACCGCTCTTGTTTTCCCCGCACGTGAACTTCTGTTCGTAGATGGCGTGAAGGAACGTGCCGGCGCACTTGTAGCGACAGACCCATGGGGTCGTGAGCAATGGGAGCGTTTGTCTGAGGGGCAAATTTTTGACGGCATGGAAAGTTGGCTCCCCTGGCTGACCGAAAAAGATGAACTACTGACAGATCACATTGGCGATGACGCCTTGATGATCATGATTGAACCTCGACGCATGGGCGACCGTGCACGTGATTTGCTTGCCGAAGAGGATGACTTGGCGCGCGCGCTTGCTTCTTCATGGGCACGCGATGAAAACGTGACGTTCCCTCGATTGCATGTGGAAGCAGATCGACTTTTCTCCGACACCACGCGCACATCAACGATTTCGCTTGTTCCCACGGCTGAATCAGTCGATGGTCCTTCAGTGCCTGCGTCTGGTTGGGGCCCAATCGTGCATGAGCCCACTTCGTTTGCCCGACGCGTCAATGAAATGTTGACCGACAAATGGCGAGTGATTGTTGCAGCAGAAACACAAGAGTCTGTCGCGCGTCTTGTTGAACTCATGCGCACTCACGGCGTTGACTTTCGCTCATCACAAGACCCAGACACCATCGCGAAACCAGGTGCGTGGGTCACGTTGGCACCACAAGCACGTGGCGTCTCTATTCCTCATTCACGCATTGCAATCATCACTGAAGCAGAACTCAGTGGCCGTCGTCGTACGCGGAAGACCCGCGCAACACGTGGCAGATCATCTGGAACCGTCTTTGAAGACTTGCAACCCGGTGGTTATGTGGTTCACGCACATCACGGCGTTGGCAAATACGAAGGCATGGTCAAACGTTCTATTGGTGGTGTGGAACGCGACTACTTGCTTATTGCGTATAAAGGCGGCGACAAGCTCTACGTACCAACAGAACAGATTGGTGTCATTCGTCAATATGTAGGCGGCGAGGCACCCACCTTGCACCGCATGGGCGGTTCCGACTTCGCTCGCGCAAAATCTCGCGTTCGTTCAGCTGTGCAAGAAGTTGCGCAAGAACTTGTGGTGTTATATCAGCGTCGTGTCACTGCACAAGGTCATGCATTCCCGCAAGACACTCCGTGGCAAGCAGAGATGGAAGGAGCTTTTCCATTTGTGGAAACGCGTTGGGTTCGGCAAAACAGAAGTTGCTGTGCGTGCTGCGTTCAAAGCAATTCAAGACGGAATGCAAGTTGCAGTTCTTGTGCCCACCACACTGCTTGCAACTCAACATGGCAATACATTCTCTGACCGATTCGCCGGCTACCCCATCAAAGTAGAAGTTCTGTCTCGATTCCTCACCAACGCAGAAGCAAAGAAAGTGATTGCCGGGCTCAAGTCTGGCGACATCGACTGCGTCATCGGCACACACCGGTTACTGCAAGAAAGTGTTGAATTCAAGAATCTCGGATTACTCGTGGTGGACGAAGAGCAGCGCTTCGGCGTGCAACATAAAGAAGCGATGAAGCGTTTGCGAAACAACGTTGATGTTCTCTCAATGTCTGCAACCCCAATTCCGCGCACATTAGAGATGAGCCTTGTTGGTATTCGTGATTTGTCTCTGCTACAAACTCCCCCTGCAGATCGTCAACCGATTCTTACTTTTGTTGGCGAGCAAAGTGAACAAGTCGCAATTGAAGCCATCCGTCGCGAACTACTTCGCGAGGGTCAAGTGTTCTGGGTGCATAACCGAGTGCAATCAATTGAAGAGCGCGCAGCAGAAATTCGCGACTGGGTACCAGAGGCTCGCGTGGCTGTCGCACACGGCCAAATGGACGAGACGAAGCTTGAACAAATCGTTCTCGATTTCTGGGAAGGCAACTACGACGTTCTTGTCTGCACCACCATTATTGAAAGCGGCATCGACATGCCGACCGTCAATACATTGGTTGTCGAACGTGCGGACCTTTTGGGTCTTGGACAAATGCATCAGTTGCGTGGTCGCGTTGGTCGCAGCGGACAACGCGCGTACGCATATCTCTTTCACCCACGTGACAAAGCGCTGTCGGAAGACGCGTACGAACGTCTCCGCACAATCGGTGAAACCACAGACCTTGGCAGCGGATTCAAAATCGCAATGCGTGACCTTGAGATTCGTGGCGCAGGCAACTTGCTGGGCGAAGCACAAAGTGGCCACATTGCTGCCGTGGGCTACGACCTCTATTGCCAACTTGTGACAGAAGCAGTCTCCGAGATGAAGGGTGAAACCGTTATTCACGATGTTCCCGACATCAAAGTTGACATCTCACTCGATGCGCACTTGCCAAATGATTATGTTCCAAGCGAAGACTTGCGCCTCGAGGCGTACCGTCGCCTCGCCATGGTCACTAACGCAACAGAACTCGCCGACATTCAGGCTGAATGGGAAGATCGTTTCGGACCTCTACCTCAGCAAGCACAAGCACTCATTCAGGTGGGCGCCGTACGTGTTGAATGCATTCGATTAGGCATCACCGAGATCTTGACCAATAACAATGACATCCGTATCTCTCCAATCGAATTACGTGCCAGCCAGACCCTCACGCTTCGCAGAGTCGCGCCGCGCGCCACGTTTAAAGAACAACAGAAACTAATTTCGCTGCCAATTGCACGCGGTTCAAACCCCGCTACTGCGGTACTTGAACTGTTACGCGGGCTTTTTGACCCCTCGGACGATTAGAGTCTCTGCGTGACCAAGAGCCTGCGCCCCCTCCGAAAAATTGTTCCATTCGTCCTCACTATTGCCGTTGGACTGTCTGCCTGTGGGTCCTCCACAACCAACAATGCATTCTCAGTCGAGGGGACATCCTTTACTCGCACTCAGTTCGACGAACTCGCAAACGCTTTGATCGACGCTGGTCAGTTTGCTTCAACCGATGGAAAAGTTGCCACCGCTGACGCCGTCACAATTCTGCGAACCCTCATTCGCTATGAAGCGTTCGTCAAGTTCATCGCCCAGAACGATTTCGCGATTGATGAAGCAGACCGTAAGACGCTCACAACTCAAGCGGCCGCCGATGCCGAGTTCGCAAAGTACCCACAAATCTTGCAAGACACCCTCATCAACCTCAACCTGGCCGACATGACTCTCAAGAAGTTCAAAGCCCCCTCCGACAGCGCCATCGAGAAGCTCTACTCAGCGTCACCCGCATCTGCCGGAACATTGTGCCTGAGCCACATCTTGGTAAAGACTGAAGCCAAGGCACGCACAGTTCTGGCTGATCTTGAAAAGGGAACCTCATTTGCTGATGAGGCTGCAAAGAAGTCCATCGAACCTGGCGCCGACAAGAGCGGTGGCGCCCTCAAGAACGGTGATTCCGATTGCCAGACACTCGTGAAGTTGCAATCCAGTTTCGACCCAGATTTCATGCGCGGAGCAGTTGACGCAAAACCAGGCGTACCTACCGGTCCGATTAAGAGTGCATTCGGATACCACGTCATCCTGAGCCACCCATACGAAAAAGTGAAGACATCAGTTCTTGCAATTGTGAAGGACGATCCAGGCAACAATCTCTTGGCCGGATATCTCAGTTCTGCTGACATCACCGTTAATTCTGTGTATGGCACATGGGATGGCGCATTAGGCACCATTCAGTAATGCCTCGGATCGTTGTTGTTGGTCTTGGACCTGGCGATCCTTCACTCGTTACGGTCGGAACACTTCAAGCGATTGAAAACATCCCTGTTCGATTCATTCGAACGCTTCAACATCCGAGCGCACACCTCATCTCAGGTGCTACATCTTTTGATGATGTGTACGACTCAGCCGATTCTTTCGACGAGGTGTACACGTCTATCGTGCAACAACTCATTGCGGCCGCTCACCAACACAGCGAGATTCTGTACGCCGTTCCTGGTTCACCACTAGTGCTCGAACGAACCGTTGCGCTGCTTCGCTCGCATACCGAAATTGAAGTTGTTCTTCACCCAGCCATCTCATTTCTTGACGATGCATGGCGAGCATTAGAGATCGATCCGATTGAATCTCGCGTACAACTCATTGATGGACATGTCTTTGCTGAAGCGATCCGCAATAGCAGTGGCCCGTTCTTTGTAGCGCACACTCACGCCAATTGGGTGTTGTCAGACATCAAACTTTCAGTCCCCGACCCAGACCCTGCAACACCAGTCGTTCTTGTGCATCATGTAGGGCTTCCCGATGAACGCATTGTTCACACCACATGGTTTGAGATGGATCGCACTCTTGAAGCAGACCATCTCACATCGCTCTACATTCCTTCATTTGTCTCATCCATCACCACCGAGCTAGAAAAGTTTCACGAACTTGCTCGCGTGCTACGAGCACAGTGTCCTTGGGATCAGGAACAAACACATGCATCACTAGTTCGCTACCTCATCGAAGAAACCTACGAATTAGTCGATGCCATCAATGCACTCGAGACGAACGATGCAGACGATGCAGATCTCATTGAAGAACTTGGTGACGTGCTGTATCAAGTGGCATTCCACGCAGCGATCGCCGAAGAGCAAGGACGATTCACTCTCGGCGATGTGGCACAGACCGTGCACGAAAAACTTGTCTCTCGTCATCCACATGTATTTGGAGATGTTGTCGTCGGTTCAGCCGGAGACGTTGAATCAAATTGGGAAACACTGAAGCGTTCCGAGAAACCAGAACGCACCGGCATCTTCGACGGAATTGCCGAATCATCGCCATCTCTCATGTATGCCACCAAAGCTCAACAACGCGCATCTCGCATCGGGTTTGATTGGAAAGATATTTCCGGACCAATTGCAAAGGTCACCGAAGAACTTCAAGAAGTACAAGAGGCCAACGCACTCGGCGATACATCTGCGGTGACTGCCGAGATTGGTGATCTGCTCTTTGCGGTTGTAAATGTGGCTCGCCATTTAGACATCGATCCAGAGAGCGCTCTACGGTCTGCTGTCCTCACCTTTCGCAGCCGGGTCGACGCTGTCAATGCCCTCGCAGTGCAGAATGGGCAAAACATCGCCGAGATGAGCCTTGTGGAACTTGACCAGTTATGGGAAGTGGTCAAGAAGCACTCCACTCACTAGCGTTACAGCCATGAGTGAAATCGTCGAAGTTGTCGGACGCGAAGTACTGGATTCACGGGGTAACCCAACAGTCGAAGTCGAAGTAGTACTTGATAGTGGCGCAGTTGGCCGAGCCATCGTTCCGTCAGGTGCCTCCACAGGCGAACACGAAGCAGTTGAACTACGCGATGGTGGTGCTCGTTACCTCGGCAAAGGCGTCAGCAAGGCCGTTGCAAATGTGAACAGCGCAATTGCTTCTCTCATCATCGGCATGGACGCCACCAACCAACGTGCGCTCGACACGGCACTTATCAATCTCGACGGAACTGAAAACAAATCGCGCCTTGGCGCCAACGCAATGTTGGGCGCCAGCATGGCCGTGGCTCACGCCACAGCAGCCGAACTTGAATTGCCGTTGTACCGCGCAGTGGGCGGCCCACACGCACATGTGTTGCCCGTACCAATGATGAACGTCATCAATGGTGGCGCACACGCCGACAACAACGTGGACTTGCAAGAGTTCATGATCATGCCGATTGGCGCACCAAGTTTCCGTGAAGCACTGCGCTGGGGCGTCGAGACATACCACACGTTGAAGAAAGTTCTTTCCGACCGCGGTCTCTCAACTGCTGTTGGTGACGAAGGTGGATTCGCACCGAACTTGTCAAGCAACGAAGAAGCAGTCAAGGTTCTTGTAGAAGCAATTGAAAAAGCCGGTTACGCACCAGGAACCGACATTGCAATTGCACTCGACCCTGCAATGAGCGAGCTCTATCGTGACGGCGCGTACCACCTTTCCGGTGAAGGAAAAGTTCTTTCTGGTGGAGAGATGGTGCAGTGGTGGACTTCACTTGTTGATCGCTACCCCATTGTCAGCATCGAAGACGGCATGGCAGAAGACGACTGGGACGGCTGGGCACAACTCACGCAATCACTGGGCAAGCGCATCCAACTCGTGGGCGACGACCTCTTCGTAACAAATGCGCGACGCCTGCAGATGGGTATCGACCGCAAAGTTGCAAACAGTGTTCTCATCAAGGTGAACCAGATTGGAACACTCAGCGAAACTCTCGACACCGTTGAACTCGCGACACGCCATTCATATACAAGTGTCATGTCGCATCGCAGTGGCGAAACCGAAGACTCCACCATCGCCGACCTTGCAGTAGCTACAAACTGTGGCCAGATCAAGACCGGTGCACCAGCACGCAGCGACAGAGTGGCGAAGTACAACCAGTTACTTCGCATTGAAGAACAACTCGGTGACTCTGCCCGCTTCCGCGGCCGCAGTGCCCTTGCTCCCCTCTAAGGGTAAATAAACGAACGAATGTTCGTGTGCCACGATGAGCGGCACAATCCACGCCACAATGGATACATGGCACCGCGCGTAAAGAAAGACCTCCTTGCAGGCCTATTTGGCTCGCAACAGTCTTCGTCTCGCACGTCCAAGAAATCTTCGAAAGACCTCCAGTCCATCTTTCGCCACAAAAGCGTCCGTTTTGTACTTCGTTTCACTGCGGCCTCAGTTGCAGTAGCAGCCGTTCTGTCTTTTGTTGTCGTACCTGCGTCACGCTTCTTCACCCAACGGTCGGCCATTGCCGAGAAATCGGCCGAATACGACGCCCTTGCTGACGCCAATGAACAGTTACAAATAGAGGTCAATGCACTGTCAACGCCAGAGGGCATTCGCAATGCTGCTCGCGCGCAACTGGGATACGTACTCCCGGGTGAACAGCCACTGCAATTTGTTCAAATGCCTGACTTGCCTACAGATTTGCCAGACGAGTGGCCCTACACAATGGTGACCGACATCGTTCGCATTCAGACCAATAAGGCCGCCGCCAGCAGTGGCTCGCAATCCTTCATCCCGTAAGCCTTTCATTTCTTCACAACAGGCTGATTCGGCCATTCTCCATGCTGTGACCCCTATCTCACATCGCTAGTCTGTTTTGTAACCGGTACACGGACCAGGGGGTTTGAAATGGGCGGAAGCATTCTTGGAAACAGGGTTCTTCGTAAAGAAGATCCGAAATTCCTCACAACAGGAGGCGTCTACGTAGACGACTTGCTTGACGAGCCAGCATTGAACGGTGCATTGCACGTTACGTATGCGCGCAGTTCAGTAGCGCACGGCCTCATCACCGGTATTGATTATTCCGATGCTCTCTTGATGCCAGGTGTCGTTGCAATCTTTAGCGGCGCAGATCTTGGCCTTCAGCCTCAGCCATCTGCATACAACCCAATGGCAACTCGCACACTTCTTGCAATGGACAAAGTTCGTTATGTTGGCGAGCCGGTCGTTGCAATCGTTACAGAGACTCGTGAACAAGGTGAAGACGCCGCAGAAGCAGTCATCATCGATTACGACGTGCTCGAAGCACACGTTGACCTTGAAAAAGCGATGGCAAGTACGAACCTTCTTTTTGACGCATGCGGAAGCAACGTTGTATTCGATTCCATGGTTCTCGGATTGCCCGACAACACAGGTGACGCATACTTCGAAGGATGCGAAGTTGTTGTCAAAGGTCGCTACATCAACCAACGCGTTGCACCGTGCCCACTTGAAGTGCGTGGCGCAGCAGCATCATGGGGAACAGATGGTCGACTCACACAGTGGCTTTCTACTCAGCACGCTCAGGGTGCAGTTGCACCAATCGCTGCAGCAAACGGTGTCGACGCAGCACAGATTCATGTGAAGACTCCAGACGTCGGTGGTGGCTTCGGTGCAAAAATTGGCGCATACCCCGAAGAGTTATTGCTCGGCGTTATCGCAAAGAAAGTCGGCAAGTCTGTTCGTTGGCGTGAAACACGCAGCGAATCAATGGTGGGCCTCGGCCACGGTCGCGCGCAATTGCAGTACGTCACCATTGGTGGAACACGTCAAGGCAAAGTAACGCACTACCAACTCTGGGCCATTCAGGACAGCGGCGCATGGGTCGACATGGGAACAATCCTTGCTCCATTCATGACACGCCCAATGTCTTCTGGCGTATACGACATTCCAAACATTGAATGCCGCACAACATCAGTTGTTACAAACACCACTCCTACAGTTGCGTATCGCGGTGCGGGTCGTCCGGAAGCAACAGCTGCTATCGAGCGCGCCATGGACATGTTTGCTGCAGAAATCGGAATGGACGCTGCTGAAGTTCGTCGCATCAACCTCATTCCAAAGTTCCTTACGCCACACACCACAGTCGTTGGTCAGACCTACGACGTTGGTGACTACGAAACCTCACTCGACAAAGCACTAGTTGCAGCCGACTACAAGGGATGGCGTGAAAAGCAGAAAGCCCGCCGTGCAAGCGGAGATCCAAAGCAAATCGGTATCGGTGTCAGCGTCTACGTTGAAATCACCGGTGGTGTTGGCAACGGCGAATCCGCAAAAGTTGAAATCCAAGACAATGGTCATGCGCTTGTGTACACCGGCACATCACCACACGGTCAAGGTCACGCAACATCGTGGGCAATGCTTGCTAGCGAACAAACCGGTATCCCCATTGAAGATATTGAACTCGTATGGGGCGACACAGACCTTGTACCAATTGGTACCGGAACAATGGGATCACGTTCATTGCAACAAGGTGGAAACGCCGTGTTCGCAGTGGCAGCAGAACTTGTGAACAAAGCAAAGTCCGTTGCGGCTCGCCTGCTTGAAGCAAGTGAAGAAGACATCGTTCTCGATAAGGATGCAGCGTCATTCCATGTTGCTGGTACTCCTGCTGTTTCAAAGTCCTGGGCAGATCTTGCTGTTGCCGAAAAAGCAGCTGGCGGACTCGTCCACTCAGATGTCATCGGCGTCGCTGGCGCAACCTTCCCGTTCGGTGCTCACGTAGCAATTGTGGAAGTCGATATCGAAACCGGCAAAGTACGACACATCGACCACACAGCATGTGACGACGCAGGCACAGTGCTGAACCCAATGTTGTTGGAAGGCCAGATTCACGGCGGAGTTGCACAAGGTGCTGCTCAAGCATTGATGGAAGAAGTTCGTTACGACGACGATGCCAACCCAATTACATCGAACCTTGCTGATTACGCATTCATCTCGGCAGCCGAACTGCCAAGCGTTCGCGTCGTACACATGGAGACCCCAACACCTATCAACTTGATCGGTGCAAAGGGAATCGGTGAATCAGGAACCATTGGTTCAACACCTGCATTGCAATCTGCAGTCATCGATGCGTTAGCTCACCTCAACGTACGCCACATCGACATGCCCACTACCGCCGAGAAGGTCTGGGCCGCTGTCCAGTCCGCACGATAAGAACAACGAACGAAGAGAGAAGGAACCATCATGAAGGTCACAATTACCGTCAACGGAAAGACACACGAAAGCGAAGTAGAGCCAAGAACTCTGCTCGTGCAATACGTGCGCGACACCCTCGGACTTACCGGAACAAACATCGGCTGCGATACCTCAAGCTGTGGAGCATGTTCATTGCACCTCAACGGAGAATCCGTGAAGAGCTGCACACTTCTTGCCGCGCAAGCAGACGGCGGAACTGTTACCACCATCGAAGGCCTCGCCAACGGCGATGTTATGCACCCAATGCAAAAAGCTTTCATGGACAACCATGGCCTTCAGTGCGGATTCTGCACACCAGGAATGGTCATGGCTGCAATCGGACTTCTCAACGAAAATCCAAACCCAACAGAAGAACAAGTGCGAATCGGACTCGAAGGCAACCTCTGCCGTTGCACCGGATACCACAACAACGTCAAGTCGGTGCTCGCATGCGCCAACGAGAAGTAAACAGGAGCCAAACATGATCCCTGCACCATTCGACTACAAGCGCGCATCATCTGCCGCAGAAGCAATCTCACTCATCGGCGAGTACGGCGACGAGTCAAAGTTCCTGGCTGGCGGACACAGTTTGTTGCCACTCATGAAACTTCGTCTTGCCCAGCCATCCATGTTGATTGACATTGGTCGTATTCAAGACCTCTCCTACATTCGTGACGCTGGCGATCACATTGCAATCGGTGCTCTCACCCGCCACATGGACGTTGAGAAGTCTCCAGTCCTTGCTGAGCACGCACCGTTGCTTGCTCATGCAGCAGGCCATGTTGGTGACCCACAGGTTCGTCATCGTGGAACCATCGGTGGTTCTATCGCGCACGCCGACTCAGCTTCAGACTTACCGGCAACCACGCTTGCTCTTGGCGCTACATATGTTGCACAAGGTCCGAACGGAACTCGCGAAATTGCAGCAGCAGATTTCTACAAGGGTTTCCTCGAGTCAGCTTTGGCACCAGATGAAATGCTCACAGAGATTCGCGTTCCAAAAATGAACGGCGCTTCATGGGGCTTCCAGAAATTCAACCGTCGTGCCCAAGACTGGGCAATCGTTGGTGTAGCTGCGTGGAAGCGTGGCACAGAGTCCGGTGTGGCACTTGTAAACATGGGATCCGTTCCTGTGCTTGCAACAAGTGTTGCTACAGCAATCGCGGGCGGAGCAAGCATCGCAGATGCCGCTCAACTTGCAGCTGCAGAAGCAGAACCACAGTCAGACTTGAATGCAAGTGCTGAGTACCGAGTACACCTCGCGCAAGTTCTTGTGCGTCGTGCACTTGAATCAAATAACGCGTAACTTTCACCAATGCCCATGTCCGAGATTTCACTCGGATCCATACGACGCGTAGTTGTCTGTACCTACGTCGGAGTTTTTCTCTGGAGCATCTTTGCTTTCGGTATCCCCGTTGATCGCATTGCTGTTCTTCTATGGATGTTGGGCGCATTCACTGCATCATCCATAGGTCGTACTCGCGCCGAAGTAAAACAGATGGTACGCGATTGGCTCATATTGGTTGCCATGTACATGGCATACGACTACAGCCGCGGCACCGCCGACCAATGGGGCATCGGAGTCAACTACACCCTGCTACGCGATATCGACAGGTTCCTCACCTTTGGTCATGATCCAGTCATCGTGATGCAGAAACACTTCTACATACGGAATGATGTGAAGTGGTACGACGTCGTAGGAGCGATCTTGTACATGACACATTTTGTTATTCCTGTGTTACCCCTCGTTCTATTGCGAATGCGCAACCGAGGTGTATGGATTCAGTATGTGCGGCGCTTCTCGCTCACCATTGGCATCGCGGTCTTTTGCTTCATTGTGTTTCCCGCAGCACCACCATGGATGATTGCAGAAAAGGGATACCTCTCATCCGTCTCACGTATCACTGGTCGCGGGTGGTGGGAACTTCACCTCAAGACAGTCTCTAAGACTTTGGATCGTGGCGCCGCAGTTCTGAACCCGGTTGCGGCCATGCCGTCTTTACACGCAGGTCTTTCGCTATTGGCCGCGCTATGGCTTACAAGAAACGCACAACGATGGGTGCGCATTGTTGCCTTGCTCTACCCTGCCGCCATGCTCACTGCATTGGTGTATTTCGGTGAGCACTTCATTATCGATGGACTCATGGGCTGGCTCGTCGTGCTTATCGCATGGAAAGCATCAGCATGGTGGGAACATCGCCCCACACAAAAGTCTCAGCTTTCGAACTGAATCACCGAGCGTGTAGCTACATAAGGGCCAAACACTTCGGCACGAATCCGATTGTGTTCATCGGCAGTGTCGTACGCATGCCACGCCGCAACATCTTCGAATACGGCTGACACTGCAAAATCTGCTGCCGTAGGAGTATGACCAGCGTTTGGTCCGCAGTTGTAGGAAACAAGGCCGTCGAGCGTGCTGGCATATCTGCGCAACTCATTTGCCGCAATCACTGCATGACCGGTGGGAACTTTGTCATTCCATGTAAACAAAACAATGTGGTGAAGCATGGCGAAAAACTACAACAATCCGCCGTACGCGCCACCATCAACATGCAGTTGTACACCAGTCATGAACTTGGCAGAGTCGCTACACATGAATGCTGCGATACGTCCGAAGTCATCTGCATTACCCATGACCCCTGCCGGAATTCCCATTGACTTCACGTCAGGAGACGCTCCGTACAACTGAGTGATGCGATCTGTTGCATGTGTACCTGGCTGAATGGTGTTCACGGTAACGCCGTCACCAGCAACCTCGCGAGCAAGAGTCTTTAGAAAACCAGTCACACCGGCGCGCGCAGTGTTCGACAAGATGAGGTTGTTCATTGGTTGACGAACAGCAACAGAAGTAATTGCGACAACTCTTCCCCACTTGCGTTGCTGCATTGCTGGCACTGCGGCCTGGCACATTGCAACAACGCTGAGCAAATTCTTTTGCAGAGCCTCTAAATACATTTCTTCAGCCGTGTGAGCAAAACCTCCGGGAGGAGGCCCTCCACCATTTGCAATCAAGATGTCAACAGACCCCAATAGGCCTATTGCACTCTCTACAAATTCACGTCCACCACGATCAGTTGATACATCACAGATAAACCCTTGAGCTCCATTGCCAATTTCTACAATTGCCTTGTCAAGTTTTTTCTGATCACGACCGCACACCACAACGCGAACGCCTTCTGCAGCAAGTGCTTTCGCTGTTCCTAGCCCCAAGCCTGCAGTTCCTGCAGCAACAGCGGCAGTTCGACCCTGAATCCCTAATTCCATGTTTCTCACCCTAACCATGCCACCGAGGTAGTCTGAGGGTCACAAGGTGGTGAGACCAATGGACGAGCGTCATCTCGACGCGATCGCCGACGCAGATACGTATCCCTACTGGTACGAAGACGTCGACGAACCCGATTCGAATCCCACACTGGTACGCACTGAGAGTTGCGACCTCTGCATTATCGGTGGTGGCTATACAGGACTATGGACCGCAATTCTTGCAAAAGAACGCGACCCTTCACGCGACGTCATATTGCTTGACGCACACGAGGTGGGTTCCGCAGCAAGCGGCCGAAACGGCGGCTTCGTTGATTCATCTCTCACGCACGGAATTGCCAATGCGCAATCTCGTTTTCCTGACGAAGTCGCAGTGCTTGAAGAACTAGGTCTCAAGAATTTCAATGCCATTGAAGAGGCCATTAAGAAATACAACATCGACTGTGACTGGGAAAGAACAGGTGCAATTGATGTTGCTTCAACCCTGCACCCTGCTTCTTATCTCGACGAACTTCGAGACGACTACGCAGATCTTCGCAAACTCGGACAACGCGTTGAATGGCTCGATAAAGACGCAATGCAAGCGCAAGTCAATTCACCCACGTACATCGGTGGACTATGGAGAAAAGACACCGCAGCAGTTGTGGACCCGGCCCGACTTGTCTGGGGTCTGAAAGCTGCTGCCGAATCACTGGGTGTTCGCATCTACGAAGACTCAAAGGCACTCACAATCGAACGCGATGGTGTCGGCGTACTTGTGACTACTCCGCTTGGCAAAGTGCGAGCAGGAAAAGTTGCGTTGGCTACGAATGCTTTCAAACCATTGTTGAAAAGATTGGGCAACTTTATTGCGCCGGTCTATGACTACTGCATGGTTACTGAACCACTCACTCCCGAACAACTTGAATCCATTGGTTGGAAAAATCGTCAAGGTCTCAGTGACATCCCTAACCAGTTTCACTACTACCGACTCACAGAAGACAATCGCATCTTGTGGGGCGGCTACGACGCTGTGTACTTCTTTCGTGGTCGTGTTCGTCAGGAAAATGAATCTCGCCCAGAATCTTGGGCGCTGTTGTCAAAGCATTTCTTTGAAACGTTCCCTCAACTAGAGGGCGTGAAGTTCTCACACATGTGGGGCGGCGTTATCGACACCTGCAGTCGATTCTGTGTGTTCTGGGGCCGTGGCATGGGCGGTCGCGTCACATATGCACTCGGCTACACGGGTCTTGGCGTTGCTGCATCGCGCTTCGGAGCCGAAGTCATGCTCGACCTCATCGACGGCCGACGCACACGAGCAACAGCCACAGAATTCGTTCGCTCTAAGCCAGTGCCCTTCCCGCCAGAACCATTCCGATTCATTGGTATTCAAGCCACTCGCTGGTCACTCGATCGCGAAGATAAGACAGGCAATCGCAATATCTGGCTACGCACGCTTGACCGTCTTGGTCTCGGGTGGGACTCCTAGGCCCTGCGCCCCTACGCTCTATCTGTGCCTTCCGAGCCTTCTACCCCACACGACGTTGCTGCTGGCCTTGCTGCTAACGGATACCTCGCCGATGAAGGGTTGGTCACTGCGGTTTTTCTCGCACAGTCACTTCATCGTCCACTATTTCTTGAGGGTGAAGCTGGAGTTGGCAAAACAGAACTAGCGAAAACAATTGCGCGTTGGCAAGGTACCGAGCTCATTCGTCTGCAGTGTTACGAAGGCATCGATGCTGCGCAAGCGGTGTACGACTGGGACTATTCACGACAACTTCTTCACCTTCGTGCAGCTGAAGCATCTGGTGAAGCGCGAGGCAAAGACACTGCCGAACTTGAAGGCCAGTTGTACGACGAACGTTTCTTGTTGAAGCGTGCCCTGTTGCGCGCAATCGATCACAAGAATGCCACACCGCCAGTTTTGTTGATTGATGAAATTGACCGCGCCGACGATGAGTTTGAAGCGTATTTGTTAGAGGTCTTGTCTGATTTCCAAATTACGGTTCCAGAAGTAGGAACCTTCACCGCAACAACTCCCCCCATCGTGATTCTCACCAGCAACCGCACCCGTGACGTTCATGATGCATTGAAGCGTCGTTGTCTGTATCACTGGGTCGAACATCCCGGATTCGAACGCGAGGTCGACATTGTGAAGCTGCGAGTTCCACAAGCCGCTGAAACTCTTGCGCGTCAAGTAGCTGGTGCTGTTGAAGCATTGCGTGGCATCAATTTGTACAAGCCACCAGGTGTTGCAGAAACAATCGACTGGGCGACCGCACTCGGACGTCTTGGCGTTACGGAAATCAATGAACAGGTCGTGGAGCAAACACTCGGCACTGTGTTGAAATATCGCGAGGACCAAACCAGAGTTCGCGATCACGGAATCGCCGGAGTTGTACAGCACGCATTCGAGCGTGGACTGCTTCACGGGTAACCATGACTTTCACAGTCGAATCAGACGCTGAGCACCTTGCCGTCGGTTTCGCACGAGTATTGCGACAACTCGACATTCCGACTCCGCTTGATTCTGTACTCACGTTCATCAACGCTCTCTCGCTTGTAGGTATCGACAACAGAGATTCCGTGTACTGGTCTGCTCGCGCAACACTTGTGCGCCGTCCTGAAGACATTGCTGGGTTTAACAAAGCATTTGCAGTGTTCTGGGAACACAAAGAATCTCCGTATGCACCAGACGAAGAAGAACTGCACATCACATTGGCAGTCGATACCGAAGAAGAGGGTGCCGAAGGCGGAACAGCAGAGATTTCGAAAGAGCCATCCCTTACGCTGCGGTTCTCTGGCGTCGAAACTCTTCGCGATAAAGATTTTGCTGATTACACCGACGACGAGATGCGTCAAGCACAACACTTCATGGAGTCACTGCGTCTTGCCGGCGCACTTCGACCAGCCCTACGCATGACACCCACTCGTTCTCGTGGGCGTCGACCAGACATGCGTGCCACAGTTCGAGCATCACTCGCTGCTGGCGGCGAACCAATGCGTCGCCGTTGGACAACAAAAAGTGACCGCCCTCGCCGCATTGTTTTTCTCCTTGATGTCAGCGGTTCCATGGAGCCATACGCACGCGCATTGCTGCGTTTCGTTCATGCCGGCGTCGCAGGTCGTCAGCGCGTAGAAGCATTTACTTTGGGTACGCGTCTTACTCGCGTCACTCGTGAACTCTCATCGAAAGACCCAGACCGAGCATTGCGCGCCACGGGCGACCAAGTGCACGACTGGAGCGGTGGAACACGCCTTGGTGAAACACTGCGCCAGTTCAATGACGAATGGGGTGTGCGCGGCATGGCCCGTGGCGCCATCGTCGTCATATTGTCAGACGGCTGGGACCGCGGCGATCCAGAAGTACTTGCAGAGCAAATGCAACGCCTGCAGCGTGTGAGCTTTCGCACCGTGTGGGTAAACCCATTGAAAGTCACGCCGGGCTATGCACCTCTAGCGCGGGGAATGGCTGCTGCCCTACCCTATGTAGACAGGTTTGTTGAGGGCCACTCCCTTGATGCACTTGAACAACTGACAAAGGTCATTAATCATGCGTGAACTATTAGACGACATCGATCGCTGGAGAACAGCAGGTAAGCGCATTGCACTTGCGCGCGTCGTCGACATTCAAGGTTCAGGCCCTCGCGGTGCAGGCGCCGCAATGGCTGTCAACGAAGACGGAGAAGTCATTGGCAGCGTCAGTGGCGGGTGCGTTGAAAGCGCAGTTGTAACCGAAGCACTCGCAATCTTGGCCGGCGAACAGCCAAGTCGAGTTGTCACGTTTGGTTACTCCGATGACGATGCGTTTGCTGTTGGTCTCACATGTGGCGGCATTATCCACCTTTTCATTCAGCCACTCGAATGGTGACCATGAATCCGTACGACATTTTCTCATCGCATGTTCGCGATAATTCTCCCGTAGCCCTCGTCACAATTATTGAAGGCCCAGGCGTAGGCGCACTTCTCGTTGTCACACCGCAGGGAATAGCAGCAGGCACTCTCGGCAATGCAGAGATCGATCGCGTTGTTTCACGTGATGCAGTTGGCGAACTAGAAGCAGGACGCACCATTGTTCGCCACTACGGACCACATGGTGAATCAACACCAGAAGATCTCAATGACACTCAAACGGTGCGAGTCTTCATCGAGAGTTTTTCTCCACCACCACTCATGTGGATTTTTGGTGCTGTTGATTTCACTGCAGCTCTTGCACGCGTAGCCAAAATTCTCGGCTACCACGTCACCGTGTGCGACGCCAGAGAGATCTTTGCAACGCGTCGTCGTTTCCCCATGGCAGACGAAGTTCGTGTTACATGGCCAACCCCCATGTTTGAAGAACGCGGAATGCGTCTCGGACCCCGCGATGCTGTCTGCATCTTGACGCATGATCCAAAATTCGACGTGCCCGCTATTCAAGGCGCATTGGCAACCAAAGCCGGATACATAGGCGTTATGGGGAGTCGTAAGACTCACGCCAAGCGACTAGAGCGCATGGCTGAAGTAGGAATTACCTCAGCAGCAGATTTGGCTCGTGTTCATTCACCAATCGGGTTAGACCTCGGCGGCAGAACACCTGAAGAAACTGCAATATCAATTGTTGGCGAAATCATTGCTACGCGCACAGGTCGACAAGCATCGCCACTCAGTAGTTCAGACGGCGCAATTCACTAAACCGTCAGAGACGGTATGTAGCAATCAAGCTGGGGTTTGCCCACACAACACGTGCTGCTTGTTCCTCAGACATTGTCTTGAACTTCACATACTTGCCATTGAATGGCGCGTGAATCATTGCCAAGCCCATACCCAGGTAAATCTGCACATGCGTTCCTTCGCCCACAATGTCACCAAGTATCGCTTCGCTTCGCTTTACGCGCATATGCGGATCCATCTGTGACACTGCTTGTCGAGGCATATCTACACCAGCAGTTCTCCACGCCAACCACAACAGCCCAGAACAATCAACACGGACATACGGATCTTCTTTGCCTGTTACGTATCGCACATTCAATTGGGTAATGGCTGCAAGCGCGGCAATCTGATGATCACGCGGTGCACGGCTCCAATTTTTGTCGAGTGCGGTTGGGTCCAACTTGAATCTCGCCGCAACTTTGTCAGACACAACTTTTCGCGCTGCCCGATATGAATGGTCTTCTATGTTCTCGGTGCGCAAAATGAGAGAGAGCGCGGCAACTGCATCGAGCGATAACTGATTGCGTTTTCGAAACTTCTCACCCGGCATCTGAGTGCGCTTTGGCTTCACATCGTTTCCTTGCCCTTGAGTGGCGGTGGCTACTGCCGGCACTGCAAGAGCCATCACCATGCAGAGAGCAAAACTTCTGCGAATAATGGTGGCGAAACGAATCATCTAGGGCAGGCTATTAGATATGGAGACCAACCACGGAAAGACTCTCGGAGTCCTGCTGGCTGCTGGTGCTGGCACTCGGTTTCGTGGGCCTCAGCACAAACTTCTGACAGGTCTATTTGGCGCCCCTATCGTGGCTTCAGCCTTTCGCGCAATGAGTCGTGCAATGTCTGATGTCGTTGTGATTTCTGGTGCAGTTGATCTTTCTTCAGTCTCTGAAATCACACCAGTTCTCCACAATCCAGATTGGGCGTCGGGCCAACGCAGTTCCGTTGTTGCTGCCATCAAATACGCACGGGAAAACAACTACACAACGATTGTTATTGGCCTCGGCGATCAACCGTTCATCTCGCCAGATGCTTGGACGGCGGTCTCATCTTCAGATTCGCCAATCGCAGTCGCAACGTACGACGGGTATCGCGGCAATCCTGTTCGCCTTCACCACAGCGTCTGGGACATGTTCTTGGAACTCAACTCAGACCCTGATTCCGGCGCTCGTGACCTCATCCACATGCATCCCGAACTAGTTCAGGAAGTAGCCTGCAAGGGCAATTCAGCAGACATCGACACCACAGAGGATCTCGACACATGGACCTAGTACACGAATTCACCGTTCCAGTTCCCGTAGACGATGCATGGCGCATTCTCACCGACGTTGAGCGCATTGCTCCGTGTCTTCCTGGTGCACAACTGCAAGAAATCGAAGGCGATACCTACCGTGGAATTGTCAAGGTGAAGGTCGGCCCGATTCAGGCACAATTCAAAGGCCAAGCAAGTTTCGTCGAACAAGATCACGTCGCGCACCGTGTTGTGTTGAAAGGCGAAGGACGAGACACCACCGGAAAGGGCAACGCTGCTGCTCTCATTACCGCTGAACTCACTTCTCTGACCGCATCTTCCACCAGTGTCAAAGTGCTCACCGACCTTTCCATCACTGGCAAAGTTGCACAATTTGGTCGCGGCGCCATGGCAGACATCAGCGACAAATTGCTCGCTCAATTCGTTGAAAACCTCAACACATTGATTGGTGAGCAGCAAGCCTCGCCTGCACCCGCAGCGCCAGCACCTGCAGCGGCTACAACCGAAGAAGATGATGCTCCGCAGGTTCGCAAGATCGATGCACCAGAAGCTGAAGCACTCGACTTGCTCTCTGTCAGCAGCGGCGCAATCGTGAAGCGTGCGATTCCAGTTGTTATCGCAATTGCCGCAGTCGTTATTTGGCTCGTCGTTCGCTAATTCATGCAACTCTCTGGTGCAGCACCAAGCCCAGAGGACATCTCATCTGTCACCTCTCTCATCGGACGTATTCCGCAAGGTGATTTTCGTGTTGTGGTGCGCAACAACACAGGTGAACCAGTCGTGTTACTCAATGCTCCACTCCTGAGCGACGGAACTCCCATGCCGACTCTCTATTGGTTGGTGGGCAGTGTTGAAGTTGCAGCAGTGAGCACACTTGAAGCCGAAGCAGTTATCGATGTTGTTGAAGAACTGATTGGTCTTGACGCCATTGATGCCATTCATCAGCGGTACAAAGCACAACGCGACGCACTGATACCACCCGACCACACCGGCCCACAACCAAGTGGCGGAGTTGGCGGCACGCGTCGTGGCGTGAAATGCCTTCATGCGCATCTTGCGCATTGGCTTGCTGGTGGTGACGATGCGATTGGACAATGGGTGGCAGATCAACTCGATATGCGTGCAGTTCCACGGGCGGCACGAATATGACAAACATCGCGGTTATTGACGTTGGTAGCAACTCAACAAATCTGCTTGTTCAAGATGCAAGCAGCAAAGAACTCACACGCGTCATCACTTCTACTCGCCTTGGCGAAACGCTTCATCAGAATCGCACACTCGGAGATGATGCAATCACTCGTACCGTCGACACTATTCGTCAATACATCACCACGGCACAATCGCTGGGCGCAGAGTCCATTCACATTGTCGGTACTGCTGCATGTCGTCGCGCAACTAACACGTCTGAATTCATCGGGCTGTTGCACGACACCACCGGTTACACACTTGAAGTGCTTTCTGAAAAAGACGAAGCATCGCTCACCTTTAGTGGCGCAATCACAGGAATGCCTGAAGTGTTGGGGCCAAACGTAGTGATCGACATTGGTGGCGCGAGCACCGAGTACACAGTCGGAGTTCTCAGTGCAGATCAATCAGCCAGTATTCCGTTTGGCGCACTTACTAGTACCGCATCACATATTCGTACAGACCCACCAAAACCTGAAGATCTAACCAATCTCATTGGCGCAGTGTCAGACGAACTTGAAGAGATTTCTCGTTCCATTCCAGCGCTACTCACTCCATCACGCGTTATAGGAGTTGCCGGCACCATTGTCACTATCGCAGCGGTTGAACTTGGTCTTGCTGAATTCAACGCCGAAGAGCTCCACGGCTTTGTTCTGTCACGCGATGCAGCAGAAGATGTCTTTCGCACGGTGGCCACAGAGCCGCTGGCGCAACGTAAATCCAACCCAGGCCTTTCAGCACACCGAGCAGACAACATCGTGGCTGGCTGTTGCATTTTGGTAGCCACTATGCGTCGCTTGCATCTCAATGAAATCACGGTGTCTACCCGCGGCCTTCTCGATGGGGTGGCCAATCGTGGGAGACTTCAAGCATGACGGCAGTGCACCCGGCTCGACCTTCAAACGTGGGATTACGCCTTTATGGGCGTCGCGTCGTGTTACGCCCCCTCGTTGCTCAAGACTTCAACGGCTGGAGTGAAGTTCGCCGGCGTAACGGAGAGTGGCTTACTCAATGGGAGCCAATGCGTCTCACGCATCATCCAGACCCAGAGACAAATCGTGAAGTATTTGCTGCACGATGTGGAGCACGAGAACGGGAACGACTTGCCGGAACTCAATACGCATTCGGAATCTTCGTCGACGGCGCGTTTGCCGGAGAGATAAATCTCAACAATGTTGTGCGTGGCGCATTTCAATCAGCCACCATCGGTTACTGGATAGACAAATCACGTGCAGGCCGTTCGTTAATGTCGGAAGCAGTTGTTGTGCTTGCTCAATACGCGTTTGAAGAGATGCGCTTGCATCGTCTTGAGATTTGCATCATTCCTCGCAATGTCAACTCACGCCGCGTGATGGAAAAGTTAGACATTCGCACCGAAGGTGTGGCCGAACGTTTCCTTGAAATCAATGGCGTATGGGAAGACCACATTCGATATGGCATTACATACGAAGAGTGGAGCGAACGACGCGCCCAAATCGTGAACGATTGGATTGGCGACTAAGCCATCAACTTCACTGATTAACAGATGTCAGGAGATTCGCAGATTGCGCTTCACCGGATCTTGTCCGTCAATGGCGCGCAAACGCACTGCGCACACACCACTTCTCTTCAAAGTCAGTTTTGTTTTCGAAGAATTCAGCGAACATACGCCTCGTGAGGCCGAAGAGACTGCCCATAACAAAGTTAAGTCGGTGTCGATCTCCCCCACCGAACTCACAGGCACAGTCGTTCCACTTTGCAAGTTCTTCACTTTCACCGTGCGAATTCGAGAAGTTGCAATACCTTCACCAAGTACGTT
Organism: Actinomycetota bacterium; assembly: GCA_026393575.1. GTDB lineage: Bacteria > Actinomycetota > Acidimicrobiia > Acidimicrobiales > Ilumatobacteraceae > UBA2093. The sequence continues at coordinate 33,961 of JAPKZX010000095.1, forward strand.
TTTGGCTTTCACCACCACGTGATACGACAGACCATTACGTAGCCCCGTGATGCGTGCAGTTGTCTTTGTGCCATCAATAGTTGTTTTCTTCACTACTTTGCCATTCAACAAAACAGAGACACGAGTTGATGTAATGGGCGAACCACCATCACACGGTGAATCCCAACTCACATTGAGTGCGCCATTGTCAGTAGTTGTGATGACATGCGAAGGTTGACCAGGGACCGTAACTGCCACGGGCGACAACTCAAGATGTAATAGACGGTTTGGCGATGTTGCTTCAAGACCGGTGATGATTCCTTGAGTTGCACGAGAAACGATGGCCTGCGTAATTGCATCAACACACAAGCCGGGCTGTTGTTGCGCTAACAATGCTGCATACCCAGCAACCAATGGCGAAGCCATTGAAGTTCCCACATCTAAGTCGTAATGAGTGTCTGATTCCCACCATGAGGACTCAAGTGCTCGTGTGCGATCCCCGCCAGGAGCAAACAAGTCAATACACGGTCCGTAATTCGTATAGGTAGTCATCGCGTCAGTGATCGAGGTCGCCCCAACAGTGAGTGCACGAGACTCATTTCCTGGAGCAATCCGACACGCATCAAATGGGCGTCCCTGTTCATCGCCATTTCCGGCTGCCACCGTTACAACAATTCCTTCTTTGATCATGGCAAGTACTTGTTCGTCTATCTCTGCTCCATCGTCGCCAAGATCAACTCCAAGACTCAAGTTGGCAACAGCCGCAACACCAGAACGATGATGCCCACGCACCCATCGCAAAGCCTCTACGACATCTCCAATAGATCCGTCACCACCACAATCAAGAACGCGAACTGAAATGATTCGCGCTTGTGGAGCGACACCAACTGTTGAACCTGCAGCAAGTCCCGCCACATGTGTTCCGTGACCATCGCAGTCACTGCTCGGCGGATTCACCGGGGCATCACCATTTTGAGTCGGTATGTCAATGCCTGCCAACACACGGCCAGCCAATTGCTCATGAGTTGCGCGCACACCCGTATCGATGATGTAGATGTCAATACCTGCCCCCGTGAACATGCCATGAGTTGTGATCCCATCAAGAGGGAGCAGATGCTGGTTCAGTCGGTCAAGGTGCCACGGTGCCGATACAGGGGCAGACGACGCCCCAGAGACGCCTGTAAGCCCTACAGAGGCACAGATGGCGACCAAACAGGCCCACAGCACCTTTCTCTGACTAGTGCTATTTCGCCTCACAATCCCTAATGGTACAGTTGAGGAAGTTTCAACTCTTCGGCTCAGCCGGAAAGGACGCCATGAAGTCTCTTACATCTCGCCTCAAATCGGCTCTTACTGTTGGAGTGGTCGTTGCAGCTATCGCCTCGGCATCTCCAGTTCAAGCTGCGATCTCAGCGCAAGGCAAGACCTACACAGTCACTGCCACTATGAAAGGCGCAAAGAACCTCACCGTCCTCATGGTCTCTGGTTCCGGGCGCTTGCTTGCTTCTGCAAAAGTCACAAAGACATCGCAGAACATCACTCTGAAAGCAAAAGGCACCGCATCAATCGGTGGCACCACATTGCAACTTGTAAGCGGTTCCAGTTCAACTGCAAAAGGTAAGTACTACGGCCCCGTTGTTCTTGGCAACAAGAGCTCCACGGCTGCCAAGT
>JAPKZX010000039.1 GCA_026393575.1 Actinomycetota bacterium
GCGGCGAGGCTGCGGCCTATCTCGCCAGAAATGATTCGGTAACTCGAAAACAGGAGAGGCATATTGCTGCCAGAAAGCAGCGAGGCAACTCGTTTAGCCCCACCCGAAGTGATATTCCTCATTCGACCATGAGCAGTTGACTGAGCGGGGACGCCATAAACAACTTGCGAGTTGCTTGAAACAGCCTGGTCCAGCATCAACCCAATTGAATCGGGATCATGTTGACCGTCTTCATCCATCGTGATGATCCAGTCCGCACTTGTTGATGCCATTCCAGCAAGGGTTGCAGCGTGTTGACCAAAGTTGCGAGAGAGCCAAACTGCCCGTACAAAGTCGTGTTTAGTGGCTAGCTTGCGAATTGTGTCATCCGAATTGTCAGGCCCGCAATCGTGGGCAAATACCAATTCGGTCAAGACAAAGGAACTGCCAAGTGGCGTTTTGCTTTGGGTTCGAAATTTCAGAAGCTCGTCAGTTAACCGTTCAATTGTTTCTGCACCCATGTAAACGGGCACGACGACAGCAATTGAGTGCACGTTGACTGCGTTCACGGGGCGACTATCGAGTTCTTACTAATGCCCAACATACGCCACTAGTCTACAGAAACGCCAATGATTGATCCGACCATCCCTGCCATCTCCGTTTGCATACCCACTTTCAATGGTGAACGAACAATCGCGGAGACTCTCCGGAGCGTTCTAAGTCAAACCCTTTCCGACTTTGAGATCGTCATCTGTGATGACTCGTCAGTGGACAAAACGCTCGAGATCATTGGTCAATTTGATGATCCACGAATTGTTGTGAGCAAGTTTGAAAAAGCACCCACTCCCGCCGCCAACTGGAACCGTGCGGTTCAACTTTGCCGTGGCCAGTACGTCAAGGTTATGGGGCAAGATGATGTCCTATATCCACAATGTCTCGAAATGGAATTACTCGCGTTTACAAAACATGTCGAACTCGCGCCTGTTTTTGTTTTTTCAAATCGAAACATAATTCTGAAAAGTGGATTCAAACTTAAACAATCAAATCTTTTGCACCGCAAAGGTTTCTTACAAGTGAACGGTCATACACTGTTTAGATCCGTTCTCCGCTCTGGAAGAAATCCAATTGGGGAACCTGTTGCGGTGACGATGCGAAGAGACACATTTGACAAAACCACAGGTTTTGAAGGATCGTACGTAGTTGACCTAGCGATGTGGTTTAAGTTGCTTGAGCACGGTTCGGCAATAAAGATTCATCAAGTCCTCTGCGCTTTCAGGATCTCGCGTTCATCTTGGTCCTTCCGTCTTCGAAAATCACAGGCAAAAGAGACAATTGAATTGTTCGAGTACTTGTCGGACAAATACAACCCAAGTGGTCGATCGGTCAATCTCGTTATAGGAAAAAAAATGGCTTACTTAGTCCAGGTACTCCGCGCAGCAATTCTGTTCGTGGTCGACCGAAAGCAGCGAACTGCAGATACCGATTAGTGGTGTTCTCTCCTTGCCACTGAACTCAGTGATTTGAAGTTGTTTCTATACTTCTTTTGATATTCGTTGGTGCTGTAAGTTGTGTGTGTGCTTATTGTCCAACAAGACAGGGATATCAAAACCTTTTTTTTGTTTCAAACTTTATTTTTTCTCTTCTTCCTATTCATTAGCAGAGGTCTACCTACCGGAGAAGCGAGCAGAGTAACTCTTTTGATTGCTGCTCAGACTTTCGTGGGGGCAACAGCATGGAAGCGACTCGTAAAAACCAATGCGATCAGCATATTCGAAGTGCTAGCAACAGGTTTTGCTCTTGGCTCAGCTTTGTTCACTGTCATTGATCAAGGTTTGATATTTCTTGGTTTAGTATCGAACGACGCTGTCATACCATGCTTAT
>JAPKZX010000062.1 GCA_026393575.1 Actinomycetota bacterium
ACGAGTCAAGCGTGACAAGAAGTCCGAGAGTGCGGTCGTAGTCAATGCGGCGAAGGTCGGCGGGCATTTCAAGACCTGCAGAAAACATGAGCGAGAAAGATTGTGGAAGTGGAGCAGTGAGAATGACGCGGTCAGCAACATTCGCAACGCCATCATCGGTGGTGATGTGCCATTCACTTTCGACGCGACTCATGGAAAAGACAAGCGAACTACAACGCACGTCTAGGCCAATAGCAAGATGTTTTGCAATCGATGTCATGCCGTTTGCACCCACGTAGCGAGGGTGTCCGTCGTCTGCGCCAAATCCGCGACACCACTCACGCGCCACGCCAGCAGATATCCATGCATCTACATGTGATTGAAACACTGCATCTCGCACAGTAAAGAATTGCGCACCGTGATCGAGCACCGCTGTACCAACACGTCGTGTTGCTAAGCGACCACCAACACTGCGACCTTTATCGAACACAATGACATCGTGCCCAGCTTGAACACATGACTGCGCTGCCATGAGACCAGATAAACCTGCCCCAACGATGATGATTCGCATATTTAGACAGCTACAGCTGCTGCGTGACCATACGGTACGAACACTTTTTCAGCGCGACCGAGAAATTCCAGCAAGATGCGATTAAAAGTAGAAGCGTGCTCAATATGTAAACCGTGTGCGCCACCGCTAATGACAACTAATTCGGCAGTGGGAATGAGTGAAGCAATTTCTTCAGCATCACCACGTGGCGTAAGAACATCTTGATTACCGACAACAACCATGGTGGGGCACACAATGTTCGCAAGTTCTGTATTGAGTGCGCCGTCATCTGTGGAAAGGATTGCTTTTACTTGTGAAACGAATGCGTTTGCTGGATTGAATAATTGCAGTGGGCCCATCCATCCGAGCGCTGGCAATACGCGACGAAATGAACGTGGGCCAATCATCCAACGTGCTGCTTCTTTACCAACAGCAGCCATACCTTCTGTTTCAGCAGTAGTGGCCCATGATTGCAGCAGTTCTTCACGCCAGGCGTGGTTGCGACATGCCGTTGCAACGAGTGTGAGCGAGCGCACTCTGTTGGGATGCTTTAACGCAATGATCTGACTGATTGCGCCACCCATAGACAAACCAACAACATGTGCATTTTCAATTCCTGCTGCGTCGAGCACGGCGATTGCATCGTCGGCCATTTCTTCCAGGTTGTATTTGCCGTCCGGCTTGTCACTGCGACCTGCACCACGATTGTCAAACGCAATTGTTCGATGGCGTAATGCCAACGCGGCACGCTGCAAGTTCCATGAGTTTTTCTCGCCACCAAGACCCTGAACAAGCAGTACTGGCGCACGTTTTGTAAGTCCTGTGACTTCGTAGTGAATTCGTGTTCCGTCGCCGGCAATTGCAAAAGGCATGGTTATGCAACTTGCCTTCGTGCGGGAATGCGCTCAACACTTGGCCACTGGTACAAGTTGCGCACTACTTCTGTTGTTGAATGACGAGGTGCAAAGCGCAAGAGGTGCGCAGCTTCGTTACTTGCAGCAAGTCGACCGTGTTGAATGAGGTCTGCAACATGGTCTGGCATTGGAGCGCCGGCAATGGTGCTGAGATTCTTTGCCATCCACCAACCAGGACCAAACGATGGCAATGGCATACGACGCCCGATAGTGGTGGCGCGCAACATACTGATCGCGCCGTTGGCCACAATGTTGACAACACCATCTGCATCGCGTTGTGCGCCCTGCATGAACGCGGTCGCAGCATCGAAATCTTCTACTACAGAAAAAATCGGATTACCGATGCCGTAGTAAGGAATTGCGGGCAACCGTAAGAGACGACCAAGTGGACTTGGAACGTGCGCACCCAACACGGGTGCAAGACGCAGTGTGCACACATTGACTCCGCGAGCTGTACGCAGTTCAGAAGATTGCTCTTCAATATCGCGACACATGTTTCCGTAAATTGTGTTGGGAGCAATCGGTGTTGATTCCACAGCGATGTCTGGTGAATAACTACCAGGTCCGTAAATCTCAATGCCGCTGCGTACGACTGCTGTTTCTAAAGACTCTGCTTGATGTGCTGCATTGAAGACTGCTTTAGCAACAAGCCTTGTGCATTCAGCTGCAGGTTCAGTTGCTAGACGAGCATCGGGTTCCCACACACCAACATGAAGCAATACATGTGGATTGAAATCTTGAATGAGTTGAGCAATGCGATCATGCTCATGTGGTGCGACGCGAACAAACTGGGAACGCTTGAGAAGGCGTCGCGGCGGGTCAACGTCGAAGCCTTTGATTTCGCCAGCCCATTCAGAATTTTCTGCCATGGTGGCAACAAGAGAACCGAGTTCACCACCCATTCCGGTGATTAGTACTCGCCGCCCCTTCATGTTTCTAACGCTACTTGCTGGGGCGCAATGACTTGCTTATCGCAAGTTATGAACACCAAGAATCAGTTCACGTGCCCAGGTGTCAAGCTGTCTTCCACCAATACGTTCCGTGATGATGATGGCCTGTGATGGGTCATCAACCATGCCGCTCCAGCGAATGTAACCACCGATGATTCCGAGCAAACGATCGCCGACTTCTTCGGCGTGAATCATCATCTTTGTGTTACGACCAAGAAGATCTTGCAATTCCTTATAGAACGTGCGAAGGAACGCATCCGTGTCATCTGCACCGCTGAGTGGGCGATGACGGTATGGCATGTTGAGTTCTTCGTAGGCATGCAAGTTGTGTGGCGCAGCGATGATTGAGATAACAAGATCGAAATGGTTTTCGCGCAGCCAGATGATTTCTTCTTGCCTACGGACGCGACGGTGATTGTCGCCGTATCCGCCGGGCCGTTCGCAAATGGCTAGGCAGTCCTTGATGACCCAAGTGAAGTTTCGAGGGGTGATTCCTAGAGCCCATTTTCCGCGTAGTTTCGGGGGCATCTCGGTCTCCTTGAGGTGTATTGGGGCTGACGGGCCAAATGGCCGCATAGCAAGTTACCCCACGTTGTGCAGGGTGAGCCTCTGTTTACTGCGACGAATTTGCCGATTTTCCCCAATGTCACACGCCAAAGCCTCGCCTCGGGCCACTGTGAGCACCCTTTCGATGGTGGCGAGGTCTGGAGGGTACGGATGGGCCAGCCATTGGCGAATTGCCCGGCGAGCTAATGGGGCAGGGGCCGCGGCCAAGGCAAGGGCATCGGTCGGGTCAATCTGTGCAGCTAATTCATCAAGGAGTTCATTGTCGCTGCGTAATACATCGGCGGTTCGAGCAAGAAGGGGAACTGGGTCACGTTGCGAGATGTCTGTCATGAGAGTCAATAATTCGTGGCGCACTCGGTTGCGCAGGAAGCGAGGGTCAGCATTTGTGTAGTCGTCGACAGGTGTAATTCCGTGTTCAGTACACAGTGCGTGTGTTTCGCTTCGACGCAATGAAAGCAGCGGCCGCGTATACCCGGGCCGCATTGCGCTGAGACCTTGTGCGCCGGCTCCGCGCAACAGATTAATAAGGACAGTTTCTGCTTGGTCGTCTGCAGTGTGTCCGGTCATGGTCTCTGGCGTAAAAATGCCATATCTGGCTTCGCGAGCCCGTGCTTCAAGATTTGGGCCATCTTTAATGCGAACAGCGTGAATCTGCACACTGATTCCTAATGAATCAGCAATGGGTTGAATGACGTCTTTGTCGAGCGACGAATCGTGTCGCAAACCATGATCAATATGGACAGCCGTGACATGAAGGCCAGCAGCATGAGCCAAAAGCATGAGAGCCAATGAATCGGCACCACCAGATACTGCGCACTGCACATGCGTGCCTTCAACAGGGAAGGTGCAACGTGAAAGAAGCTCGGTGGTGAGCATAGAGATTGGGCCGTCCGTCATGGGAGGCACCGAGCGCGAAACGTGGCTACTTCTTGCCTTGTATTTGACGTTGGCGACGGTTTGGGTAGCGCGTTGCGCTGACCTTGAGAAAGTAACCGACGACAGTTTGGAGCACGGCTCCGATACCTGCGACGAGGAGGACTACTCCGATCCACCAATGCCAAACATTCGCTGCGAACATGGTTCTATCGTAGCCAGCTAGTCATGGATTTGAGGAAACCTTGACTAGGCATCATTGAGGGCATCGTCGCCGAAGCACTCGCGCAAACGATCGAGGAAACCCTCTGAGAGCTCATCATTTTGGGCTTTCACCCTAATAATCGTCTTGAATTCAGCGTGAAACTCGTATGCAGATTGGCAATCGGTGCAGACCTTGAGGTGGCCAATGATTTCTGTTGCACGCTCGGCTGCCAATTCAGCATCGAGGTAGGCATACATCTCATTCAAGGTTTCTTGGCAATTGGCCATTGATCTTCTCCGTGTCGGCGACGATTACTCGTCGTCTCCCTGTGGCAACAAGGCTTCATTAATGAGGCCTCGCTCTTTCGCATACTCGTACAACATCTTTTGCATCGATTTTCTTCCCCGATGAAGCCGAGACATCACTGTACCTAGGGGAATTTCAAGAATTTCAGCGATTTCCTTGTACGAAAAGCCCTCTACGTCTGACATCAGCACCGGAATTCGAAACTGATCGGGTAATTCTTCGAGGGCTTTCTTTACTTCGTCATCAGTAAACAGTGACAACATCTGGTCTTCTGCCGACTGACTCAGTTGTGATTGATCAACTGAACCGAGTCTTTTGTACAAGAAAAGTTCCTCTACATCATCGAGTTCAGTTTCTGTTGGTTTGCGCTGTTGTGCGTTGTACTTGTTGATGTACGTGTTTGTCATGATGCGAAACAACCATGCGCGCAGATTTGTACCTTGTTGATACGTGGCAAACGAACGCCACGCTTTGATGAACGTTTCTTGCACAAGGTCTTCTGCGTCACTTCGATTACGTGTCATGCGCATGGCAGTAGAAAACAACTGAGGTGCGTGCTGCATTGCATCGTGTGTGAAGTCTTCGCGAGTTGTCATGTTCACAGTCATTTAATGATGACGACGCTTACGGATTGTCTCAGTCACAGCAGTGTCAATTGAAGCAGTGAAGCGCTCGAACAATTCGGCAAACTGTTGACGTTCATCTTCTGAGAAATCTGAAAGCACGCGCAGAAGAATGGTGCGACGCCTCGCTGCAACCTCACCGTGAATACGTCGACCTCTTTCCGATGCCGCAATGTAGACGACGCGTCCATCTCCTTCGTGTGCCACATGTTCGACAAGATTGTCTTTGACAAGTCGCTGCACGGCACGTGTTGCGGAGCTTGGATCAATATGCAGATACTCCGCAAGTTCACTCATTCGACATGAAGGAACAGTGACAAGTAAATCGAGCGCGTCCATTTGGCCTGGTTCAATCGCGCTTCCGCCGACACCATAAATAACGTCACGAACATCGCTTGCCATAGCTCCGCGGCGCAATTCACGCCAAGCGATACCCACGCGCATCGCTACTTCTAAGTCCGTATCGGAGACGGAATCTGTTTGCGTCTTCATAACACTCATCTAGTAACTAGGGTAATGCCATGTCACAGAGTGGGAATAGTCAGGAAACACCCCAAACACCACTCGATGCGCTCGGCATTATGGCAAGTCAACAAGCAATCATTGGTGCCAATCTTCGCCATGTAGAGATGTACACAATGCGGGGACTTTTGTCACTTTTGTGGCACGAGCCCGACGGCGATGCAAAACCAGTTGCTGTGGTGATGGTAGGTGGGGCTATGGGCGGAATGCTTGGCCCTGGCGACAGTTTGTATCACGCACTTGGTGAGGCTTTAGTCGCGCGCGGAGTTCCTTCAATTCGATTGAGTTATCGCAAACCGAATGATTTGGATTCATGCTGTGTAGATACGGCCGCTGCAGTGCAACTTGCTGTTGGAAGCGGTGCAGACCATGTTGTCATCATGGGTCATAGTTTTGGCGGTGCCGTTGCTATTCGTGTTGCGGTTGGTCTTGCTGAGATGGTGAGTGGAGTCGTTACGTTCGCAACGCAATCTGCCGGTTGTGAAGTTGCTGGTGGTCTGCAAGGCAGACCCTTACTTATGTTCCACGGCGATAAAGATTCCATCTTGCCGATGGATGCCAGTGAAGTCGTGCGAGCAATTGCAGGTTCGGGTGACTTGCACATCATGCCGGGCGATGATCACTTGTTGGCAAAAAGTCATGATGTGATGTTCGAGACAACAATGAAATGGCTCGACGAAGTTTTGATTGGGGCTACTCCGTGACAACAACACCAAAGAATGTGGTGGTGCTGTTACTCGACAGTCTGAATCGCCATGAAATGGGTGCATACGGTGGCACTAATTTTGATACGCCAAATCTTGATCGTTTAGCTGCGCGTTCTGTTCGATTTACAAATCACCACACCGGTTCGTTGCCATGTATTCCTGCACGCCACGACATTTTGGTTGGTGCCTGGGATTTCCTCTGGAAGCCGTGGGGTTCTATTGAATTGTGGGAAGAACCAATTACTGCTTCGTTGCGCCGTGCCGGAGTAGTGACTCAACTCATCACAGATCACCCGCATTTGTTTGAAGTTGGTGGTGAGAACTATCACACTGATTTCACGGCGTGGGATTACCAACGTGGTCATGAAAGTGATGCATGGAAAACACGACCCGATGATTCCTGGTTGGGTGCTCCATCGTTTGGTCGGGGTCATACGCACTACGACAATTCGCGTGGCTACTTCCGTAGCGAAGAAGACTTTCCTGGGCCGAAAACGATGGCTGCAACTGCCCGATGGCTCACTGAAGATGCACCCGTGCATCGCGCTAAAGATGAACGGTTCTTCCTATTTGTTGATGAGTTCGACCCACACGAACCATTTGATACATCAGAAGACTGGGCAATGCGGTACGACGATTCATGGGAAGGTCCGCACTTGGTGTGGCCACCGTATGCAGTAGATGCCATTAAAGAAGGTGTGATGACAGAGCGTGATGCTCGTCAGGTACGTGCTCAATACGGCGGCAAGTTATCGATGATTGATCATTGGCTCGGCAAAGTTCTTGATGCACTTGATGCAACGAATGGGTGGGATGACACCGCCGTTATTTTGTGCACAGACCACGGACATTATTTAGGTGATCTAGATGTGTACGGACGTGACGTGTGGGGTAAGCCTGGTCTTCCCGTGTACAAACCACTCGGGCATATTCCTATGTTGGTGTCGTGGCCCGGTATTGCGCCGTCTGCTAATGATGCACTGACGACGTCTACAGATATTCACGCAACAATTGCCGAAATTTTTGGCACGACAATCAAGCACACAGCACATGGAAAGTCATTAGTCCCTGTGTTGTCTGAGGAAGCGACATCGGTGCGGGATTGGTTGCTCACCGGTGTGTGGGGAAGAGAAGTGCAGTTAGTAACGAATGAGTGGCGTTACACGCGCGGCCCACAAGGCAAAAACATGCCACAAACAATGTGGTCGAATAGATGGAGCACGATGCCCATTGGATCAATGCCCGACTTCAAAATGCCAATGCCTGACAATCGTGCAGTGTTGGACTACATGCCTGGAAGCACAGTGCCTGTTATTCGTCAACCATTCCGCGAAGGCGACATGTTGCCGTTCTGGGCATACGCGAAGCAATACGAGACAATCATGTTCAACCGAGCAGAAGATCCTGATGAGACAGTGAACCGCATTGACGATTCCATTGCGAAGGAAGCAGAAGAGTTGTTGCGTGTGGCGCTTCATAGTGTGGACGCACCGAGCGAACAATTTGAACGTTTGGCTCTGAACTAGTTCTTGTTATCACCGTAGGGACAGTGCCTACATTTGCTGTCGCAACAAGAGCCACGTTCCTTGTGGTAAATCTCCGTCATCACCATGAGTCCAGTATCGGGGTCTGTATAGAACCGAAGACCCTTTGCCACTGCGGTGCTGTGTGCGAGTTCGGCTGCAGGCGACATGAGTACCTAAGTTAGTAGCGAGAAGTACTTTGTACTCTTAGCAGCAGGCTTTTTTTCCTGTAAGCGCGGTGTATGTGGCTTGATTAATGAAGCCCATGACTGCCAATTGTTTCTTTTGTTGGTACTTGTATACCGCCATGGCCATTGCCGGCCCAAAGTAGCCGTCGACACTCACTGAATAACCCTCTGCGCGAAGGAGTTTTTGCATTTCAGTGATGAGTGAACCCTGATCGCATTTTTCAAATGGCAATGCAACCGCTTGGAAGTAACCAGTGCACTCTCCCTGTAGTGCAGCTTCAATGTCTGCTTTGCTTGGAGTGCAACCTGTTTCTTCCACGTATTTCAATGCACGATTCGTAATCCAAATTTGGCAAGCAACATCGCTCGGTGGAATTTCCGCAAGCGTTGCAGGGCCTGCATTCGGGATATAGCAGTTCAATGCGTATTGCGTGAGTGGTTTATCTCGATGACATATTGCTGTTGTTGACCACTTGCCATCTGCAAGGTGAAACAGGCGTGTTTGTTCGCAACCGGTCTTTGGGCAGTTCCATGTGTCGACGTCGGTGTCACCCATGGCCCACGTGTCGGTGCAGTATTCAAGGCGAAGTTTTTCACCGTAGATGGCGCCAATTGCTTTGTTGTTACAAGCAACTGTCTTCTCGCCGGACGGCGGGTTGCTAAGTGCAGGAAGAGTGGTGCTTGTGGGTGTAGCTACGACACTTGTTGTGGCGGCGATTACTGCGACAGTGGAATCTGTTGAACTAGTTGCGCCACCACATGATGCAAGACCTGCGATGAGAAGTGCGGCCAGGAGTCTTTTCATGCCTCTTGTCTACACGACTATGGAGCCCCAGACGAGAATCAAACTCATGACGTTCGTATTGGAGGCGGAGTGAAGTTCTTGTGTGGAATTTCACCTTGTTGATTAACGGTTTCGATTCGCCATGTTGCGCGCCCCATTTGTGAATCCGACTATAAAGATCACAAGGCCGATTGGCAAAGTGAAAATCATCAGCAATGGGATGGAGCCAATGGCTGTGCTTTCGTTTAGTGCATCCTCAACGAAAATTGATGCCACAAGACTGAAGAGTAAAGGGGAGAATCCAAAAATCACTCCACCAAGCACAAGCGGAGATCTGCGTTCTTTTTGACCTGCATGTGGTGGCGGAGGTGGTGGAGAAGGAAATGTGTTCTCACCTGACATAAAACAAGCCTAACAAGTCTGCGCGTGTAGCGAGTTCTATTGAAACCCTTGCTGCAAATGGAGCCCAAGATGAGAATCGAACTCACGACCTACGCATTACGAGTGCTATCGCTGGGTAATCAAGTGGAAACTAGTGGACAGAGGTGGACTTACGACAGAACTTACGACACACGGTGATATACAACTCAACGACATCGTTTCTGCTTTGATAACACCAAGTTGCCGTAAATCATTGAAGGACGTCTCAGTGATATACAAACCCC